>NZ_NSFU01000002.1:0-413271 GCF_002294875.1 Mesorhizobium sp. WSM4312 | reverse complement strand
GGGGTGGAACAGGGGTGGGACCTTTTAAGACCAAGGCCGGCGCCCCTCATCCGCCTGCCGGCACCTTCTTCCCGTAGAACGGGGAGAAGGGAGCAGTTCTGGCGACTGGCCAATCGTCGATGACAGCGTCTTTCTCCCCGTTCTACGGGGAGAAATGTCCGGCAGGACAATGAGGGGCGGCGCCGCCCTATAAAACTTTATCACTGCCCCACGGGAATCAGCCGGAAATCCGGCAGTTCGCGCAACACCAGTTCCGGCCCAGCCGGCGAGTAAACAACGAACAGCTGCATCGGCCCGTCGCCCGTATTCAGCGTCGAATGGAAACGGCTCTCCGGCACATAGATGGTGCAGCCGGGGCCGACCTTCGCGACCAGCGGATTGCCCTTCTCGTCCTCGACCATCTGCTCGCCATGGCCGGAGATGACGAAGATGATTTCCTCGGCGCCCGGATGGTTGTGGCGGGTGTGGCCCTTGCCGGAGGGGAGATCGACGACGCCGCCGGAAAAGCGCTCAGCGCCATTCACTTCCGGAGCGACCGTCAGGGCCAATCGGCCCCAATCGAAGCCGAAGGCGCCGACGTCCTTCGGATAGACAAACACCTTGCTCTTGTCGGTCATGATCTCATCCCTTCTTTTTCTTCGCGGTCGTTTTGTCGCCGCCAAGCGTCACCGCCTTGAAATCGGCTGTCTGCCGGGCAATCGCCGCTTCCGCCGGCAGCCTCTCCATGGAACTCGCGCCATAGAAACCATGCAGGCCTTTGCAGCGGTCGAGGATGTAGCGGGCATCGTCCGGCATGGAGATCGGCCCGCCGTGGCAAAGCAGGATGACGTCCTTGCGTACCGAGCGGGCGGCGTCGGCGATGGCGTCGATCGCGACGACGCAATCGTCGAGCGACATGGCCGAGGTGGCGCCGATCGAGCCGCCAGTCGTCACGCCCATATGGGCGACGACGATGTCGGCCCCGGCCTTGGTCATGGCGCGCGCCTCGTCCGGGTTGAAGACATAGGGCGTGGTCAAGAGGTCGAGCTTGTGCGCCTCGGCGATCATGTCGACCTCGAGCCCGAAGCCCATGCCGGTCTCCTCGAAACTCTGCCGCATGCTACCGTCGAACAGGCCGATGGTGGGGAAATTCTGCACGCCGGAAAAGCCCACCGTCTTCAGCTCGGCCAGAAGCAGCGGCATGATGACGAACGGGTCGGTGCCGTTGACGCCGGCCAGCACCGGCGTGTGCCTGACCACCGGCAGCACCTCATAGGCCATTTCCTTGACGATCTCATTGGCATTGCCATAGGCGAGCAGGCCGGCGGCCGAGCCGCGCCCGGCCATGCGGTAGCGGCCGGAATTGTAGATGATGATCAGGTCGATACCGCCGGCCTCCTCGGCCTTGGCCGACAGGCCGGTGCCGGCGCCACCGCCGACGATCGGCACACCTTTGTCGATCATTCCCCTGAATTTCTTCAGTATGTCCTTGCGCGGTATTGCGGGCATGTTTTTGAACCTCAGTGCCTGGCGATGTCGAGAAAAGCCGCGACCGCGGTCTTGGCGAATTCGGGGTCGTTGATGTGCAGCGGCGAGCGCGTGACGCGGCGATTGGCATTCGGCTTGATGGTGCGCTCGATGGCTTTGAACAGCACGGCGTCGGCCTGCGGATCGAAGAAGGCGCCCCCCTTGATGTCCAGCGCCGAGACGCCCTTCTCCGGAATGAGAAAATGCACCGGCCCCTCGCAAAGGGCGAGCCTGCCGCCGATCCACTCGCCGATCTTGCGACACTCGTCGGCAGTGGTGCGCATCAGCGTGACGTTGGGATTGTGCTCGTAGAACAGCCGTCCGCGATAGCGTTCCGGAATGGTCGAGGGCGCCCAGAAATTGACCATGTCGAGCGCGCCGACCGAGCCGACATAGGGCAGGCCGGTGCGGGCGATCGCGCCGAAGCGGTCTTCCGTCGCCGGCAAGACGCCGCCGGACAACAGGTCGCAGACCTCTGTCGTGGTGATGTCGATGACACCGGACAGCAGGCCGCTGTCGGCCAGCTTTTCCATGCTGCGGCCGCCGGTGCCGGTGGCGTGGAAGACCATGCAGTCATACGCGGTGCGAAGCTGGTCGGCGATGGCGGTGACGCAAGGCGTGGTGACGCCGAACATGGTCAACCCGATCGACGGCTTGCCGTCCGGCGGCGGCGCCGGCCTTGCCGCCATGCCCGCTATCGCCTGGGCGGCATTGTGCAGCACGACGCGGGAGAGCCGGTTCAGCCCGGCCATGTCGGTCACCGACGGCATCATGATGATGTCGGAGACATCGACATAGGGAGCCGTGTCGCCCGAGGCGAGCGTCGAGACCATGATTTTCGGCAGGCCGAGCGGCAGCGCGCGCATGCCCGCTGTGATGATCGACGTGCCGCCGCCGCCGCCAATGCCGATCATGGCGGCGATGTCGTTTCGCGACTGGACGAAGCGGGTGAAGGCGACGCCCATGCTGGCTACCGCGGCGCCACGATCATCGCCGCCGAGCACGGCGTCACTGCCGCCGGGGTGGTGGCCGGCAATGTCGTTCGCGCTGATGTCGACGGGTATTGTTGCGTCGCGCGTTCCGACATCGACGCGGGAAACGGCGGCACCCGTTGCAGCGATCGCATCGGCCAGGAAGGCGAGTTCCTCGCCCTTGGTGTCGGCGGTGCCCACCACATAGATGCGCTTCATTGCGTTCCCCAATCCAGGCAGGCGCGATGCGTCTGCCGCTCATTGCCCGGCCGTTCGACGATGCGAAGGTCATTGCAAATTTTTGAGACGCGCGTATCGTATTGATATGGATGTCTCACGTCAACAATCCACGGCGAGCGACGACGCCGAGCGGGGAAGCGGCCCAGCGCTGGAGCGAGGACCGCGCGCGCGTACGAAACGGCTGATGCTGGAGACAGCGACAAGACTGATGCAGGCGGGCGTCACGCCGTCGGTCAGCGAGGTTGCGGAGGCGGCCGAGGTTTCCCGCGCCACCGCCTATCGTTATTTTCCGAGCCAGGCCGCACTGGTGCAGGCCGTCGTCGACGAGGGGCTGGGGCCAATCCTCACCTGGCAATCGACCTCCGCCGATGCCGAGCGCCGGGTCATCGAATTGTTCGACACCGCCATGCCGCGCATCGAGGCCTTCGAAGCCACATTCAAGGCGGCATTGAAGCTGTCGCTCGATCAATGGGCGCGGCGCCAGGCCGGCACGCTGGGCGGCGAGCCACCCTTCACCCGTGGCCATCGCATGGACCTGCTGGAGGATGCGCTTGCGCCACTGAGGGGCGAGCTGCCGCCGCGCGAATTCGAGCGCCTGGCGCAGGCGCTGTCGCTGATTTTCGGCGTCGAACTGCTGATTGTGCTGAAGGACATCTGGGGCCTGGACAGCGGCAAGACCCTGGCCGTCGCCCGGTGGGCGGCCTCAGCGCTGGTGCGCCAGGCGCGACTCCGGACGCCATCCTGACCAGTGGTGGTGGCGGCGTGAGTTGGGCATGGAGGAGGGCTGGACGAAGGCGGATGCAGGATATGAGACTTCTCCCGACGCGGACCGGATTGGGGGGGGCGTCGAGGGCAATCCGGGGCGGTCGCCGCGGTAGCTCGGAGCGAATCTGGTTCGACCAGATTTGAAGGTCGGCGATTTCAGTGATTTTGGGGATTGGCGTTTTGCGAACGGGATGAAGGTGGAGAATTGCCAAAAATGAAGGAAATACCCGCATATAGCGGACGTGTTCAGCTTATTTTGGTGACGGCAAATTTTAAGAAAGCGCTTGACGAGCATCTTAAATTGGTAATACCAGATTAGGAAAGAAAAGGCGGATCGGGAATGACAGCCGCAGTCCATTTCGGCAGGGCGAGGAGGATCACACGGATGGCGCGTGTTCCGTCCGCACGAGGTGGCGCATCGTGACGCAGACGTCGCCTCGCGCCAGTGCCGGCAAGGGGATTGCGCTGCGCCTCGATGGGCTCAGCAAAGCCTATGGATCCGTGCGCGCCATCAACGACCTGAGCTTCGCCGTCGACGAAGGCCGCTTCTTCGTACTCTTCGGGCCGAGCTCGGTTGGCAAGACAACGACGCTGCGCACTATCGCCGGCCTCGTCCAGGCCGACTCCGGCACGCTTGAGATCGGCGGCCGCGACATGACCCATGCGCCGATCGCCGGCCGCGGCATCTCGATGGTCTTCCAGTCTTTCGCGCTTTACCCCCACCTCACGGTCTACGACAATCTCGCCTATCCGCTGCGCGAGGAGAAAGCCGCGCGCGCCGAGATCGACAAGCGGGTGAAAGAGACCGCCGAGATCCTGAAGCTGACACACCGCCTGAAGGCCAAGCCGGCAACCCTGTCCGGCGGAGAGCAGCAGCGCGTCGCGCTCGGCCGCTCCCTGATCCGCCGGCCAAAGATTCTTCTCCTCGATGAGCCGCTCACCAATCTCGACGCCAAGCTTCGGCACGAGACGCGCGCCGAGCTGAAGCGGCTGCACCGCCAGTTCGGGATGACCGTGATCTATGCCACGCCCGACGAGCTCGAGGCTCTTTCGATGGGCGAGACGATCGCCGTCATGCGCGATGGCGGCATCGTCCAGATCGGCACGCCGGACGAGCTTTACGAGCACCCGATCCATACCTATGTCGCCAGCAAGATCGGCTCGCCGCACATGAATCTGTTCACGGCCTCGGTGCGCGCCGACACCAGGTCTTTCGACACGCCGCTCGGAACTCTGGTTCCGGCGACGGCGCCAAAGACTGCCGATGCCGGCGAGGCCGCGCTGATCGGCATTCGCCCGAGCGACATTCGGCTCGCCGCCAAGGGCGAAGCCGGGGTTGCCTCGAAGGTGCATCTGGTCGAACCGCTCGGCGACATCACGATCGTCTCGGTCGAGGCCGGCGGCGAGATGTTGCGCATGGTGCTGCCGGAAGCGATCGCCGCCAGCATCAGGACCGGCGATTCGGCATCGATCGCCATCGATAACAGGAAAATCCACGTCTTCCGCGCCGTGAGCGGCCAGGCAATGACCTGACGCCAACGGCGAGAAGCAATCCGGTTAACCAAGGGAGGAAACGCGAATGACGGCGATGACCAAAGTGAAAGGGCTAGCGACAGCCGCAAGCTTCGCTGCCACGCTACTGGTGGGAGGCGTGACCTATGCCTCTGCCGAAGAAGTGACGTTGACGATGGCGGTGCCGGATTGGCCCCCGACCCGCATTATGAAGAAGTTCTTCGACGAGCAGTACAAGCCCAAGTCTGGCAATACCGTGAAGCTCGATGTCGACTTCATTCCGTGGCCGGATTTCTACACCCGCGTCAACGCCTCGTTGACCTCGGGCGAAAAGAAGTACAACTTCATCGTTTCGGACTCGCAGTGGTTGGGCGCCTTCGTTGAAGGCGGCTACTTCCGCAAGATCAACGATCTCATCGATGCCGACCCGGAACTCAAGGCGGCGATGGAGTCGATGCATCCCGCCGTGCTCAACGCCTACTCGACCTATCCCAACAGCACGCCGAACTACTACGGCTTCCCGCAGTTCCCGGACGTGCTGGTCACCTACGGCCGCAAGGACGTGCTCTGCAACGACGACGAGCAGGCCGCCTTCAAGGCGAAGTACAATGAGAAGCTGCCCTGCACCGGCGAAGAAATCGACGCCATGGACTGGAACACGTTCGAGCATGTTGGCGAATTCTTCCAGCGCAAGAAGGGCGACAAGCTCGCCGGCCAGGTGCTGGATGACGATTTCTACGGCATCGCCTATCAGGCAGGCAAAGGCTACGACTTCTCGACGAGCTCGGTCCACACGTTCGTCTGGCAGCATGGCGGCGGCATCTGGGATGAAACCAAGGCCCCGACCGGACATGCCGAAGGCGTCGTAAACTCCCCGAAGTCCATCGAGGGCATGGAGCATTTCCTCAAATTGCTGAAGTACATGCCGCCGGTGGTCAAGACGGGCACCATGGACATCTTCGTCTCGGACCAGTTGTTCCGTGAAGGCAAGGTGGCCATGAACATCGACTGGATCGGTCTCGGCGAAGCCTCGCTCGATCCCAAGACGTCGAAGGTTGCCGACAAGCTGGTGTTCGGATTGGCGCCAGGCCTGCGCGGCCCCGACGGAAAGGTGAATCGTACGTCACAGATCGGCGGACAGCCTTTTGTCCTCACCACCTGGACGACGCCTGAGCAAATCAAGGAAGCGGTGGGCTTCGTGAAGTGGTGGCTCTCGCCCGATATCCAGCACCAGTTCGCCGCCGCCGGCGGCCAGTCCGCGATCAAGTCGGTCTACAGCGATCCGAAATACGCGACCTATCGTCCGTGGGACCGCGCCTGGGCGAACTCGCTCGACTGGCAGAAGGACATGTGGCACGTGCCGCAGTTCTTCGAACTGCTCACCCAGCAGCAGGACCAGTACGACCTAGCCATCACTGGCAAGCAGGACGCCAAGACCACCCTGGATAACATCGCCAAGTTCCAGGAGGACCTCCTGAAGAACGCTGGCCTTATCCAGTAACCTTCCGACAAAGCTGCGGGGAGCGGGCAAAGCCGCTCCCCATCATTGCCACGCCAGGCGCTCCATATTTCGGACTCCCATGACCGCTGTTTCAAGCACGCTGCTGACACCACGCCTTACCGCGGTTGTTGCCCACAACTGGAAACTCGCCATCGCTGTCGCTGTCGTCGTGTCGGCCATATCAATGGCGGGCTTGCCGGCGGCTGTCTCCTTCTGGGTGGTGGGCGCCGCGGCGGCGTTGGTCGCGGCCGCATTTACCGTCAACGCGTATCGCCGCCACTACTTCGGCGCCCTGCTGGTCGCTCCGGCAATCGCCGTTCTGTTTGTGATGAATATCTTCCCCCTGCTGTGGTCGCTGGGCCTTTCGTTCTTCGCCTACCAGGCAAACCAGCAGACGATCCGCTTCGTCGGACTCGGGAACTACGTCCGGATCCTTACCAACGATCTCGCTGCTCACGCGACTTGGGGCGCGCTGATCAATACCGCCATGTTCGTCGTGTTCACCGTCTCCGCGCAGATGATCGTCGGCTTTCTGCTGGCCATCCTGTTCGCCAAGCAATTTCCGCTGCGCAAGTATTTGTTGATCCTGGTGCTGACACCGATGATGCTTTCGGTTGTCGCCTCTGGCGTGTTCTTCACCTACTACTATGACCCGACATTCGGGATTCTCAGCTACGTCATCAATTCCATCTCCGGCAACCAGTTCATCCTGATGAGCAACAAAGTCGGTGCCGTGGCGGGAATCGTTTTCGCCGACGCATGGATGTGGTCGCCCTTCGTCATGCTCCTTGTGCTGGCGGGCCTCGTCTCGGTGCCGAAATACCTTTACGAGGCCGCTGCCATCGACCGTATTTCCAGCTGGCGGCAATTCTGGATGATCACCTTCCCCTACATCCGCGGCCTTCTGATGTTGGCCCTTCTCTTCCGCACCATCGAGGCATTCAAGCTGGCGGATCTCGTCATCCTCCTCACCAAGGGCGGCAACGACACACTGACGATCTCCTATCACTTGATCCGCATCGCCAACGAGCAGAACAAGACGAGTGAGGGCGCGGCGATCTCCTATCTGATGCTGTTCATGGTGATCGTTCTCACCAACCTCTACCTGTACCTCGCAAACCGCCGTACGAAGGGAGCCTGACCCGTGGCCGAATCGATATTGGGAAAGCTCGGCTTCGGCAGGGCCAGCGGAGTAGACAAGGCCGGCTGGGGGCGGACGCTCGCCGTGGCCATCGTCGCCTTTATCTATTTTCTGCCGGTGCTGTTCATCATATTCACCGCCTTCAAACCGCAGGGCGACGCGCTCCTGGTGCCTCCAACGCTGTCGCCCACGTCGCTGTTCGGCTTGATTCCGGACCATTTTGTGTTCAAGCCCACGCTCGAAAATTTTGGGTCCGTCTTTTCCCGCTCGATGACGCCGGACGGTGCCCCGGAAGCGACAGGATTCGACCGTTATTTCTTCAACTCGATCTTCATCGCCTCGGCGTCGGTGCTGCTGGCGCTGGTCATCGGCACCCTGGCGGCCTTCGGCTTCTCGCGCTATCCGCTGAAAGGCAATGACACCTACCTGTTCATCATCCTGACCACGCGGATGCTGCCGGCGATTGTGGTGATCATTCCGGTGATCCTGATGTTCCGCGTAGTGGGCCTGTCGGGCTCGTATCTCGGCATCATCATGCTCTACACCGCCTTCAACCTGGCCTTCACCATCTGGATGATGAAGAGCTTCTTCGATGAATTGTCGCCAGACGTCGAGGATGCCGCCCGCATCGACGGATCGTCCGGAATGCGGGTGTTCTTCAAGATTTGCCTGCCCCAGGTCATTGCCGGGCTCGCCGCCACGTTCGTGTTCGGCCTGATCCTCACCTGGAACGAGTTCCTCTTCGCCCTGTTGCTCTCGGGGCCCGACACGAGAACGGTCCCGGTCGCCATGAACCAGGCCGTGTCGTCGGGTGGACGCGGCACCGACTGGACTTTGCTTGCCGCCATCGAAACCCTGTTCCTCGTCCCAGTCTTCCTGGTCACCTTCTTCTTGCAAAACCATCTGTTGCGCGGCGTTACCTTCGGCACCGTGAAGCGCTGAGATGTCAACCATCGAACTCCGCAAAGTCACCAAGCGTTTCGGCTCCTTCACCGCAGTCAGGGACGTTGACCTGTCGGTGGCCGCCGGTGAGGTCGTCTGCCTTCTCGGCCCGTCCGGATGTGGCAAGACGACGACCCTGCGCGTCATCGCCGGGCTGGAAAGCGTCACTGACGGCGAGGTCGTCATCGCCGGCAAGGTGATGAACAACCTGCCGCCCGAAAAGCGCGACATCGCCATGGTGTTCCAGTTCTACGCGCTCTACCCGTCGGCATCGGTCGGCGAGAACATCGCCTTCCCGCTCTATCATGACGGCATTTCCAGGGCTGAGCGGACTGCCCGCGTCAACCGCGTCGCCGCGATCCTCCACTTGGAGCACGTTCTCGACCGGCTGCCGAACCAGATATCCGAGGGCGAAAAGCAGCGCGCCGCCATGGCCCGCGCTATCGTCCGCGACCCCAATTGCTTCCTCTTCGACGAGCCCTTGTCGCGTCTCGATGTCGAACTGCGCCAGAGCATGCGTGGCCAGATCAAGGAAGTGCTGCAGGGCCTCTCCAAAGCGACCGTGATCGTGACCCATGACCAGCTCGAAGCGCTCACCATGGCCGACCGCATCGCCATCATGAAGGACGGCCTGATCGAGCAAGTCGGCTCACCGCACGAGGTTTTTGCCAAGCCCGCCAATGCTTTCGTGGCGAGCTTCATCGGCACGCCGCAGATGAATCTTCTCGAGGCCGACCTCAAGACCTTCGCCGATGGCACGGCGGAGATGGCCGTGGCCGGCATTAATCTGGCGATCCGCACGGACGCGGCGGTCGCGCGCCTGCAGCCCGGCAGGGTGACGATCGGTGTCCGCCCCCGCGCCTTCACCGCGACCGATACGGGGGACCGTGGCACCATCTCCGCCCGGGCCGAGCTCATCGAGCCCATGGGCGCCGAAACCCTTATTCATGCCCGCACGGCGGCAGGCGCCGACATCCGCGTCGTGGTGACGAGAAGCCAGCGGGTCAAGGTCGGCGAGGCGCTGAATCTACGCCCCGATCCCAGGCAAACCCATGTCTTCGATGGCGCTGGAAAGGCGGTGCGGTCATGAGCGACAGTTCTTCCGGCATGAGCCGGGCCGGCGCGTACTGCCTCGAGGTCTTCATCATTGGCCTCGGCGTCATGGCGCTGGTGCTGATCTTCCAACCCTTTTCCATCGGCCTGTACGCGGTCGGCAGCGGTCTCGTGGTGCTTGCCGGACTCATCAACAACCTGCTGCCGTTGGCCCAGCCGGGCGTCAAGGTGCGCAGTGTGGTGACCGTAGCGCTGGTCGTGGCGCTGGTCTTCTGCATTGCGCTGCTGGTTTCGATCACGGCGGCGCATCTCTACGGCGTCTTCTTCCTCAATCCACCGGACCCCAACACTCTCGCCGGCAAGGCGCAGCTCGCCACGCCGCCTTTCTACAAGCAGGCTTTCGTGTGGGAAATCGCCGCCGCGGCGGTGATTCTCGCGCTGGTCGTCACCGCTCTCAACAAGACAGCGCGATGATCAGCAGCTGACGCGATCCGGCAGGTCGCGCTCGCGCCGGTCCGCGCCGGTCGGTGTGCGTCGCACTCTCAACTCTCACGCCGTCATCCTCCGGCTTGACCGGAGGACCCGATGCCGAGATCAAGGACCGCGTCGACCGCGCGGCCCGTACGCTGCGGATCGAGCATCTGCTTGACCGCAAGACCGACCGCCTGTCAGGCGGCGAGATGCAGCGGGTCTCGATCGGCCGCGCCATCGTGCGCAAGCCGCGCGTGTTCCTGATGGACGAGCCGCTGTCGGCACTCGACGCCAAGCTGCGCGAGGCGCTGCGCACGGAACTGAAGAACCTGCAGATACAACTCGGCGCCACCTTCCTGTTCGTCACCCACGACCAGATCGAGGCGATGTCGATGGGCGACAAGGTCGGCGTCTTGAACCACGGCCGCATCGTCCAAACCGGCACCCCGCACGAGATCTACAACAATCCGCGCGACACCTATGTGGCGAGCTTCGTCGGCTCGCCGCCGATGAACCTCATCGACGGCAAGCTGGTGAACGGCCGCGCGGTGATGGCGCCGTTGAATTTCGAACTGCCCTTTGCGGGGGGGCCAAGGCGAGTGCGGCGACCGACGGTCGCCCGCTCGTCTTCGGCATCCGTCCGGAAGACGTCTATCTCGAGAGCGGCGCGCCGGTCGAAGCGCGCGTCCATGATGTCGAGAACCATGGCGTCGAAAAGATCCTGACGCTGCGCGTCGGCGATACGACGCTGCGCGCCACGGTGCCGGCAAGGACCGACGTCGCCATCGAGCAGCCGGTGCGCTTTGCCTGGAACCCGGAAAAGGTGGTGCTGTTCGACAAAGGCAGCGGTGTCAGCCTGCGTCACGCCGGATAGAGCGCCCGGTTACTTCGCCAGGTAGGTCTCGTAGGGCGTGTCGTTGATCAGCAAGATCACGCACTCCGGCAAACCCGCCGACGCAACCGGCTACCGGTAAGGCAATCCGGAATCGCTTCACGCCGAGCGTCCGTCGAAGTCGAAGATCGACAAGGTGGATGGGTCGACATCGGCGACGCAGTTGAGATTGATATAGGCGCTGCGCTCACCGCCTTCACGGACGTCCTCCGCGAAAGGGTGGATGCCGCAGGCGCGGCAGAAGCGGTGCGCCATGGCGTGGTTGCCGAATGTATAGGTGCCAAGGTCATCGCCCCAGGCCAGGACCGTGAGGCTCTCATGCGGGATGGCGCATAAGAGCGCGCCCTTGCGCGAGCAGATCGAACAATTGCACCTGATGGCGCCGGTCAGTTCCGCCTTGAATTCGAAGGCGATCTTGCCGCAATGACAGCTGCCTTTGTAGAGCATCAGTATCTTCCTATCGCTGGCAGGTGCAAAGGTATGCGGGCGGGTCATCCCTTTCGCAGGCCCAACCGGCTGCCTGCCTTAAAGACGTTGCATCCTGACGGAGTCCGACATCGACATGCAATCCATCCGCGACCGTCTCGAAATCATCCTGTCACGTCTTGCCAATCGCGCGGCCGACGAAAAGGTCTTCACCAAGCTCTATGTCGACGCCGCGCGGGCGGCGGCTGATGCCAGCGACGCCCGTAGTCGGGCCGGCGTGACGCTCGGACCGCTCGACGGCACGATCGTCTCGGTCAAGGATCTGTTCGATGTCGCCGGCGAGGCGACCACGGCCGGCTCGCTGATGCGGAAGACCGCTACGCCCGCCGCGCGCGACGCCGCCATCGTCAGCCGGCTTCGGCAAGCCGGTGCGGTCCTCACCGGCAAGACCAACATGACCGAGTTCGCCTTCACGGCGATCGGCGACAACATGCACTACGGCACGCCAGGCAACGCCGTCGATGCCAGCCGCATTCCCGGTGGTTCGTCCTCAGGCGCCGGCGTTTCCGTCGGCGAGGGGACAAGCGATATCTCCATCGGATCCGATACCGGCGGCTCGATCCGCATTCCGGCGGCGCTCAATGGTGTGGTTGGTTTCAAGCCGACGGCACGGCGGGTGCCGCTGACCGGCGCCTTTCAGCTGTCCGGCACCCTGGACTCGATCGGGCCGCTTGCCCGAACCGTTGCGCAATGTGCCGCCACGGACGCGGTGATGGCCGGTGAGGAGCCGACCGAACTGGCGGCCGTATCGCTCGCGGGACTTCGGGTCGGTGTGCCGCGCGGCGTTCTTTTTGGCGACACCGAAGGTGAAGTTGCCGCGGCGTTCGAGCATTGCCTCGGCAAGATCGAACAGGCCGGCGCGCGCATGGCCGATCTGGTGATCGACGACATGATCGCGGAATTCAGGACCGCCACCAAGCGGGGCTCGATCGCTGCCATGGAAGGGGCCGAAGTGCATGCCGACTGGTTGGCGACAGGGGCGTCGGTGCCGGTCGATCCGCATGTCAGCGGGCCTTTGTCGCGGGCGGCGATGCTGCCGGCGCCGGTCTATATCAGGGCGTTGCGCCGCCGCGCCGCGCTTATCGCTGCCATGGATGAGCGATTGGCCTCGGTGGATGTGCTGGTCCTGCCGGCCACGCCGGTGATGGCGCCGACCATCGTTTCCATGGCCGAGGATGCCGAGCTGCGCGACCGCGTCGAAGGCCTGCTGCTGCGCAACACGCAGGTCGCCAACCAGTTCGATCTCTGCGCGATCTCGCTGCCGATGCCTGATATGGCGCTACCGGCTGGGCTGATGCTGGTTGCGCGCAACGGCCATGACCGGCGTCTGCTGCGGATAGCCGCCGAAGTGGAGAGGCTGCTGGGCGGCTGACCGGTCGTGGATCTCAGTTGCGGATCAGGGCGATGAACAATGCCTGCGTTCGCTGTCCTTGGCGGTGCGTACGATGCGTGTCGCGACCAGCCAAGACAGGCTGTAATCCTTGCCGGTGATGGTCTGGGTGCGGTGCTGGATCGAACCCCTGACGACGATTTTCCCGTTGTAAAGCACGTCGGACTGATCCGTTATCGCCTTGTCGGCCTGCGGCAATCCGCTGGCGTCGATCGACACACCCTTGATGATGTTGCCGGTGGCAAGGTCGAGAGCGCTGTTCGACGGGCAGGGCGCCTTGAAGCAGCGCAACCCATTGTCGCAATAGACATAGCTGCTCTGAGCCGCGGCGAACGCCGGCAGGGCGCCGACGGGCGAGGCTGCGGCAATCAGAAATGCGAGGCGAAGACCGGACATGGCCGTACCGTCGCGGAGAATTGGGGCGAAACAGCGATTGCTATAGGTCGAGCGGAAAACGCCGCCGATAGTGATCGGCCGCTTCCGGATTGCGCAGATTGACCGGCAGCTTGCCGTCCAGCACCAGCAAGGCTTCGCCCGCCGCGCCGATGCCCATGCGCATCATCGATTCCTCGGTAATGCCTGCCATATGCGGGGTGATGATGACGTTGTCGAAGCCGAAATAGGGATGATTTGAGGGCAGCGGCTGCGTCGAAAACACGTCGAGTGCCGCACCGCCGATGCGGCGCTCCCGCAGGGCCTCGATCAGGGCGTCGTCATCGACGACCGGCCCACGCGAAACGTTGATCAAAAGCGCATTGGGTTTCATGCGGGCGATGCGCTCGCGGCTGATCAGACCGCGCGTCTCCGGCGTCAGCGGACAGCAGAGCACGATGATGTCGCTTTGCTCGACCAGCGCGTCGATCGACAGGAAGCCGACTTTCTCGGGCGCCGGCTGCATGCTGCGCGTCGTTGCCACCACCTTGAGGTCAAAACCGTGCGCAGCGATATGGCCGACGGCCTGGCCGACGGCGCCGAGGCCGACAATGCCGATGGTCTTGCCGGCGAGCTCGATGTTGGCGTTGGCATGCTCGCGCCCGGCGAGCCAGCCCTTGGCGCGCAGGTCGCGGTCGACCCTGCGGAATTGCCGCAGCAGCGCAAGTGCGGCAAACATGACGTGTTCCGCAACCGAACGGGCATTGACCGCCGGCACATTGGCCACCAGCACGCCGGCGGCGGTCGCCGCCTCCATAGGGATCATGTCGAGCCCGGCGCCATGGCGGATGGCTGCCCTCAGCCTCCAGGCGCCCTCGAACAGCGCCGGCGGCAGCGGCGCGCGCACGATGACGATATCGGCGTCCTTGGCCTCCCGGGTCAAGGTGGCGGGATCGAGGGCCGATGCGATGACGAGCTGGCCGGCGCCGGCGAGCTTGGCCGAGGCGCGCGGGTGCAGCGGATGGGTCGACAGGATCTTCGGCAAGGTCTGGGCCATTGTCAGGCCTTTTCGAGCGTCGGGCTCGCGGGCGCAGCCGCCATGCCGCCCTCGATCAGGCCCTTCCAGTAGCTCTCCGCCCCTTGCAGGTGGGCGCTCATCAGCGCCTGGGCGAGATTGCCGTCGCGGCGCAGCAGCGCCTCGTAGATCTGCACATGCTCGGCATGCGAACGCACGCTTCGTTCGGGGTCATTGAAGTAGATCGGCAGGCGCTGTTCGCCCATCAGATAGTAGACGCTGCAGATGTTGTGGAAGACGCTGTTCTTGGTGGCGCGCACGATCTCGAGGTGGAATTCGCGGTCCTCCTTGGCCAGACCTTCGCCGGCGGCGATGCGTTCCTCGGAAGCCCTGAGGATCTCGCGCAGCCGCTCGAAATTCTCCTCGGTGGCGCGCGAGCAGGCAAGCTCGGCGGCCTTGATCTCGTGGATCTTGCGCAACTCGACCGTCTCGTAAATCTGCAAGGGATCGAGCGGCAGGCCTGCGCGCGCGAACAGCGCCAGCGCCTCGACGCTCGCCTGCTTGGTGTCGATGTAGATGCCGGATTTGGCGCGCCGCTCGACGATGCGCATGGCTTCGAGGATGGCCAGCGCCTCGCGGATCTGGCCGCGGCTGACGGCGAAATGCTCCGCCAGTTCACGTTCGGATGGGGTGCGGCCGCTCTCCTTGTCCGAGTGGGAGAACAGATAGGCTGCGAGTTCCGCGAGAAGGTTCTTTTCTTTCATCGTCAATTGCGTTGCGCGTGCGCCTCCAGGAATCGCTCAGAAACGGTGAATCCCAATCCGGGCTTTTCCGGGATCGCTATCATACCGTCCTGTGCTTCGACAGTCTCTTCGATCAGATCGTGGATCATCGGGTTGGCGCCGAGCGAATATTCGACGGTGAAACTCGACGGCGAGGCGGCGCAGACATGCAGCCCGGCGAAGAAACAGGGCGCGCCGGCCCACAGATGCGGCGCAAAGCGCAGATTGAAGGCGCTGGCGATGGTGCCGATCTTCATCGCCTCGCTGATGCCGCCGCAAAAGGCGGGATCGGGCTGGAAGATGTCGGCGGCCTTGAGCACGGCAAGGTCGCGGAAGGCATAGCGCGTCGCCTCGCTTTCGCCAGTGGCGATCGGCACGGCGCCGGAGGCACGCACTTCCGCCATGCCCGGCTTGTCGTCGGCGATCACCGGTTCCTCGAACCAGGCGAGGTCGAGGTCGTTGACGAGGTGGATGAAGCGCTTGGCCTCCGCCACCGTATAGGTGCCGTGGGCGTCGACCATCAGCTCGACATCGGGGCCGAGCGCCCGGCGCGCGGCGCGGACGCGGGCCGCCGAGACGTGGGCGGCGCCATCCATGGCGCCGACCCGCATCTTCAGCGCCTTGAAGCCGCCCCGGGCGATGTAGGATTTCAACTGTTCACCGATGGCATCGGCGGACGCCCAGCCGCCCGAGGCATAGGCCTGCATGCGGTCGATCTTGCGGCCGCCGAGCAGCCGCCAGACCGGCTGGCCGAGCGACTTGCCGAGGATATCCCAAAGCGCGATGTCGACGGCGCTGATGGCGGCGATGCTCATGCCGCGCCGCGCCAGTTGCGGCATGGCGTGGCCGGCGCGGGCAGCACTGTCGTGGCGCACGCCATTGTAGAGCATTTCCCAGATGATGCCGATGTCGGCCGGATCGCGGCCGATCAGCTGCGGCCCGACCTCCTGGTTCAGCATATGGACGAGGGCGCCGTAGCTGCCGGCGCTGCCGGCTGCGTTCTTGCCTTCGCCCCAGCCGACCAGTCCGTCATCGGTTTCGATGCGCAGGATGGCGGCGTCGAAGGTCGTCACCTGGCCGAAGTCGCTGCGGTGCTGCCGAGCGGCTTCGATCGGGATGCGGACCCACCAGGCTTGGACGGTCTTGATGCGCATGTCTTTCCCCAGCCCCGCCGCCGGTCAGGGCGAAAGGGCAAACTTCCCAACAGTCGTCGACTACTTGATCAGCGGCAGCAGCGTTTCGGCGGTGATGCGCATCTGGTCGGTGTAGAATTTCTCGGTCAGCACGCTGGAGCCGTGGTCCTGGATGAACTTCAGCTGCTCAGGCGAGATATCGACCGGGTGGCGCTCGACCATTTCGGGATAGGGTGCCGCCGGCGTGCGGTCGACCGGGGCGACGAATTCATTGGTCAGCGCGCCGTCGTAGCCGACTTCCTTCAAGGTGGCGACGATCTTCGGCCAATCGATCTGGCCGAGGCCGGCTGCGAAGCGGTTGTTGTCGGCGACATGGAAGTCGAACAAGCGCTTTCCGACCTTACGGATGGCGTCGTAGACGTTAAATTCCTCCATATGGATGTGGTAGGCGTCGAGGCATACGCCGCATTCGGGGCTGACCGCGTCGGCTAGCGCCAGCGCCTGGGCGCCGCGATTGAACAGGTAGGTCTCGAAGCGGTTGAGCGGCTCGACGGCGATCTTGACGCCGACCTTCTTGGCATGGGTGAAGCATTCGCGGGTCGCGTCGACCACCCATTTCCATTCCTCTTCCTCGGTGCCGTCCGGCACGACCTTGCCGACCGTCGCGGGGACGAGCGTGATGATCTCGCCATCGAGCTCGCTGACCATGGTCAGCACGTCCTTGACGTACTGCACGGAGCGCTCGCGCTGGCCCTGGTTCTTGGCGGCAAGGTTGCGTTCGCCCAGCATCAAGGTCACCGCGCCCCAGCAGCGAATGCCATGCTCCTTCAACAGCGCCCGCGTCTCCTTGGTCTTGTACTGCTCGGGCTCGCCGGAAATCTCGATCGACTCATAGCCGAACTTCTTGATGCGCTTGAGCGTCGTCTCCAATGGTTCCGCCCGCATCCAGTTGTGCGTCGAAAGATGCATGGTCTGTCCTTCCCAAATTCGTCCGTATCGTTTGCCTTCGGCATGCGTCGCCGAAAGACGGCGCAAGGGTTCCTCCCCAAGGCATCCCCAGCCTTTTCCTGCAAACTGGTTCGACCAATTGGGCCTTAAGCGAGGTCTACAGCAAATTGCCTGGAACGGCAAGAAGCGCGGAGGCGCAACTTGCCACGTGAATTATTACATTGATTATATTGTGATATATGCCAATGCTTCAGTCATCCGGTAGGCTCGGCCGATGCATTGTCAGGCTTGACCAAATTCCCCTATTTGGTAATACCAGAATGGCAGTGCCTGCAAAGCGCCCGATGCAAAAAGACCAAAATGGCTGGCCCTGCTTCCAATCGGCGCTATGCTTGGTCACGACACAATGAGGGAGGATGCCGATGCCGACGACAATGAAGGGCCCCGGACTGTTTCTGGCGCAGTTCGCGGGTGACGCAGCGCCGTTCAATTCGCTGGCCGCGATCACCAAATGGGCCGCCGGTCTCGGCTATAAGGGCGTGCAGATCCCGACCTGGGACGCGCGCCTGTTCGACCTCGAGAAAGCGGCGTCTTCCAAGGCCTATTGCGACGAGGTGAAGGGTATTTGCGCCGATGCCGGCGTGGAGATCACCGAATTGTCGACACATCTGCAGGGACAGTTGGTGGCGGTGCATCCAGCCTATGACGCGCAGATGGACGGCTTTGCGCCGCCTTCCGTGCACAACAATCCGAAGGCGCGGCAGAAATGGGCGGTCGAACAGATGAAGTTCGGTGCCAAGGCCTCGAAGCACCTTGGCCTCAAAGCCTCGGTGACCTTCTCCGGATCGCTGGCTTTCCCTTACCTCTATCCCTTCCCGCAGCGGCCAGCCGGACTGATCGAGGAAGCGTTTTCCGAACTCGGCAAGCGATGGAAACCAATCCTTGACGTCTATGAGGACAATGGCGTCGATGTCGGCTACGAGATTCATCCCTGCGAGGATGTGTTCGATGGCGCCACCTTCGAGATGTTCCTCGACGCTGTCGGTGGCCACAAGCGCTGCAACATCAACTACGACCCGTCGCACTTCCTGCTGCAGCAGCTCGACTATCTCGAATTCATCGACATCTACCACGAGCGCATAAAGGCCTTCCACGTCAAGGACGCCGAGTTCAACCCGACCGGCCGGCAAGGCGTCTATTCCGGCTATCAGAGCTGGACCAACCGTGCAGGACGCTTCCGCTCGCTCGGCGACGGGCAGGTGGATTTCGGCGGCATCTTCTCCAAGCTGACGCAGTACAATTATGATTCTTGGGCGGTGCTGGAATGGGAGTGCTGCCTGAAGCACCCCGAGGACGGAGCGGCCGAAGGGGCGCCTTTCATCCAGCACCACATCATCCGCGTGACGGAGAAGGCATTCGACGACTTCGCCGGTGGCGCGACGGACAAGAAAGTGCTGCGCGCGATGATGGGAATTTGAAGCGACTTGCTCCCCCCGCGAGGGGGGCATCCAAGACACGAGGGAGAAAACATGGTCGGCGCATCGAAATCGGAAACGGGAGGCGGCCCGATCCGCTATGGTATGATCGGCGGCGGGCAAGGCGCCTTCATCGGCGCGGTGCACCGCATCGCGGCGCGCCTGGACAATGAGTTCGTGCTGGTGGCTGGTGCGCTGTCGGCGAATCCCGAGCGCGCCAAGGCTTCGGCCGCCGAACTCGGGCTCGATCCGGACCGCAGCTACGCTTCCTATGCCGAGATGGCCAAGGCCGAGGCCAAGCGCCCCGACGGCATCGAGGCGGTGGCCATCGTCACGCCCAACAATGTCCATGTGCCGGCTGCCAAGGCCTTCCTCGAGGCCGGCATCCACGTGATCTGCGACAAGCCGCTGGCGACGACACTGGCCGAGGCGAAAAAGCTCGCCGCGGTGGTCGAGAAGACCGGCAAGGTGTTCGTGCTCACCCACAACTACACCGCCTATCCGATGGTGCGGCAGGCACGCGAAATGGTGGCCAAGGGTATACTTGGCGACATCCGCATCGTGCAGTCGGAATATCCGCAGGACTGGCTGACCGAGGATCTCGCCGCCACCGGCCAGAAGCAGGCCTCATGGCGCGGCGATCCCAAGCAGGCGGGCGCCGGCGGCGCGCTGGGCGACATCGGCACCCATGCCTACAATCTCGCCCGCTTCGTCTCCGGGCTGGAGCTGGATTCGCTGTCGGCCGATCTCGATGCGTTCGTGCCGGGGCGGCTGCTCGACGACAATGTCAACGTGATGCTGCGCTTCAAGTCCACCGGCAAGACGCATCCGGCCAAGGGCATGATTTGGGCCAGCCAGGTGGCGCCGGGTCACGAGAACGGGCTGAAGCTGCGCATCTATGGCTCGAAGGGCGGGCTGGAATGGGTGCAGGCCGATCCGAACTACCTCTGGTACACGCCGTTCGGCCAGCCCAAGCAGTTGATCACCCGCAACGGCGCCGGCGCGCTGCCGGTGGCGGGCCGTGTGAGCCGCGTACCGTCAGGCCATCCCGAGGGCTACCTCGAAGGCTTTGCCAATATCTATCAGGAGGCTGCACGCGCCATCCGCGCGGCGCGCAAGAAGGGTGGCAAGCCGGCCAAGGACGTCGTCTTCCCGACCATCCAGGATGGCGTCGAAGGCATGGCCTTCATCGAGGCCTGCGTGAAATCGTCGAAGAAGAATGGGGCGTGGACGAAGCTCTAAAACAAGAATGATCCGGGGGGATCGGACGGGGGAGGGCTGTCGATGAAAATCGGCATGTGCATGTTCTTGTGGACGACCAGCGTCTCGAAGAAACACGAGCCGCTGCTTCGCGACATCAAGGCGACAGGCTTCGACGGTGTCGAGATACCGATTTTCGCCGGTACGCCGGACGACTACAAAAAGCTCGGCGACCTGCTCGATCGCATCGGGCTGGAGCGCACCGCGGTCTCGGCGATGGGCGATCCGGCAATGAACCTGATTTCGCCGGATGCGGCAACGCGCAAGGCCGGTATCGCTTACATGAAATGGGCTGTTGATTGCGCCGACGCGCTCGGCGCCAGGACGCTCAGCGGACCGCTGCACTCGACGCTCGGCGCCTTTTCCGGCAGGGGGCCGACACCCGCCGAGAAGAACCGTTCCATCGCCTCGCAGCGCGCCATCGGCGACTATGCCGGCACGCGGAACGTGACCATCGGGCTGGAGGCGCTGAACCGCTTCGAATGTTATCTTTTCAACACGATGGCGGACCTGTCGGAGCACATCGATGCCGTCGGCCGACCGCATATCAAGGCGATGTACGACACCTTTCATGCCAATATCGAGGAGGCCGACCCGATCGGCGCCTATACGAAGCATCGCAGGAATGTCGTGCACATCCACATATCGGAGAACGATCGCGGCGTGCCGGGGCGCGGTAACATCCCGTGGAAAGAGACGTTCGCGGCGATCCGCAAGAGCGGCTATGACGACTGGCTGACGATCGAGGCCTTCGGGCGGTCGTTGAAGGATCTGGCGGCGGCGACAAAGGTGTGGCGCGATTTTTCCGAAACGCCGGAAGCAGTTTATCGCGAGGGCTATAAGCATATCAGGAATGGGTGGAGGAAAGCCGCTTAGAACCACGAAGGCGCTTTGAGCCGCTGTCGATCCTGGAGCCGAGGGCATCACCCCTGCTCGGCCTGAAGTCTGTTGTAGTCGTGAATCGTCCGGCTCAGCCGGCGGCGCAGGAAGTTCGAGATGTTGTCGAAGATGAAGACGACCAGCAGGATCAGCAGCACCATGTAGAAGACGTTGGCCCAGTTGGAGTTGGTGCGCATCGCTTCCCACAATTTCAGGCCGATGCCGCCGGCGCCGACAGCGCCAATGATGGTGGCGCCGCGGGTGTTCGACTCCCACTGGTAGAGCGTCTGGCTGATGAAGACCGGGATGACTTCAGGCATCACGCCGTAGCGCTGCACCAGAAGGCCGTTGGCGCCGGTCGACAACACACCTTCGCGCGGCTTGTCGTCGATGTTCTCAAGCGCCTCGGAGTAGGTTTTGCCGAGCGTGCCGATCTCGGTGAAGAAGATCGCGGCACTGCCCGCAAGCGGGCCGGGGCCGAACGCACGGGTGAAGAACAGTGCCCAGATCAGCATGTCGACTGAGCGCATGAAGTCGAAGAAGCGTTTCAGGACCTGGCTGAGCACGCCGCTCGGCGTGATGTTGCGGGCGGCGAAGAAGGCGAGCGGGAAGGCGACGATGCTGCCGAGCAGCGTGCCCAGGAACGCCATGACGATGGTCTGCAGCAGCTTCGTCCAGACGTCGCCGTGCTGCCACTGGGCGTTGTTCCAGATGTTGTCGCCTGCCAGCGCCAGGTTCGACGTGCCCGGCTTCAGTTCGGGCCCGGACACGATCAGCGAGATCACCTCTCCCGCTGATTTGCCGAAGAAGGGCGAGCGCGTATCGAAGACGAAATTCGCCCAGCCGAGGAAGCGCTTGCGCACCTTGACGCGGTCGACGGTGACGCGCACCTCGCCGACGAAGCCCATCTTGGCAACCACCTCGTCGTCGTGCGCGGTGATCCAGTCCGGCACCGGGCCTGATATCACCGGCTTGCCGCTTGTCAGTGAAACCGGCACGGTCTGGCCGTTGGCCACGATCGTTGCCTGCGCCTTGTCGAAGGTGACGGATTTCGCCGGACCATCGATCAGCACGGTGAAGGTGCCGTCTCGATTCCTGATCACCCAGTCGGGGTTGGGGTTCTCGCCAAGCGCGGAAAAGCGCGGGTATTTTGGCGTGATCTCAGGCTGGTCGAGGCGGAATTCCGGTTGCAGGTCGTAGCTGATCCATTGTGTCAGGAACAGCGGCAGACGTTCCCAGTGCGATTCCCGCAGCACTTGCGGCAGGCTGAAGAACCACAGGACATAGACGAGATAGGTCAGGATGCCGATGAACAGGAACAGCGGAGCGAAGCGTTTGTACAGCGGCCGCCGGAACACTTGCGGATATCGCTCCTCGATCGACAATATCTCCTCGGCGGTCATTGTCGCCATGGTTTATGCGCCCATCATAAAGGCCTGTTCGCCGACCAGCTTGCGGCGTAGCCAGGCGGAGAACTGGTCGATGATGAAGATGGTCGTGAACAAGAGCAGCACCAGCGCCAGCGTCTTGGCGCCGAAGCCGCGAGAGATGGAGAGTTTCAATTCCTCGCCGATGCCGCCGCCGCCGACGGCGCCAATGATGGTCGAGGCGCGGACATTGATCTCGACGCGCAGCAGCGTGTAGGACATGAAATTGGGCAGCACCTGCGGCAGGTCGGCGAAGCGCACGCGCTCGAACCAGTTGGCGCCGACCGCGCGCAGGCCCTCCTCGGCGCGCATGTCGATGTTTTCGTTGATCTCATAGAACAGCTTGCCGAGCGCGCCGATCGAATGCAGGCCGATGGCGATGATGGCGGCGATCGGGCCAATGGAGACGATGGCCGCGAACAGGCCGGCAATGACGATCTCAGGGAACGCGCGCAGCAGCTCCATGAAGCGCTTGACGATCAGCCGCAGGGCCGGATGAGGTGTTAGATTGCGCGCCGCGATGAAGGAAAACGGCACCGCGAAGACAAAGCCGATGAAGGTCGAGACCAGCGCCACGTTCACCGTGGTCAGCATCAGCTCGAAATATTCGGGAATGTAGAATCCGCCCCAGACAAAGATCCGTCCGAGCGGGAAATTGTATTCCTGGGTGCCGGTGTCATGCGGCGAGGCAATGTCGAACAGTGCCCGCCAGACGTCGTTCCAGTCCTTGAGGACCAGCCAGCTTAGGAAATCCAGAATATGCGGCAGCCTGTCGAAGAAGTGCCCGGCATTTGCTTCGTCGGCGAACCACATGCTGGCGAACATCGCGGCCAGCAGCAGGCCGACGCCGAGCACTGTATAGAACCGGCGCAGCGACGTCTGGCGTCGCCAGGCATCGGCCATCTGCTGGGGCGCGGCAGAAGGGGTTGTCAAAGAAGGGGCTGTCACGGAAAGGGTCATGATCGGAGATGCAAAAAGGGCGGTGTTTGACACCGCCCTTTTCGATTTCGCCGTTAGCCGCCGATGGCTGCCTTACGGGCTTCGACGATGACGTTGTAGAAGTCCGGCTTGACCGGAACGTAGCCGGTGAAATCGCCACCTTCGACGCCCTCGAAGCAAGCCTTGTCCTTCTTCGGCAGCTCGGTGAAGAAGGCGGCGAGCTTGGCGGTCATCTCCTCGCCGAGCGCGGTGCGCACGACCAGCGGGCCGTTCGGGATCAGGCCCGAGCGCCAGACTTCGACGAAGTCGTTCGGGTCGACGGCGCCCTTGGCGACGACCTTGTGGAAGGTGCCGGAGGTGAAGCCGTTCTTGAAGTCGCCGATGCCGGAGGAATCATCGACCGCGACATCGACCTTGCCGTCGCGCACGGCCAGGATGTTGTTCTCATGGCCGCCGTTGAACTGGGTCGAAGCGAAGAAGGTTTCGTTCGAGGCGCCGGTTTCCTTCGGAATCTGGGTCAGCGGGATCAGGTAGCCCGAGGTGGAGTCCGGATCGGCATAGCCGAGCTTCTTGCCCTTGGCCGACTTGATGTCGGTGATGCCCGAGGTCTTCAGAGCCAGGCCGATCGAATGATAGCCGGTGGAACCGTCGGTCTGCTTGGTGGTGAGGATCGGGGTCACCGCCTTCGGGTCCTTGAGATAGACGCTGGCGTAGCCGGATGCGCCGAGTTCGGCGAAGTCGAGCGTGCCGCCGAGCAGGCCCTGGATGACGCCGTCATAGTCGGCGGCAGGAAACAGCGAGACCTTCTCGAAGCCGAATTCGGCCTTCAGATGATCGGCCAGGCACTGGTAGTTGCGCAGCCGGTCGGTCTCGTTTTCACCGCCCAGAATGCCGACGCGGAATTCCTTCATGTCGGCGGCGTGGGCCATGCTGGTTGCCATGGCGAGCACCGAAACGGCGCTGAAAACCATCTTCCTGAACATTTGATGTCTCTCCTGTAAGTTCCGGCCCCGCGCCGGCAGCGTTCTTGGTCTTGACAAGTGCCCTTGACGCGGGCGGACGATCCCAACCGCCCTTTCTCGGCCCATGATCTTTCCCGAAAACCGGATTCCACTTTTCGGGATCATGGGCTCAGTAACCCGGGAATGCGGGTTCGAGCGGTCCGGCGGATCCTTCGATCTTCTGCTTGAAGGCAACGCTGGTGGAGGTGATGGCCTCCGATATCTCTGCGCCATTGCTGTCGGCGCCATAGACGAGGCGCACGGCCTCACGGTTGAGCTCTTCCGGCGGGCCGTCGAAGACGACCTTGCCGGCGGCCATGCCGATAACGCGGTTGCAATAGGCGCGGGCGGTGTCGAGCGTGTGCAGGTTGGTGACGACGGTGATGCCCTCGCGCAGATTGATGTCCTGCAGCGAATCCATCACCACCTTGGCGTTGAGCGGGTCGAGCGAGGCGATCGGCTCGTCGGCGAGGATCACTTTGGGCTGCTGCATCATGGCGCGGGCGATGGCGACACGCTGCTGCTGTCCGCCAGACAAGGTGCCGGCGGGCTGAAGCGCGGTGCGGGCTATGTCGAGCCGCTCGAGCGCGGCGACCGCCTCGGCGCATTCGGCACGCGAGAACATGCCGAGAAGGTTGGACAGGGTCGAACGGTGGTTCAATTTGCCGAGTAGGACGTTGGTCAGCACGTCGAGGCGCGGCACCAGGTTGAACTGCTGGAAGATCATGGCGCAATCGCGCTGCCAGCGCCGCAGCGGCGAGCCGTGCAGCCGGGAGACCTCGGCGCCGTCAAAAAAAATCGACCCCTGGCTGGGGTCGACAAGACGGTTGATCATGCGAAGAAGGGTCGATTTGCCGGCGCCCGAACGGCCGATGACGCCAACCATCTGACCTTGCGGGATCGAGATATTGACGTCGCTGACGGCTGTGTTCTTGCCAAATCGTCGGCTGACGCCGCGGATTTCGAGCGTGGCAGAGCTTGCTGACATGAGCAGGTTCCAGTCCCGACCTTGTTGATCGTCAGGCACTCGCCTAACGCAGCCACATGAACCTGCCATGTCGCCAGCATGTCAGTTTTGTTACGCTCCACAGGCGCGACGGCCGAAGCGCGTCGCTGAAACGAATTCATGCGACGCGCTCCAGGTATTTGGCTTTATGCATGTCGTTCTCCCGGGGCCACTTTCGGGCGACTGCATTGGCGCCTTGTCGGCGATCAGCCGAGCACCAGCAATTCCTCGAAGTGCTTCATGTCGCGGAAGGCGCAGAAGGCGGGCGCCTTGATCTCGATTGTCGGAGCCTGCCTTGCGAAAAGCGCCAGGCAATCGTCGAACAGAGCCTGCCACGCGGCGGCGCGATCGGAGGCGAGGCGCTGGATCTGATAGGCAAAGGTGATGTGGAAGACGTAGGCGTCATGATCGGGGTGCCGATAGCCGAACGGCACCGCCAACGCATCGCGCCATTGACGCATGATGCGCACGTCCTCGTCGGTCGCGCCGGCCACGGTGAGACCGGTGGGCACGATTTCGATCACCTTGATGTTGAAAGGACCGAAGCCCTCGAAGCCCTTAAGGCGCTCCAGATAGAGGCGGGTCATGGCGTCAATGCTGGTGTCGAGCGGTACGTCCTGCGGCCAGTAAGGCAAGCGGCGACGATATTCGATGATGCCCTGGAACAGCGTCATATGCAGGCTGGAAATGGGCGTGAAGGCGAGCCGGTCGGCGTCGGGCATCGCCAGCATCTTCTCGCGCACCGCAAGCACCACGGCCTCGGAGGGCGAGCCGCTGACGAGATGGCTGACAACGGTGTTGCCGGGCTCGGTCAGGAAATTGCCCGAGGTGTCGTAGCGCGTGCCGAGATGCGCCGGCGGGGTCGGGTTGGAGCCGGCAAAGAATCCGGCGAGCGAGGGTCTGACGGTGTCGAGCATGGCAATCTCCTTGGGAGATGGCGTCCTGTCCGAGTCCTGTGTCAGGGATATGAACAAGCCCCTTAATGACGATGATGTGAGGAGCTATCCCTCGTATTTCTCCAGGAAGGCCTCCGCCGACAGTTCGCGAAAATCATCGAGCGAAGCGCGCAGCCGCACGTGGTCCCAGTCCCACCAGGCAAGCGCCTGGTAGCGTTCGGCGGTGCGGCGGTCGAAGCGCTCGCGGATCGGCTTGGCCGGCACGCCGGCGACGATGGTGTAGGGCGCGACATCCTTCGAGACAACCGCCCCGGCGCCAACCGCCGCGCCATCGCCGACGGTGACGCCCGGCAGGACGGTCGAACCATGACCGAGCCAGGTGTCGTGACCAACGGTGACGCGCTTGGCGCGGCGCTGGGCGAAGAACTCGCTCTCATGCTCGGCGTCGTCCCAATAGTCCGAGGCGCGGTAGGTGAAGTGATGCAGCGTCGGCCGCCAGGTCGGGTGGTTGGTGGCGTTGAGGCGCACGCTTGCCGCGATATTGGCGAACTTGCCGATCGTCGCGCACCAGACAGAGCAATCCTGCATCATGTAGGAATAGTCGCCGAGTTCGCTTTCCGAAACCCGGCTGCGGTCGGCGATCTCGGTCCAGCGGCCAAGCGTCGAATTGTGCACCTCCGCCGTCGGATGGACCAGCGGCGTCTCCGACAATTTCCTGGTCATGCGGCGAGTTTTCCTGGAGCAAAAGCGGTGACGTCGATGATGCGGTCGGCAACGGCCTCGCGCACATCATGATCGTGGAAGATACCGAGCAGGGCGACGCCCGCCGCCTTCTTGGCGGCGATGAGTTCGATCACCACGTCGCGGTTGGTGGCATCGAGCGAGGCGGTCGGCTCGTCGAGCAGCAGGATAGGATGCTCGGTGATGAAGCCGCGCGCGATGTTGACGCGCTGCTGCTCGCCGCCGGAGAAGGTCGCCGGCGGCAGCGCCCAGAGTTTTTCCGGCAGGTTAAGCTGCGACAGCAGGGCGCGCGCCTTGCCTCTGGCGGCCTCGCGGTCCTCGCCGCGCTCGACCAGCGGCTCGGCGACGACATCGAGCGCCGAGACGCGCGGCACGGTGCGCAGGAACTGGCTGACATAGCCGATCGTTTGCCGGCGAACGGCAAGCACGGTGCGTGGGCTGGCGTTGGCAAGATCGATCAGTCCGCCCTCGTGGCTGACGATGATCTGCCCCTCGTCGACGGCATAGTTGCCGTAGAGCATTTTCAGGATCGAGCTCTTGCCGGCCCCGGACGGGCCGCCGAGCACGGTGCATTCTCCTGCCTTGATCGAGAACGAGACACCGGCGATAACGGGCAGTTTGATGCCGTCGCGCAGATGCATGGTGAAGCTTTTTGCGACGTCGGAAACAACGAGCGGGGTTGGCATCGTTACACCTGCAAAATGGAAGAAACGAGAAGCTGCGTGTAGGGCGCGCGCGGATCGTCCAGCACGCGGTCGGTGAGGCCGCTTTCGACGACGCGGCCGTCCTTCATCACCATCATGCGCTGCGACAGCAGGCGCGCCACCGCGAGATCGTGGGTGACGACGATGGCCGCGAGGCCGAGATCGGTGACCAGCCCGCGCAAGAGATCAAGCAAGCGCGCCTGCACCGAGACGTCGAGACCGCCGGTCGGCTCGTCCATGAACACCAGCCTTGGGCCGGTGACGAGGTTGCGGGCGATCTGCAGGCGCTGGCGCATGCCACCGGAAAAGGCACGTGGCTCGTCGTCGATACGGTCTTGCTCGATCTCGACGCGCGACAGCCAGTCGACGGCCGTGGCGCGGATCTTGCCATAATGGCGGTCGCCGACCGCCATCAGCCGTTCGCCGACATTGGCGCCGGCAGACACCGTCATGCGCAGGCCGTCGGCCGGGTTCTGGTGGACAAAGCCCCAGTCGGTGCGCATCAGGAAGCGGCGCTCGGCCTCGCTCATGCGGTAGAGCTCGCGGAACTGGCCGTCGCGCATGCGGTAGCTGGCGGTGCCCGACGACGGTAAGAGCCGCGTCGACAGGCAATTGAGCAGCGTCGTCTTGCCGGAGCCGGATTCGCCGACGACCGCCAGGACCTCGCCCGGCCACAGGTCGAAGGAGACGTTGTCGCAGCCGACGCGCGAACCGTAGAATTTGGAGAGCGCCGAGACGCGCAGCAGCGGTTCGTCGGTCATTGTGCGGGCTCCATTTTTTCGGAAGCGAGATGGATTTCCGGAGCAAGATGGCCGCGATGGCCCTCTTCACGCCGCTTCTCGCAATGGTCGGTGTCGGAGCAGACGAACATGTGGCCGCCATGGTCGTCGAGGATGACCTCGTCGAGATAGACATTCTCGGCCGCGCAAAGTGCGCAGGGTTGGTCGAAGGTCTGCACCTCGAACGGATGGTCCTCGAAGTCGAGGCTGACGACATCGGTGAAGGGCGGCACCGCATAGATGCGCTTCTCGCGGCCGGCGCCGAACAGCTGCAAGGCCGGCGAGCGGTGCATCTTGGGATTGTCGAATTTCGGCGTCGGCGAGGGGTCCATCACATAGCGGCCCTCGACCTTGACCGGATAGGCATAGGTGGTGGCGATGCGGCCGTGCTTGGCGATGTCCTCGTAGAGCTTCACATGCATGAGGCCATACTCCTCCAGCGCATGCATCTTGCGCGTTTCCGTCTCGCGCGGTTCGAGGAAGCGCAGCGGCTCGGGGATCGGCACCTGGTAGACCAGCACCTGGCCCGCGGTCAGCGGATGTTCGGGGATGCGGTGGCGGGTCTGGATGATGGTGGCGCTGGCGGTATCGGTGGTGACAGCGACATTGGCGACCTTCTTGAAGAAGGCGCGGATCGACACCGCATTGGTGGTGTCGTCGGCGCCCTGGTCGATGACCTTCAGCACGTCATTTGGGCCGATGATCGAGGCGGTGACCTGGACGCCGCCGGTGCCCCAGCCATAGGGCATCGGCATTTCGCGCGAGGCGAACGGCACCTGATAACCGGGAATGGCGATGCCCTTGAGGATCGCCCGGCGGATCATCCTTTTGGTCTGCTCGTCGAGATAGGCGAAGTTGTAGGTGGCGATGTCGGTCATGGCGATCACATCCGCTTTGTGCTATCGAATTGGCGTCCAGGACGCGGAAACAGGGGCGAATTCAGATGAACTCAACCGGATGGGTGCATCTCGGAATTCTCCTGTTGGTGTTTGTCGGCGCGGTTGCCTTTGTCCTTCGGCGCATGGTTCTGCCCGCACCGAAAGAAGGCGCGCAAGGCGAAACTGTTGCCGGTAGCAAGGGGTTCAACGAGGCGCATAATGGCCACTACAGCGCTGGTCATAGTGGCGGCGCCGATGGTGGGCATAGCGGCAGCTAGGGTCATTCCGCGGCCTCCCGCTTCTCGTCGACCCTCGCGGGGTTTTCGCGGGCCTCATATTCGGCGCGCATGCGGCGCACGAGGTCGAGTTCGGCCTGGAAGTCGACATAGTGCGGCAGCTTCAGGTGTTCGACGAAGCCGGTTGCCTGGACGTTGTCGGAATGGGAGATGACGAACTCCTCGTCCTGGGCGGCGGCGATGATGTCCTCGCCGAGCTCGGAGGCGCGCAGGGCGCGGTCGCAGAGCGCCATGGCCATCGCCTTGCGCTCGCTCTGGCCGAAGACCAGGCCGTAGCCCCGGGTGAACTGCGGCGGCGCCTTGGCCGAGCCCTTGAACTGGTTGACCATCTGGCACTCCGTGACCCGCACCGTGCCGAGCGGTGCTGCGAAGGGCAGTTCGGGGACATCGAGTTCCAGCTCGACCTCGCCGATGCGGATTTCGCCGACGAAGGGATGGTTGCGGGCATAGCCGCGCTGGGTGGAATAGCCGAGCGCCAGGAGAAAACCCTCGTCGCCACGCGACAGCGCCTGCAGGCGGATGTCGCGCGCCATCGGGAATTCCAGCGGCTCGCGGGTGATGTCGCCGGGCACATAGTCCTGCGGCATCTGGCCATCCGGTTCGATCAGGCCTTCGCGGGCGAGGATCGCCGAGACGCGCGGCATGGCCTGCGCTTCCGTCTCGCGCCGCAAGGGTTCGGCGACACCGGCGCCGGCGGCAAGTTCGGGGTCGAGCAGCCGGTGCGTGTAGTCGAAGGTCGGCCCGAGCAACTGGCCGCCTGGCAGATCCTTGTAGGTCGCCGAGACGCGCCGTTCGACCAGCATGGCGCCGGTGTCGATCGGCTTGGTGTAGCCGAAGCGCGGCAGCGTGGTGCGATAGGCGCGCACCAGGAAGATCGCCTCGATCATGTCGCCGCGCGCCTGGACGATGGCGAGTGCCGCGAGTTCACGGTCGTAGAGCGAGCCTTCGCTCATCACCCGGTCGACGCCGAGCGCCAGCTGTTCGACAATCTGGTCGAGGCGCAGTGCCGGCACCGAACGGTCGCCGCGCCGGCGATCGGCGAGCAGGCTGTGGGCATTGGCGATTGCGGCTTCACCGCCTTTTACCGCGACATACATCTTCAAGCCTCCATCGTCTTGATGCGCGTCGTGCGCGGCAGGCAGGCTACGCCTTCTGATGTGGCGAGGATGATGTCGACGCCGCGCGGAAAGCGCTGGATATTCTGCTTCCACTGCTCGATGAAATGACGCGGCATCTGCGCCGGCGCGATCGTGGCGCTGATTTCGATGCCGGGACCCTCCAGCAGCAACGGAGTGCCTGAAACGAGGTCGCTGACCTGCAGGATCAGGGTGGTCGACCTGTCGGGATAATCCTGCGTTCCCTGCGCAAAGCCGTCGAGCGCCATCATCTCGGCCGGCGTGGCGACAAAGGCGAAATGCGCGTCGGCAGGCGTGTTGGCCAGCGGCGCGCCGGTGTGGAAACCAAGCCAGGAGCCGATCGCGGCGGAGGCGTGCAGGGCCGGGTCGAGCCAGAGCGGCGTGTCGTTGTCGCACAGCGCCAGTGCCACGGCGCCAGCGGTTGGCGAGAGCGGCGCCGGCGGGCGGGCCAGGGCCGACAGAGGCTGCACGCTGCCCGGCCGCGCCATCGCGTCCATGACCGCGCGAAACACCGTCTGGGCGTTGAACACCGGATCGGCAAAGCCGCCCTCGATCGATTGTGCTGCGATATCCATCAGTCTTCTCCGCGAACCATGGTGAAGAAATCCACTTTCGTTGCCGCTGTCTCGGCGCGGCGTTTTTCCTGGGCAGCGGCGAGCGCCGACCTCAAAGGCGCGATCAGCCTGGTCTCGACCTCGGCGCGGCGGGCAGGGTCCTGCCAGAGCGCGTCGGCGATCGCCGCCAGCTTCGCCTTCTGCTTGTCGCGGCCAAGCGCGTAGCAATGGCCCACCTGTCCGGACGGCAGCCGGACAGTGGCGCGGGTGACGGTCGCCTCGCCGACATTGAACGGCGCGCCGCCGCCGCCGATGCGGCCGCGCAGCGTCACCAGCCCGGTCTCGGGACCGCGCAGCAGTTCGGCCTGCGAAGGCAGGCCGGCTTCGTTCCAGAGCCGGACGATATCGTCGCCGCTCGATTGCGCCAGGGTCGCCATCGCGGCTTTGCGTCCGGCCTGGTCGCGGGCTTCCTGTCCTCGCATCGGCAGCATTCCTCTTTGCTAAATTTGTCTATTGATATAGACAACTATACAAATTATACATATTACCTAGCGCGAGTCCATGACGAGTGGATGACAGGGGACGGAAGGCAGGGGCCAACTATGATCGGGCGACAGGAAGCCGACAGTATTGAACGGCGCAGCGGCGTCTCGCTGTGGCGGCAGATCGCCGACAGGATCCTGCAGGCGATCGCCACCGGCGATTTCGCCGAGAATGCCGCGCTGCCGCCGGAGGTGGCGCTCGCCGAGCGCTATGGCGTCAATCGCCACACGGTGCGCAGCGCCATATCGGCGCTTGTGCAGGAAGGTGTGCTGCGGGCCGAGCAGGGGCGTGGCACCTTCGTATTGTCTCGCAAGCGGCTGTCCTATCCGATCGGGGCGCGCACACGCTTTTCAACGGGCCTGCAGGGACAAACCTCGGAACGGCACATCGTGCTGCTTGCCTCGTCGGTCGAGCCGGCCAGCCCGCGTGTCGCCGAAGGGCTTGGCCTTGCGAAGGGCGCCGAGGTGATCCGGCTGGAGACACGCGGTGAGGCCGATGGACGGCCTGTGTCACGTGCTGCTGGTTGGTTCGATGCCAGGCGCTTTGCCGGCATCGACAAGGCGATGGCTGAGACTGGCTCGATCACCGCGTCGCTGGCCCGCTTCGGCATCGACGATTATCTCAGGCAATCGACCGTGCTGTCGGCACGCCATGCCGATGCGGCCGATCTCGCCGACCTCGACCTGCAGCCAGGCGCCATCGTGCTGGTCACGGTGGCCGTCAACATCACGCCGGACGGTCAGCCGATCCAGTTCTCCGAGTCGCGCTTTCCGGCGGAGCGGGTCGAGCTCAAACTGTCGGCGCTGTGAGCCGAATCCTGCCGACTATCCGATCTCGATCACGGCCTTGATCAGGCCGGATTTCTCATGCGCCCAGCGGGCGAGATCGCTCGGCGTATCGGCCAGCGTCGTGCGGTGGGTGACCAGCTTGGCCAGGGGCACGGCGCCGTTGCGGATCGAGTCTGCGACATGATCGAAATCGGCACGCAGTGCATTGCGGCTGCCGACCAGCGTCATTTCGCGTTTGTGGAATTCAGGGTCGGAGAAGACGATGTCGTCCTTGACGACGCTGACCAGCACCAGTGTGCCGCCATGCGCGACGTGGGCGAAAGCCGACTGCACCGACCGGGTGTTGCCGGTGGCGTCGAAGACCAGGTCGAAGCCTTCGCCCGATGTCGCTTCCTTGACCAGATCCGGCACCGCTCCGCGCGAGCCGTCGAGGATCCTGAAGCCAAGTTCGTTTTCGGCGAAAACGAGACGTTCACTGCTCATGTCGAGCAGCGTCACGTCGAGCCCGGCAATGCGGGCGAAGATGGCGTTGCCGAGCCCGATCGGGCCGGCGCCGATGACCAGAGCGCGAGCGCCGGGATCGGCACGGGCGCGACGTACCGCGTGCGCGCCGATGGCCAGGAATTCGACGGCTGCTGCGTCGGCCAGCGACAGGCCATTGGCCGGATAGAGATTCCGCGCCGGGACAAGAATGCGTTCGCACATGGCGCCGTCGCGATGGACGCCCAAGACCTCGATCTTGACGCAGCAATTCGGTTTGCCGTGCCGGCAGGCGATGCACTTGCCGCAGGAGAGGTAAGGGTTGATGACGACCGGTTCGCCGACGGCAAGATCGACGCCCTCGCCGGTCCCGATGACGGTGCCGGAGACTTCATGGCCCATGATGCGGGGGTAGGCGAGGAACGGGTGCTTGCCCTCGAAAATGTGGTAGTCGGTGCCGCAGATGCCGACATGGCTGACCGCGACCAGCGCCCAGCCGGCAGGGGGCGCGCCGGGCGCGGGGCGGTCTTCCAGGATGAGTTCCCCGGGCGAGCGGCAGATAACGGCTTTCATGTCTCAGTCCGATTGGGTTTCCGACCTGTCTTCACGCCGGGCCGGAGATCGATTTCAGCAATGGTCACTTGCCGCCGCGGCGGCGCAGACCGTCGAAATAGACGATGACGATGATCAGCACGCCAGTGATGATGCGCTGCCAGAAGGCGTTGACGTTGAGCAGGTTGGCGCCGTTGTTGATGGTGGCGAGAATGAAGGCGCCGAGCAGCGGGCCATGCACCGAGCCGACCGCACCGAACAGCGAGGTGCCGCCGATGACCGAGGACGCGATCGCCTGCAGTTCCCAGCCCTCGGCCTGGGTCGGGTTGCCGATGCCGATGCGCGAGGCCAGGAGCACGCCGACAAAAGCCGCGCACAGGCCCGACAGCGTGTAGGCCATGTAGATGGTGCGCTGGACATTGACGCCGGAGAGGCGCGAGGCCTCGGCATTCGAGCCGACCGAGAAGAGGTAGCGGCCCCAGCGGCTGTGATGCAGGAAAATGTAGGCCGGAATGCCGACCAGGATAACCATCCAGAACAGATTGGGCACGCCGAGGAAGGAGTTGCGCGAGAATTCCTGGAAGGCGTCATTGTTGATGGAGATCGAGTTGCCGTTGGTCATCAGAAGGCCGATGCCGCGCAGCGAGGTCAGCGTCGCCAGCGTGATGATGAAGGGCGGCAGGCCCATCTTGACGATGCCGAAGCCGTGGAACAGGCCGATGGCAACGCCGACCAGCAGCGTGATCGCGATGGCGAGGAAGACCGGTATGCCGGCGTTGATCAGCATCGCGGCAATGACGGTGGCAAAGCCGACCACAGCGCCGACGGACAGATCGATGCCGCCGGTGATGATGACGAAGGTCTGGCCGACCGCCAGGATGGCGATCATCGAACCCTGACGCAAAAGGTTCGAGATGTTGTTGGCCGAGGCGAAGCTCGATGTCGACAGCGACAGGATGACCCAGAGCAGCACCAGCAGCGCCAGCAGCGTCAGCCCGAACAGGGCGTTGTAATTGCGCTTGGATTTTTCGGCAGGGATCGCCTCGGTGCTCATATCTTTCCTCCCAGCTTTTCTTGTTTCTCGGCGAGCGCCTGTGTGAGAATTTCCTCGTGATCGGCGGTGCGGAATCCGTGTGTCGCCACCAGCTTGCCGCGGCGGAACACATGCAGCGTGTCGGCCAGCTCATAGACTTCCGGCAGGTAGGACGAGATCAGGATGATGCCGGCGCCCTTCGACAAGAGCGCGCCGAACAGGCGGTAGATTTCGGCCTTGGTGCCGACATCGACGCCGACTGTCGGCTCGTCGAAAATGAACAGCTTGGCGCCATGCGCCAGCCATTTGCCGATGACGATCTTCTGCTGGTTGCCGCCCGACAGGCTGGAGGCCAGCGCATGGCGTGTCGGCGTCTTGATGCGGAGATCGGCGATCTGGCGGTCGGCCTGGGCCTTCTCCTGCGCGCCGGAGATCAACAGGTTTTTGGAGATGCGCTTGTAGATCGGCAGGTTGAGATTGAGGCCAACCGGCAAATTGAGGCAAAGGCCCTGGTCGCGGCGGCTTTCCGGCGCCAGCGCCATGCCGAGCCTGATCGCATCGTGCTCCGAATTGACCTGAACCGGCTTGCCTTCCCACAGGATCTGGCCGGCCGATTTGCGATGGCGGCCGTAGAGCGTGGTGACGAATTCGCTGCGCCCGGCGCCGATCAGCCCGTAGAGCCCGACGATCTCGCCGGCGCGGACGGTCATCGAGACATTTTCGAAGCCCTTGCCCGACAGGTTCCTGGTCTCCACGATCGCGGCACCCGGCGTGAAGTGCTCCTTGTGATAGACCTGCTCGATCGAGCGGTTGATCATCAGCTTGACCAGTTCGGCATCGTTGGTCTCGGCGATGTTTCTGGTGCCGACCAGCGTGCCGTCACGCAGCACGGAGACGCGATCGGCGAGCTCGAAGACCTCCTCCATGCGGTGGCTGATGTAGATGATGGTCACGCCCTCGGACTTCAGCCGACGGATCAGCGTGAAGAGCTGGTCGGCCTCCTTGCGGGTCAGGTAGGCGGTCGGCTCATCGAAGATCAGGAATTTGGTGCCGCGCACGGTGGCGCGGGCGGCGGCGATCAGCTGCTGCTGGCCGATGGTGAGGTCGCCGAGCATGACATGCGCCGGCAGGTCGAAGCCGAGATCGTCGATGATCTTCTGCGCTTCCTTGACCATGACGCGCTGCTGCAGGATGCCGAAGCGCGAATTCTCCTCGCCGAGGAACATGTTGGCGGCGACCGTCAAATGACGGCAGAGCACGACTTCCTGGTGCACGGCGTTGATGCCGAGCGCCATCGCCTCATGCGGGGTCGCCAGCGCCGCCGGATTGCCCTCCCAGATGACCTCGCCGGAGGTGCGCGGCATGACGCCGGTGAGAAGCTTGATCAGAGTGGATTTGCCGGCACCGTTCTCGCCGACGATGGCGTGGATTTCGCCCGACTTGAAGGCCAGCGTCACCGGCTTCAGCGCATGGGTGCCGGGATATTTCTTTTCGAGGCCGCGCAGTTCGAGGATCGTCCTGCCAGGCTCCAGCACAGGGGCGGGGTGCAGGTCTTGAGCCGTCGATGTCATGACAATCCTCCCTGATTGGCCTCACGATCTGGGCCTGCGGCGGGCTTCGAAATGCCTGCCAGGGCAACCTAGCCCAGGTTGCCCTATTTCCAAACGACGTCGCTGTCGTTTCCGGGGCACGAGGCCCCGGAAACAGTGCGTCTCAACCGAGGCTTAGTTGAGCTTCGGATTGAGCAGCGCGTCGATCTTGGGATCCTTCATGTTGGCCTTGGTGACAAGGTTGGCGCCAGTGTCGACATTGGCCTCGACCTTCTCGCCCTTCGAAGCGGCGAGCGCGGTCTTGATGCCGTCATAGCCCATCCGGTAGGGATCCTGGACGACGAGGCCGGAAATGACGCCGTCATTCAGGAACTTGATCAGCTTCTCGTCGCTGTCGAAGCCGATCAGGCCGACCTTGCCGGCAAGCTTGTTCTCGGCGATCGCCTGGCCGACGCCCTGCGCCATGATCAGGTTGGAGGCGAAGATGCCCTTCAGGTCCGGATTGGCGGTGATCAGGTCGGTCGCGATGTTGAGGCCGGTGGTGGCCTGGCCGTCGGCATATTTGTCGGCGATCAGTTCGAGGCCGGGATACTTGGCCTTGAGCTGTTCCTTGAAGCCCTGGGCGCGCTGCTCGAGCGAGCCGGCGCCAGGCAGTGCGGTGATCAGGGCAACCTTGCCTTCGACCTTGCCGCCATTGGCCGCGCCGATAGCTGCCGCAAGACCGTCCGCGGCGACGCGGCCGCCCTGGACGTTGTCGGTGGTCAGGAACGAGGTGAAGGCCTTGGAGTCGGCGCCGGAGTCGATGCCGATGACCTTGACCTTGGCCGCTGCCTCGTCGATCGGCTTGCCGAGCGCCTTGGCTTCGGTCGGCGCGATGACGACGGCGGCCGGGTTGCCGGCGACGGCGTTCTCGAGGATGGAGATCTGGCCGTTGACGTCGGTTTCAGCCTGGGCGCCGAGTTCCGGCACGTTGACGCCGAGATCCTTGCCGGCCTTGCGGGCGCCGGCGAGCACGATCTGCCAGTAGAAGGACGTGGTGTCCTTGACGATGATTGGAATGGTCACATCCGCCGCCGAAACTGGCGCCGAGTGCATGACGCCGGCGAGCATCGACGCTGCTGCCAGGGCCATGACGGCGCGGCGGTTGAGAATGCTGGTCACGAATTTCATAGGATACCTCCCTAAGTCGCCCGGTGAACGTTACGGAAGCTCCGTTCGGATAGGCGTGGCCCAAACAGAACTTTATCAATAAAAAACATTTACGCTGTTTTGATAGTGCATCGATCTGGACGATGCAAGCGGTGTTTCGCACCTGATTCCCATGTCAGGCACGGACACAATCACGCGCCCCTCCTCCCTGGACGCAGCCGAACGCTCCCGTTTCGTGAATACATGGAATATTAATTCCATCTGTTAGTCAATATGGAACATTCATTCTTTCCGCGGAGTCGCGCATTTGTGAAGCCGAGCCTCGCCTGTCAACGCTGGCGGACGCCGGCTTCACGCCAGGCCCTGCACCACCGTGTAGGGACGATATTTGGCGTATTCCGTCTCCGCCACGTTGATGTCGAGCAGTTCGAGGTTACGTGTCAGGTTTGCCAGTTTGGCGGTACCGGTCAGCACGGTGGCGACCACCGGCTCGTGCAGGGGAAACTGGAAGGCGGCGGCGGCCAGCGGGTAACCGCCTTCGCCGGCGATCTTCTCCATGGCGTCGACCCGATCGAGCATATCGCGGCTGGCGGGCTGGTAGTCGAAATGCGCGCCTTGCACCGGCCCGGTCGCCAATATGCCGGAGTTGAAGACGCCGCCGATCACCAGCGACGTCTGTTGCGCCCGGCACAGCGGCAGCAGTTCGGCTTCGGCGCTGCGGTCGAGCAAGGAATAGCGGCTGGCGAGCAGGATGCAGTCAAGCGGCGCCCGGCGCATCACGTCAAGGCAGATCTGGACTTCGTTGACGCCGAGACCATAGGCGGAAATCGTGCCGGCCCGCTTCAACTCCTCGAGTGCCTTGAGCCCGCCATCCATGAGCTGGCGAAAGTGCAGCTTGGTCTTCTCGACCCCATGCGTGTAGGCGCCGATGTCGTGCACATACAGGATATCGATTTTGTTCAGCCCAAGCCGCGCATAGCTGAAGTCGACCGACCGCATGATGCCGTCATAGGAATAGTCGTAGTCGAGCGCGAAGGGCAGCGGATCGACATAGGAGTGGTCGGGCACCTGGTCTTCTGGCACCGGCCGGAACAGGCGGCCGACCTTGGTGGACAGCACGTAGGAATCGCGCGGCTTGTAGCGCAGGAAGTCGCCGAAGCGGCGTTCCGACAGGCCGAACCCATAGAAGGGCGCGGTGTCGAAATAGCGCAGGCCCGCCTCCCAGGCGCCTTGCAGCGTCTCCATCGCCGCCTCGCGTGAACAGGCGCGGTAAAGGCCGCCGATCGCGGCGCCGCCGAAGCTGACTTCGGTGACTTCGAGCGCCGTGCTGCCGATGCGGCGTTTTTCCATGCAAACCCTCCCCGTTGCCGGCCGCTGTCCCGCCCGGCAGTTCTACCACATATGCGTTGAATTCAGAGCGTCGCGCCGAGATGCCAGGGCACGAACTCGTTGTCGCCATAGCCGAAATCCTCGCTCTTGGTCTTGCGGCCGGAAGCCGTCTCGACGATGAGTTCGAAGATCTCGCGGCCCATGCCGGCGATGGTCTTTTCGCCCGAGGCGATGACGCCGCAATTGACGTCCATGTCCTCTTCCATCTGGTGATACATGGTCGAGTTGGTGGCGACCTTGATCGACGGTGTCGGCCGGCAGCCGAAGCAGGAGCCTCGGCCGGTGGTGAAGACAATGACGTTGGCGCCGCCGGCGACCTGGCCGGTGGCCGAGACCGGGTCGTAGCCGGGCGTGTCCATGAACACCAGTCCGCTGCCGGTGACTTTCTCGGCATAGCCGAACACGCCATTGAGCGGCGTCTGGCCGCCCTTGGCGACCGCGCCGAGCGACTTTTCCAGGATGGTGGTGAGGCCGCCGCGCTTGTTGCCGGGCGAGGGGTTGTTGTCGATCGAGGCGCCATGCTTGGCGACGTGATCTTCCCACCACTTCACGAAACCGTCGAGCTTCTGCGCGATCTCCGGCGTTGCCGCGCGATAGGCGAGCAGATGCTCGGCGCCGTAGATTTCCGTGGTCTCGGAGAGGATGCCGATGCCGCCGACGCCGGCCAGGATATCGACGGCGGCACCCAGCGCCGGATTGGCGGTGATGCCCGACATGCCGTCCGAGCCGCCGCATTGCAGACCGACGACGATCTCGCTGACCGGAATTGGCTCGCGCTTCAACTGACCGACTTCCTCGGCGATCTCGGCCAGCACGGCCATCGCCTTCTCCACCGATTTGCGCGACCCGCCGGCGTCCTGGATGTTGAAATGGCGTTTTCCCGCGGCAACACCCTTCTGGCCATAGAGGGTGAGCTGGTTGACCTCGCATCCCAGGCCGACCATCAGCACGCCGCCGAAATTCGGGTGGCGGGCATAGCCGGCAAGCGTGCGGTGCAGCACCATCATGCCGTCGCCAGTGCCGCTCATGCCGCAGCCCTGACCGTGGACGATCGGCACGAAACCGTCGATGCCGGGATATTTCGGCAGCAAGGTCCGGTTGGCGGTGTCGGCGATGGAATGGCAGACCGTGGCCGAGCAATTGACGCTGGCGATGATGCCGATGAAGTTGCGCGTGCCGGCGCGGCCATCGGCGCGGCGATACCCCATGAAGGTGCGGGCGCGGTCGGCCGCTGTCGCATGCTCGGCCTCACTCGGCGGCACCACCGGCAGGCGGCCGGCCTCGAACACCAGATTGTGCGAATGGACATGCTCGCCCGGTGCGATGTCCTGCGTGGCGCGGCCGATCGCCTGGGCGTATTTGACCACGGCTTCACCGGCAGCAATCGGCTTGATCGCCACCTTGTGGCCGGGCTCGATGACGGCGGTGGCAAGCGCGCCGCCCGGCAGAGCCGTGCCGATCTCGATGCGGCCATTGGCAACGGCGACATTGTCGGCGGGGGACAGAAGAATGGTGTTCGAGACGTTCACGGGCGGTTTCCTGGGTGATCCTGGGATGCGCGGATTGACACGCGCTTGTTAAGAGCTAATGTCTTTTATCGTGAAAAAACAGTTTTGCGTCAATTGTTTTTTCACGGGCGTTCCGCACGCCTCTGGCTGGCGGCGGCGCTGCAAACAATGGACCGTGCCCCGGCGAAAGCAATTCCTGCTTTTCAGGGTCGTGGGAACGTCATATTGCGCTTCAAGCCGGCCGCCGCAAGCGCCGGCATGAATGGGTCAGGGGATGTCCAAGAGCAACAACGTCTACAAGGACGCCTATAACAGGTGCCTCAGGCTGCTCGACGAAACGCGCAGCCTGCCGTCGGAACCGGAACTGGGCACGCTGCTGGGCGTCAGCCGCACGACCGTGCGCAGCATCCTGGCGCGCATGGAGGAGACCGGGCTGATCGCCTGGAACAAGCGTGCCAAGACAGTGCTGCGCGATCCGCGACCCGACGATTTTTTCCCCGAGGAAGAGACAGACACACTGGCCGAAATCATCGAGCGGTCGTTCATGCGGCGCCTGCTCGCCGGCGGCGCCGAGGCCGGCATGCAGATCAACGAGCTTGAACTGGCGCGCGAGATCGGCGTCGGCACCACCAGCGTGCGCGAGTTCCTGATCCGCTTCTCGCGCTTCGGCCTGATCGAGAAGCGCCGCAACAGCCATTGGGTGCTGAAGGGCTTTACGCGGGCTTTCGCGCTCGAACTGACCGAGATCCGCGAGATGTTCGAACTGCGCTCGGCGGCTGCCTTCGCCGCCCTGCCGCAGGACAGCCCGGTTTGGGCCGATCTCGACCGCCTGGAGGACGAACATCGTCTGCTGGCACGAGAGATCGCCACGCGCTTCAACGCGTTTTCCGAGCTGGACGAGCGCTTCCACCGGCTGATCCACCGGGCCTCGCACAACCGTTTCATCGTCGATTTCTACGACGTCATCGCCATGATCTTCCATTACCACTACCAGTGGAACAAGGCGCAGGAGCGCGAGCGTAACGAAGTCGCGGTCGGCGAGCACCTTGCCTATATCGAGGCGCTCAAATCGCGCGACCTCGGCAAGGTCGACGCCGCCTGCCGCAAGCACCTGAAGTCGGCGCGCCAGACGCTGTTGACCTCCATCCCCTTGCAGAAATCCTGATCGCGCCGCGTTGCCGCAGCATCGAATTGGCGATTTTCGACCTGCCGCTGCCATGATAGGTATCCCTCCAGGAGTTGCTTGAAGAGGCAGATGGCTTGAACCGCCGGGGGAGACGCTGGAGCATGCCGACCGCGCTTGTCGCGGCCTGCCTGCTGCTGCTTCAGTCGGCGCTCGGCGCGTTCGCCTTCGTAACCGGGCCGAATGCCGCGCAGCTCGACGCCTTCGGCAATGTCATCTGTACCCACGACGGTGCCACCCAGCTTCCCGGCGGTGACCAGCACCCGTCGCATCTGCCGGCCTGCTGCGCGCTTGGCTGCAGCATGTTTTCATCCGCCTTTGCGCCGCCGCCCGACGCCGGGCTGGCCCTGGCCAGCCTTGCATTCGAAGCGGTCGCCTTCGTTTTTCCGGTGAGCATCCACCTCGACTTCGCGCGCGAACGCTCGCCGTCGAATCCGCGCGCGCCGCCACTGGTGGCCTGAGCTTGCTCGCCCGGCGGAACCTTTCGCGGGCGCACCCATCCAAAGATCAAACGGCTCGCGACCGGCAACGGCGCGATAATCACTTCATGGAGCAATCATGTCCCATTCTTCCCCCATAGCGGCAGGCACTCTGTTCAGCCGCATTCTGTCCCACGTCCAGGAGCGTCTCGGCACTGCCGTGGTGGCCTTGGCAATCATGCTCGCCGGCGCCCAATCCGTCCTGGCGCATGAGTTCAAGGTCGGCGATATCGAGATCGGCCATCCCTGGTCACGCGCCACGCCGATGGGCGCCAAGGTGGCCGGCGGCTATTTCACCATTACAAACAACGGCAGCGCACCGGACCGGCTGCTGTCGATTTCGTCCGACATCTCGGACAAGGCCGAACTGCATGAGATGGGTGTCAAGGACGGCGTCATGACCATGCGGCCCGTTGTCGGCGGCCTGGAGATTCCACCCGGCGGCAAGGTCGTTTTGGGTCCCGGCAGCTATCATGTGATGTTCATGGATTTGAAGCAGCCACCCAAGCAAGGCGAGATGTTCGCCGCCACGCTGACCTTCGAAAAGGCCGGGACGGTGACGATCAAATTCGCCGTGCAGGCCATTGGCAGCGCGGCGCCCCAAGAAGACAACGACTGAACCGGCCGTCGTACCGATCAGAATTCTAGAGGGACCATCATGAACAAGTATCTTTTGGCGGCCGGGGCGATTCTGGCTTTGGGGACAAATGCCGCCTCCGCGCATATCACACTCGAAACCCAGGAAGCGGCGGTCGGCTCGACTTACAAGGCGGCGCTGCGGGTGCCGCATGGTTGCGACGGCAAGGCGACGACCGCCGTGCGCGTGCAGATCCCGGAAGGGGTGATCGCGGTGAAGCCGATGCCGAAACCCGGCTGGACGCTGCAGACCAAGAAGGGCAAATATGAAAAGTCCTATCAGCTCTATAGCCAAGCGGTGACCGACGGCGTCAAGGAAGTCGACTGGAGCGGCGGCAATTTGCCGGATGAATTCTATGACGAGTTCATCTTCCGCGCCACGCTGACGGCGGATCTGCCCGTCGGCCAGAAGCTCTATTTCCCAGTGGTGCAGGAATGCGGCGATGCCGTCGACCGCTGGATCGAGATCCCGGCGGCAGGGCAGGATGAAGACGCGCTGGAGACCCCGGCGCCCGGCATCAAGCTCACATCGAAGAAATAGTTTGTCCCCTGGCGCGCTCTGCTTGCCGGAGCGCGCCGCAGCCTCGTGGCCTGGCATGACCGCAACATCTTCCCGGGTGGTCGATACCAATAGCAAGCGCGTCGGCCGGATTGCCGGCGGACTGCTGGGCTTGCTCATGGCGGTTATCTTCGTAGCCTCGACCAGCCAGGCCTTTGCCCATGCCGCGCTGATCAAGACCGACCCGGCCGACGGCGCCGTGCTGGCGCAGGCTCCGGCACAGTTCTCACTGACCTTCAGCGAACCGGTTTCGCCCTTAGTGCTGACATTGGTGAAACCCGACGGCACGCCGGTTGGGCTGACATCCTTCCGCCTCACCGACCAGACGCTCGAGATCGACAATCCGCAAGCGCTCAAATCCGGCACGCATGTGCTGAGCTGGCGCGTCATTTCCGCCGACGGCCATCCGGTCGGCGGCTCGCTGCTGTTTTCGATCGGCGCACCAAGCGAACCACCCGCCGTGTCCGAAGCGGTCGACTGGCCGTCGCGGTCGGCGATCTGGATCGGCAAGATCTTTCTCTACATCGGTCTTTTCCTCGGTGTCGGCGGCGCCTTCGCCCTTGCCTGGCTGGCGGGCAACGGACGCGCCGGCCAGCGTTTTGTCGCGGCCGCGATCCTGTGCGGCCTGATGGCGGCACCCCTGTCGCTCGGCTTTCAGGGGCTCGATGCACTCGGAGCACCGCTCTCCCATCTGGCGCAGCCGGTGATCTGGCGGACCGGGCTCGGCACCTCCTTCGGCTGGACGGTGCTGGCCGCCCTGACCGCGCTGGGGCTCGGTTTGCTTTCGTTGGCCGGACCGCGTGTACTCGCCAGGCCATTGGCGCTCGCCGGCCTCCTTGGCGTCGGCGTCGCGCTTGCCGCCAGCGGCCACGCCAGCGCGGCCGAGCCGCAATGGCTGACGCGGCCGATGGTGTTCGTACACGGTATCGGCATTGCCTTCTGGGGCGGCGCGCTGGTGCCGCTCGCTCTCGCGCTGAAGCGCCAGACGCCGGGCGCCGTCGCGTTCCTGCGCCGGTTCTCCTGCGCGATCCTGCCTGTGGTCGCCGTGCTTGCCGCGGCCGGCATCGTGCTTGCCGTCATTCAGGTGCAGACGCCCTCGGCGCTGGCCGGCACCGCCTATGGCCGGCTGCTGCTGGTCAAGTTGGCGCTGCTGGTCTTTCTGTTCACGCTGGCCGCGGTCAATCGCTGGAAACTCACCGCTTCCGCCGAGGCGGGCGCTACGGAGGTGCAGCGCAGGCTCACCCGTTCGATCGGCGTCGAAATGCTAATCGTGCTGGCGATCTTCGGCGTTGCCGCGGGCTGGCGCTTCACGCCGCCCCCACGGGCGCTGGCGATCGCGGCGGCGCAGCCGGTCTCGCTCCACATCCACGCGCTGGAGGCGATGGCAGATCTCAGTATCACGCCAGGCCATGCCGGGCCTGTCGCGGCCTCGATGATCATCATGACCGGCGATTTCGGGCCGCTTGACGCCAAGGAGGTGACGCTGGTGCTGTCGAAGCCCGATTCCGGCATCGAGCCGCTGAAGCGCGCGGCGACGAAGCCCGGCGACGGCAGCTGGCGTGTCGACAACCTCGTCATTCCGGTTCCCGGGCGCTGGACTGTGCGCATCGACATCCTGGTCTCGGATTTCAAGATGGTGAAGATCGAAGCGCCTGTGGACGTCCGGCCGTAGCCGACAGATGTGATTGTTGTCGAACGGCCTGCATTGTGCAACCGCAACACAATTCGGCGAGGCGGTTGACGCGGCCCGAAAGGCCCGTCAATCATCCCGGGAAGAACGGGCATCCGGCAAAATCGCGGGCTCCAACCAACAAGATCCGAAAGCAGGGAAGAAACGATGGAAAAAGCCGAAATCGGCCTGATCGGCCTTGGTACGATGGGCTCCAACCTGGCGCTGAACATCGCCGAGCACGGGCACAGCATTGCCGTCTTCAACCGCACCCGGGCACGCACCGACGCCTTCGTCGAGAATGCCGGCGCGCTGAAGAACATGGTTGTGCCCTGCTACAGCCTGGAAGAACTTGCCGCCGCGATCCGGCCGCCGCGCCCGATCATCATCATGGTGCTGGCCGGCAAGCCGGTCGATGAACAGATCGAAGCCTTGCGCGGCGTGCTGTCCAACAATGACATCGTCATCGATGCCGGCAACGCCAATTTCCGCGATACGATGCGGCGCTTCTCCGAACTGTCCGGCTCGGGCCTGACCTTCATCGGCATGGGCGTGTCCGGCGGCGAGGAGGGCGCGCGCCATGGCCCGTCGATCATGGTCGGCGGCACGGAGGATTCGTGGAAGCGGGTCGAAAAAGTGCTGACCGCCATCTCCGCCAAGTTCAAGGACGAACCCTGTGCCGCCTGGCTCGGCACCGATGGCGCCGGCCACTTCGTCAAGACGATCCACAACGGTATCGAATATGCCGACATGCAGATGATCGCCGAAATCTACGGCATTCTGCGCGATGGCCTGGGCATGGGCCCGAAGGATATCGGCGCGGTGTTCTCCAACTGGAACAAGGGCCGGCTGAACTCCTACCTGATCGAGATCACCGCCAAGGTGCTCGCCGCCGACGATCCCAAGACCGGCAAGCCGGTGGTCGACGTCATCCTCGACCGCGCCGGCCAGAAGGGCACCGGCAAATGGTCGGTCATCGAGGCGCAGCAACTCGGCATTCCGGCGACCGCGATCGAGGCGGCCGTGGCGGCCCGTGTGCTGTCGTCGATCAAGGACGAGCGGCTGGCGGCCGAGAAAGCCTATGGCAACATCGGGGTATCGAAGATTTCCGGCGACAAGGATGCGCTGCTGAAAGATCTCGAACTGGCGCTGTTCGCCGGCAAGATCGCGGCTTATGCGCAGGGTTTCGCGGTGATGAGCGGCGCCTCGAAGGAGTTCAACTGGAACCTGCCGATGCCAACCATCGCCAGGATCTGGCGCGCCGGCTGCATCATCCGCTCGCAGATGCTGGATACGATGGCCGAGGCCTTCAGCAGCGGCGGCGCTTCGACCAATCTCTTGATGGCGCCCGCTTTCATCAGCTTGATGCAGGAAGCGCACCCGTCGCTGCGGCGTATCGTGGCGAGGGCTTCCGAGGCCGGTGCGCCGGTGCCGGCGCTGTCTTCCGCACTTGCCTATTTCGACAGCTATCGCCAGGGCCGCGGCACCTCGAACCTGATCCAGGCGCAGCGTGACTTCTTCGGCGCGCATGGCTTCGAACGCATCGGCGAGCAGGGTGCCTTCCACGGTCCGTGGGGCAGTGGCGCTGCCGGTTAGTCCGGGGAGCGATTGTAGGCCAGGACCTCGCCCGGCACGCTGAGACTTTGCAGGGAGCCGGGTGCCGCGCCGCCGATCCAGCCGAGCACTGAGCGGGCGAGTTCGGAGCCCGCCAGCCGGAAGTTCTCGTTGACGATCAGCAGTTCGGGCCGGAACAGATGCAAAAGGTCCGATGACTGCTTGGAGACGATGTCGACGTCGCGGCCAAGCTTGAGGCCGGCATCCTCGATGCCGGCGACGAGCGCAAGGGTGGCGGCGGCGGCGCTGCTGACAAAGCCGTCCGGCCTGATGTCGCGGCGCATCAACTGCGCGGTCCTCGTCCTGATCTGTTCGATCGAATGGTCGATCGATACGGTGCTGAACGGGATCTCGCTGGCGCCAACCTCGCTCAGCGCATCGGCAAAGCCGTTTACCGTATGGCCGTAATAGGTCAGTCCGACGGGTGGCGTCAGCAAAGCAAGCTTGCGGCGTCCCATGCTCGCAAGGCGCCGTACGGCTTCGACCGCGAAGGCGTGATTGTCGAAATCATGATAGGGGTGGACCAGCCCCATCTCGGTGCGGCCATGCGTGGCAAACGGAATGCCGCGCTCCAGCATGTAGCGGGCCCGGGGATCGTTCGGCTGCGTGCGTGAAATGATGACGCCGTCGGCCGAGCCGGTCTCGACCAGGTAGCGTATCGGGTCGAGCGGATCCTGCGAGCGCGAATAGGGCGTGACGATCAGATGGTAGGGCGTGTCGGCAATGACTTCCGAGACGCCGTAGATGATGTCGGAGACGAAACTCATGATCTCCTGCTCGGTGTTGAGCACGAGGCTGATGACATTGGTCTTGCCGGTTCTGAGCCTGACGCCGGCGCGGTTCGGGCGGTAGCCGATCTGCTTGGCGACGAGCTGGACGCGGCGCCTGGTTTCGGCGCCGATCTCAGGGGCATCCTTCAAGGCGCGCGACACGGTGGTGACGCCCAGCCCGGTCATGAAGGCAAGCGTCTTCAGCGTTGGCCGCTCCTGCGCCGACGCTTCCTCGTTCTTTTCCGTATTCCGTCTGTCCATTCGTCCCGCCCATCAGGCGCATAGCAGCCGCAGGCCGGGTCGGCAATCGCCGTGATTGGCGGCGTGGCATGATTTCAAGCCCGGCAATCCGTCAATATACTGAAACGTTACAGATTGCCAATTGCACCGCGCTGGCGGGCGAATTCGCAGGACGACATGCAGTCGCGAATTCCCTTGAGAATCCAGAGCGAAACGCCGTCTTGGCGACGCTCTTTGCCGGCTTTCACGAACCTTTTCTTATTTTGCACTGCAATTGCTCATATTGCGGCGCACAACGACAAGCTCGCTCGGCAGATTTTATTCGCGACTCGAAAAAATATCGAACGGTCTCCACGCCTGGGGTTGCGTCATCCACGCAATTGCCGTATCGAAAATCTGTAACGTTTCAGATTCTGGGAGGAACCGAAATGCGATACAAACTTTTGACCGCTGCCCTGGCGGCCACGGCAGCGCTGCAGTTCGCCGGCCCGGCCGCCGCGACGGATCTGGAAGTCACTCATTGGTGGACTTCCGGCGGCGAGGCGGCGGCGGTTGCGGAACTCGCCAAGGCATTCGACGCCACCGGCAACCACTGGGTCGACGGCGCCATTGCTGGCTCCGGCGGCACGGCACGGCCGATCATGATCAGCCGGATCACCGGCGGCGACCCGATGGGCGCCACCCAGTTCAATCACGGCCGGCAAGCGGAAGAACTGGTGCAGGCCGGCCTGATGCGCGACCTGACCGATGTCGCCACCAAGGGCAAGTGGACAGAGGTCGTACGACCGAAGAGCCTGCTCGACAGCTGCACCATCGGCGGCAAGATTTATTGCGTGCCCGTCAACATCCACTCCTGGCAGTGGCTGTGGCTCTCGAACGAGGCCTTCCAGAAGGCCGGCGTGCCGGTGCCAAAGGACTGGAATGAGTATGTGGCCGCCGCCCCGGCGCTCGAGAAGGCAGGCATCGTGCCGCTGGCGGTGGGCGGGCAGGCCTGGCAGTCGTCCGGCGCCTTCGACGTGCTGCTTGCAGCGGTCGGCGGCACCGACACCTTCCTCAAGGTCTACAAGGACAAGGACGCCAAGTTCGCAGCCGGCCCCGAAGTCGCCAAGGTGTTCAAGGCGGCCGACGATGCGCGCAAGATGGCCAAGAACACCAATGTGCAGGACTGGAACCAGGCCACCAACATGGTCATCACCGGCAAGGCCGGCGGCCAGATCATGGGTGACTGGGCGCAGGGCGAGTTCCAGGTTGCCGGCAAGACTGCCGGCAAGGACTATACCTGTCTTCCCGGCCTTGGCCTGAACGAGGTCATCGCCACGGGTGGTGATGCCTTCTATTTCCCGGTGCTCAAGGATGCCGACAAGTCAAAGGCGCAGGAAGTCCTGGCCGAAACCTTGCTCGATCCCAAGACCCAGGTCGCCTTCAATCTCAAGAAGGGCTCGCTGCCGGTGCGTGGCGACGTCGACCTTAACGCTGCCAATGACTGCATGAAGAAGGGTCTCGCCATCCTGGCCAAGGGTGCCGTGATCCCATGGACCGATCAGCTGCTTTCGCAAGACAGCCAGAAGCAGAAGGAGGACCTGTTCTCCGAGTTCTTCGCCAAGCCCGAGATGACCGTGGAAGAGGCGCAGAAGCGCTTCGCCGACATCATCGCCACGGCGGACTGATACCGCCGGCAACTCCCTTCCTCCCGGTCCGGTGAACTCCAGGGCCGGGAGGGCGGGCTCTTACCCGATCCACCATGGCTGCACCGATGAGCAAGAGCGAACGCCCGAGCCGACTGTTTCGCAATCTCAATGCGAAGGTCGCGTCGATCCCCATGATCCTCACCGCGCTGGTGGTATTCGTCGGCGGCACGGCGTGGACGGTGCTCTATTCCTTCACCAATTCGAAGCTGTTGCCGCGGCTGAATTTCGTCGGCCTCGACCAGTATTACCGGTTGTGGGCGACCCCGCGCTGGCTGATCTCGATCGAGAACCTGCTGATCTATGGTGTGATCTCGCTGGTTTTCTCGCTGGTGATCGGTTTCATCCTCGCTGCCCTGCTCGACCAGAAGATCCGTTTCGAGGATACGTTCCGCACCATCTTTCTCTATCCCTTCGCGCTTTCCTTCATCGTCACCGGCCTTGTCTGGCAATGGCTGCTCAATCCTGACTTCGGCATCCAGGGCGTGATACGAAACCTCGGCTGGACGAGCTTCGCTTTCGATCCGCTCTACAATTCCAGCATCGTCATCTACGGCATATCGATCGCCGCGCTCTGGCAGGGCACCGGCCTGATCATGTGCCTGATGCTGGCCGGCCTGCGCGGCATAGACGAGGATATCTGGAAGGCCGCGCGGGTGGACGGGATTCCGATGTGGAAGACCTATCTGTTCATCATCATCCCGATGATGCGACCGGTCTTCATTACCACGCTCGTCATCATCGCGTCCGGCATCGTCAAGGTCTACGACCTTGTCGTCGCCCAGACCAGCGGCGGACCCGGCATCGCCTCCGAAGTGCCGGCAAAGTATGTCTACGACTACATGTTTTTCGCCCAGAATCTCGGCCAGGGTTTCGCGGCCTCGACCATGATGCTGCTCTCGGTGATGATCGTCATCGTGCCGTGGGCCTATCTCGAATTCGGAGGCAGGAAGCGTGTCTGACCAAGCCGTTTCCCTGTCCGCGCCGTCCGGCGCCGTCCAAGCCGATGCCTCGGGACCGAGCGGACCGAAGCCGCGTCACATCTTCTCGCGCCGCAACATCTTCCTCTATGGCACGCTCATCGTGGCGGCGCTCTACTACCTCCTGCCGCTCTATGTGATGATCGTCACCTCGCTCAAGGGCATGCCGGAAATCCGCCTCGGCAACATCTTCTCGCCCCCGCTCGAGATCACTTTCGAGCCCTGGGTCAAGGCATGGTCGACGGCCTGCACCGGCCTTAACTGCGACGGACTTTCGCGCGGCTTCTGGAACTCCGTTCGTATCACCGTACCTTCGGTGATCCTGTCGATCGCGATCGCCTCGGTAAACGGCTATGCGCTGGCCAACTGGCGCTTCAAGGGCGCCGACACGTTCTTCATCATCCTGATCGTCGGTGCCTTCATCCCCTATCAGGTGATGATCTACCCGATCGTCATCATCCTGCGCGAGATCGGCCTCTATGGCAGCCTGAGCGGCCTGGTGATCGTCCATTCCATTTTCGGCATGCCGATCCTGACATTGCTGTTCCGCAACTATTTCACCTCCATGCCGGAGGAATTGTTCCGGGCAGCGCGTGTCGACGGGGCCGGTTTCTGGGGCATCTATCTGCGCATCATGCTGCCGATGTCGCTGCCGATCTTCGTCGTCGCCGTCATCCTGCAGGTGACAGGCATCTGGAACGACTTCCTGTTCGGCGTCGTCTACACGCGTCCCGACACCTATCCGATGACGGTTCAGCTCAACAACATCGTCAACTCCGTGCAGGGCGTGAAGGAATACAACGTCAATATGGCGGCGACCATCCTGACCGGGCTGGTGCCGCTCGTTATCTATTTCATTTCCGGCAGGCTTTTCGTGCGTGGCATCGCTGCCGGCGCGGTGAAAGGGTGATGATGGCTGAAATCGCGAACCCCAGCGTATCGATCCAGAACCTGTCGCTGAACTATGGTGCGGTGTCGGTCCTGCAGACACTCGACCTCGATATCGCCGAGGGCGAGTTCATCGTGCTCCTGGGACCCTCCGGCTGTGGCAAGTCGACCTTGCTCAACTGCATTGCCGGGCTGCTCGACATTTCGAAGGGCCGCATCTTCATCAAGGGCAAGAACGTCACCTGGGAAGAGCCCAAGGATCGCGGCATCGGCATGGTATTCCAGTCCTATGCGCTCTATCCGCAGATGACGGTGGAGAAGAACCTGTCCTTCGGCCTGCGCGTCGCGGGCCTGCCCAAGGACGAAATCGCCAAGCGCATCGCGCGCGCCGCGGAGATCTTGCAGATCGAACCGCTGCTGCAACGCAAGCCCTCCGCGCTGTCCGGCGGCCAGCGGCAGCGCGTGGCGATCGGGCGGGCGCTGGTGCGCGATGTCGATGTGTTCCTGTTCGACGAACCGCTGTCCAATCTTGACGCCAAGCTGCGATCCGAATTGCGCGTCGAAATCAAGCTGCTGCATCGCAGATTGCAGAACACCATGATCTACGTCACCCACGACCAGATCGAGGCGATGACGCTGGCCGACCGGATCGCGGTGATGAAGGGCGGGGTCATCCAACAGCTCGACGCGCCGCAAACGATCTACAACCGTCCGGTCAATCGCTTTGTCGCCGGATTCCTCGGTTCGCCGGCAATGAATTTCGTCGAGGGTCAACTTGCAGCCGGCGATGCCGCGGCGTTCACCGCCGACGGGGTTTCGATACCGCTCGACCGCTATGAGTTCGACAAGGATCGCGGCAGCGCGGGCAAGCCCTGTGTGTTCGGCATCAGGCCCGAGCACGTCGCCTTTGGAGATGCGGCCAAGGCCATGCCGTTCACCGCCGAGTCATCCGTCGAGATCGTCGAGCCGATGGGCTCCGACACGCTGGTGTGGACCAAGCTCGGCGGCCGCAATTTTTCCTTCCGCGTCGAGGCGGAAAAGACGCTGCGCACCGGCGATCCAATCCGGATCGGCTTTGACCCCGCCCGCGCCTCGCTGTTCGACACCCCATCCGGCAACCGCCTATAGCCCCCAAGCCCTCCTCCCAAGAACCCCACCCTACCAGCAGAACGGACAGAGACGATGAACTGGTCATTCCAACTTTACAGCGCCCGCAATTTTCAACCCTGGGAGGGCGTGCTCGCGACGCTCGGCAAGCTCGGCTACGCGCAAGTCGAAGGCTTCGGTGGCGTCTATGAAAATCCCAAGGCCTTCCGCGCGGAACTCGACAAGAACGGGCTTTCGATGCCGACCGGGCATTTCTCCATCGATGCGCTGGAGAAGGATTTCGACGGCGTGCGCAAAACGGCCGAAGCGCTGGGCATCAAGCTTCTGATCTGCCCCTATCTGATGGCCGAGGACAGGCCGTCCGACGCCGCCGGCTGGCGCGGCTTTGGCGAGCGCCTGGCCAAGGTCGGCGAGGTCGCCTCGAAAGCCGGCTACGGCTTTGCCTGGCACAACCATGATTTCGAGTTCAAGGCCCTCGCCGACGGTTCGGTGCCGCAGGATCACATCCTGTCTTCCGCTCCCGATATCGGCTGGGAGATGGACCTTGCCTGGGTGGTGCGCGGCGGCGCCGATCCGCTGCCCTGGATCGAAAGGCACGGCAAGCGCATCGTCGCCGTGCATGTAAAGGATATCGCCAGGCCGGGCGAAGGGCTGGACGAGGATGGTTGGTCGGACGTCGGCCACGGCACGATCGACTGGGCCAACCTGATCAAGGTGTTGCGGGCCAAGAGCGCTGCAAAATACTTTGTCATGGAGCAGGACAACCCCAACGACATCGAGCGCTTCGCCAGCCGCTCGATCGCATCCGTCAAGGCTTACTAGGAACAATCATCATGGCAAAGAAACTGGGTATTGGCGTCATCGGCTGCGGCAACATCTCGAAGGCGTATTTCTCGCTGGCGCCGCTGTTTCGCGGCATCGAGATGCGCGCTTGCGCCGACATCAACATGGACGCGGCCAGGGCGCGGGCGAAGGAGTTCAACCTGCGCGCCGAAGCCGTCGAGGATCTGCTCAAGGCCGAGGACATCGACATCATCGTCAACCTGACGATACCGGCGGTGCATTACGAGGTGTCGAAACGCGTGCTCGATGCCGGCAAGCACGTCTATTCGGAAAAGCCGTTCGTGCTCTCGCTCGAAGAGGGCCAGGACCTCAAGGCGCGGGCTGAAAAGAAGGGGCTGCGCATCGGCTCGGCGCCCGACACGTTCCTCGGCGGCGCGCACCAGCTGGTGCGTGAGCTGATCGATGAGGGCAAGCTCGGCAAGATCACCAGCGGCACCTGCCATGTCATGGGTCACGGCATGGAGCATTGGCACCCCAATCCGGATTTCTTCTTCCAGCCGGGCGCCGGACCGGTGCTCGATATCGGACCGTATTACATCACCAATCTGATCCAGCTGATCGGGCCGGTAAAACAGGTGGCGGCCTTTGCGACAACCCCGGCCAAGGAGCGGACGATTTCATCGAAACCGCGTGCGGGCGAAAAAATCCCGGTCAACACGCCGACGACGATCCATGGCCTGCTGGAATTCGAGAATGGCGCCGTGGTGACGTTGAACACCAGCTGGGACGTCTGGGCTCACGGCCACGCGCCGATGGAACTCTATGGCGAAGCCGGCACGGTGTTCGTGCCGGATCCGAATTTCTTCGGTGGCGACGTGCGCTTCACCGAAGAGGGCAAGCCGGTCAAGAAGCTGCCGAAATGGAAGCACCCGCTTGGCGTGCCCAACGAAATGCACGGCCAGGGCATGATGGCCAACTACCGCACGGCGGGTCTCGCCGACATGGCATTGGCAATAGTCGAGGGCCGGCCGCATCGTTGCTCGATGGAGCTGGCGCTGCATGCCGTCGATGTCATGACCGGCATCCTGCGTTCCGGCGAAACCGGCAAGTTCGTGGCCATGCAGACCACTTGCGAGCGGCCGGCGGCACTTGGCGTCAAGGCGGCCAAGGAACTGCTGGCGAAGAAGTAGGCGCAAGGATTATCGATAATTTTGAGTTGTCCCTCTCCCCGTTCGGCCCGGGAGAGGGTAAAAGGGCGCCGGGCCGTCTCACCGCCTTTGCGATGAAGCTGCCCGGTCTGTTCAGTTTCGAGGATCTTTTCCCATGCCCTATGTCGCCGCCGAAAATCGCTACGAAAAAATGATCTACAACCGCTGCGGGCGCTCCGGCCTCAAGCTGCCGGCGATCTCGCTCGGCCTGTGGCACAATTTCGGCAATGACACGCCGCACAAGACCAAGCAGGCGATCGTGCGCAAGGCGTTCGATCTCGGCATCACCCATTTCGACCTCGCCAACAATTACGGACCGCCGCCCGGCTCGGCCGAAACCGCTTTCGGCGAAATCCTGCGCTCCGATTTTTCCGCCTATCGCGACGAGCTGATCATCTCGACCAAGGCCGGCTACGAAATGTGGGCCGGCCCTTACGGTGAATGGGGCGGGCGCAAATACATGCTGGCCAGCCTCGATCAGAGCCTGAAGCGGATGGGGCTCGACTATGTCGACATCTTCTACTCGCACCGCTTCGATCCGGACACGCCGCTGGAGGAAACCATGGGGGCGCTCGACCATGCGGTGCGCTCGGGCAAGGCACTCTATGCCGGCATCTCGTCCTACAACTCGCAGCGCACCCGCGAAGCCGCCGACATCCTCAAGCGGCTCGGCACGCCCTGCATCATCCACCAGCCGAGCTATTCGATGCTGAACCGCTGGGTCGAGGAAGACGGCCTGCTCGACACGCTGGAGGGGCTCGGCGTCGGCTCGATCGTGTTCTCGCCGCTGGCCCAGGGCATGCTCACCGACAAATATCTTGGCGGCATCCCTGAAGGTAGCCGCGCCTCCCAGGGCAAGTCGCTGAAGTCGGCCTTCATCAACGACCGCACCATCGCCAACATCAAGGCGCTCAACGCCATCGCCGGCAAGCGCGGCCAGACGCTGGCGCAGATGGCGCTGGCCTGGGTGCTGCGCAAGGGCAAGGTGACGTCGGCGCTGATCGGCGCCAGCCGGCCGGAGCAGGTCGAGGACTGCGTCGGCGCCCTGAAGGTGCTCGACTTCAGCGATGCCGAATTGGCCGAAATCGATAGCTACGCGCGCGAATCCGACATCAATCTGTGGGCAGCCTCCGCCGAGCGCAAAGGCCCGCCGAGGAAATAGAGCTGTCGGACAAACCGGCAAATGAAAACGGCCCGGCAAATGAAAACGGCGGGAATCTCTCCCGCCGTTTTCACGACAAGCAAAATGTCGGGCAAAATGGCCAGGCCTTCAGGGCGTCTTCGGCTTCTGCGCGGTGCCCAGCCCGGCTTTCGGCTTTTCCGGCGCGGGAGCAAGGGTCTTCATCTTCGCCTCGATCCAGCCGCCGTAGTTGGCCAGCCGCGTGTAGATGCCATAGGCGTCCTTGTGGCCGCAGGCCGCACTGCCGTCGGCGGGACCTTCGCCCCAGCTGACGACGCCGACCTGAACCGGGTCGTCGGCGCCGGTCATGAACAGCGGGCCGCCGCTGTCGCCATTGCAGGCATCGCGCACACCGCTGGTGGTGCCGGCGCAGATCATGTTGCTGGTCAGGGGATCGGTCATATCGGCGGCAATCGCATTGGCGGCCGCATCGATGCCCTTTTCCGAATAGCGCATGCGGTGGGACAGATCGCCTAGTGCCGCCTTCAAATCATGCGCATAGATGGCCTTGATGCCGGTGTTGCAGGCGCTGTTCGGCTGCAGATCGAGGTCGGCGACCATCAGCGTTGTCGGGAACGTTCCGTCCTGCATCTTGCCCCAGCCGGTGACGGTGGTCTTGCCGGTGTCGGGTGTCGCCTCGCGGGTAAGCTTGATGGTCGGCGCATCGGCCGGCTCGGCAAGCCGGAGCAGGCCGAGGTCGTTGTCGAGCGTCTGCTCGCTGTAGCCTTCGTTGACGATGACCTCCACCACCTTATGGCGCTTGCCTTCGCTGAGGTCGGTGGCGCCGGTCAGCACGGTCACTGAATCCGGTGAGATCGGCCGGCCCTTGTCGTTGAGGCAGTGCGCCGCCGTCAGCACCCATTGCGGGGCGATCAGGCTGCCGCCGCAGAATTGCGCATTGGCCTGCGACGCTGGGTTCTCGTCCAGCCTGGCGGTGGTGAGCAGCGCGACCTGGAACGGATAGGCGCCCTTTTCGGCCTGGTTGCCGCCATAGACCCGGTCGGCGCCGTCAGGATTCTCGGCGGCCGCCTTGGCCCTGGCCTCGGTCACCCGCTGCATCGGCGAGACCGCCGCTTCGGGCCTCGCGGTGCTTTCATCCGCCCGGCCTTGGTTGATCGATACGAAAGCAGCGGCAATGCCAAGCAGCGATGCGGCAACGATTGGCCCGAACCGATTTGTGATGTGCACCTGAACCTCCTCAGACAGTTCTCCCGCGCGGATCGGACGCAGGGCATTTGTGCAAGGAGGTGTTGCCGGTTCAGCGACCCGCACGCGTGCCGTATCGAAATGGCGCGCGATCGGTCACGAAACCGAATCCCACTTTTGCTAACCGTGCCCGCGAGCAGAACCCGCACAAAATCCTATAGCCCCCCACGGGCTACGTGGAAGCGATTTGTCATTGCCAATCTTGGATTATTTTAGGCAGTATACCGTTGCAGAGTTTTTTTGGCGGGGGCCTTGAAAATGACAGCCTAGAACAACGCTCGCGGGGAATGCCGGCGGGTAGACTCATTTTTCGGCGTCACCACGATCTCGACAATATTTCTGTATTTTGATCCAGTCCTTGCTGACTTTTGGGAGAGTCTCACCATGACAAAACTGACAAACGCACTCTTTGCGTTCGCTTTGCTTTCCACCGCAATGTGGACGGTCCCGGTTTTCGCCGCCGACCCTGGGTCCGCCAGTGCCGGCAATGGCGAAAGCATGCGGGACGTTACTTCGGGCGACTTCAAGGCGGGCCGAGCAAAACCGATCACGACACCACAGCTTACTGATGAAGACAGCCGCGCCGCGCCGCTCGCCGACGAGAAGGCGGCTGTCAAATCCTATGGCATCGTCGGGCGTTCCGCCGATGGCAAGGAGATCAAGATCGAACCAAGCGAAGCGCTGCGCGAGCTCATCATCAAGGAACTGAACGCGCCGGCCAATGGCGCGGACGGGGCTGAGCGCAAGACCGAGGACCCCGGGCTCGGCGAAGGTGAGGCCGGGCGCCAGGTTTTCGGCCCCGATGATCGCGAGCAGGTCAAGAACACCAAGACCTACCCGTTCTCGGCCATTGGCTATCTGGAAGCCAAATCGACGAAGACGGGCAGCTATGGCAGCTGTTCTGCAACGCTGATCGGCCCGCGCACGGTGCTCACCGCGGCGCATTGCCTCTACAGCCATGAGGACAAGGACTGGCTCTCCGAGTATCTGTTCGTGCCAGGCCTCAACGGCAGCACTGCCGACGACGCACCGTTCGGCGCCTTCACCTATGAAAGCGCCTATGTGCTGCAGGGCTTCATCGACAACTACCAGGGCTATTACGGCTCGGTGATCCCGTGGGATCTCGGCATCATCACGCTGAAGCAGGATGTCGGCACCAACCTCGGCTGGCTGGGTTACGCCAATTATGACGATCTCGGCGACTTCACCGCCAACCTCGTCGGCTATCCCGGCGACAAGCCGATGGGCACGATGTGGAAGGCCAACTGCGAAGTGCATGCCGAGAACATCGCTCCGGAATATTTCCAGTATGACTGCGATACGTTCCCGGGATCGAGCGGCAGCTCGGTCTATGCCTACGACACCGAGTCCAAGCAGCGCATCATCACCGGCGTCAACGTGGCGGAAAGCCCCGACGCGAACACCGCCGTGCGCCTGAACGCCGCCAACGTCCAGTGGATCAACAGCCTGTACAAATAGGCGCTGCGCGCTCGCAGTGAAGACAAGGCGGCGGGTCAATCCTGCCGCCTTTTTCGTGCCGTTCCTTGCGCAGGGCTTCCCTTGCACGAGGCTCGCGCCCCGACTACGCTTGGCTTGCCAGGGGCGAGGCGTCCAGGGGGCTCAAGGGATGGGGCGGACAAGGGCAGTGTTCAGGATCGCGGCCGCAGCGATGCTGGGCGCGATGATGCTTTCACCGGCTTTTGCCGATCCCCCCCTGTCGGCGGCGCCTGGGCGGAGCGCGTGCAGATCCTCTATCAGGCCGACACACGCTCGGTGCTGCGCAGGGCCGTGCGTGTCTGGGATTTCCATCCGGAGAAGAACCTCGACTTCGTCTGGGAGCCGGCGGTGGGCCAGTCGCCCGACAAGACGATCGCCGAGGACGGCACCGTCAACGGCAAGGGCAGGCTGGTGTGGCGGGTGCGCGGCTCCGCCAGCTATGATCCGAAGACGGTCTACTCCAGCTATTTCGGCGATGTCAGGAACGGCCGGCCCGACGGGCAAGGCAGGCTCGAACTGCGCTCGGGCGAGGTTTTCGAGGGGCATTGGCTTGGCGGAGAACTCAACGGCAAGGGTATCCATATCGATGCCGACGGCAACCGCTATGAGGGGCAGTTCGTTGACGGTATTGCGAATGGCGAGGGCCGGTTGCTGTCGAAGGCAGGCGAGATCTTTGCCGGCTCTTTTGTCGGCGGATTGAAGAATGGCAAGGGCACCACGCGGCTCGCCGGCGGCACGGTCTATGAATCGCAATGGGTGATGGGCAAGGAGGTCGGCGGCACGCGTCCCGACGTTCTGGCCGATGCCAGGGTCGGAGGCCTGCTCAAGGCGCAGGCCGGCGGCGGCGATGCCGACAAGGTCGAGATCGGCGTCATCGTCGACCAGCGCATGACCCAGCAGGCCGACATGAAATACCAGCACCTGGTGCGCGACGAGGACATCGCGATCTATCCGGAAGACAGCCTCTACAACGACGCCTGGAACGGCACCGGCACGGTCAACACCACAAATGTCTATGAAGGTGCGGACTGGGAGGACACGCCGGCCTTTGCCGAGGTCGACCTGAAGACGACGGACGAGTCCAGGGTCAAGCTCGACAGGCTGGAAATGAAAGTCGCCGCCAGCGACGCCTACCGCAAACCGATGCTGTCGATCTCGGAGCATTTCGGCTGCATCGGCTTTCGGCCCGATTTCTCGATCGTCAACAATGGCTGGGGCGACGCCAAGGGCATGAAGATGTCGATCCAGTTCACCACGGTGGACGAGGAAGGCAATCCGACCGGCCAACCAAGCCGCATGTTCACCACGGACATCGGCGATTTCGGCGATGGCGTCGACGTGTCGATCAAGAGCGTGCTGGACGAGGCCGGCGTCGATACCGCGAGCCTTGAGACCGGGCGTTTCCCCTGTCCCTCGGTTGACAGCCTCAATGTCTGCCGCAGCCAGTTCACCAACAAGATCAAGTTCGGCGAGGTCGGCGACTATCTCGGCAATTTCAACCAGGCGATGACGCTGAACGCGATCGGCAAGTTGGACTATTCCTGGGTGGACGATCAGGGCAATGTCTACCAGCAGAGCGAGCCGTTCCGCGCCCAGATGACCATGGCGGTCTTCGAGACTCCGGAATCGATGGCCGAATGCGGCGATGGCGGTGGCGGCAGCCCGGAAGCGATGCGCTACCAGAACATAGAATTTCCGATCGGCAAGCACGACTACTCGATCGCCATGCCGGTGCGCGGCAACAAGAATGTCAGCGCCTATACGGCGCGGCTGAAGATGTGGTCGGCGATGTCGTCGATCCACAGTTTCAGCATCGCCGCGCATTTTGCCGACGGCAGCGTGCGCGAGAGCAAGCCGGTGACCTTCTTCTATTTCCGGCCGAAGCAGTCGCTGTTCGAGACCAGGACCGAGCCGGCGGCGTGCTACCTGCCGCGCCAGATGATCGGCTGCGGCTAAGGCATGTCAATATTCAGGTGAGGCCGTTTTCGACTGGGCCTGACCTGAATCTCAACACACCTTCCCGTCGAAAAACGGCAGTTGCCTACTTTCGACCCATCTCGAAATAGTTGGGCAATGGGATGAGCCTGATGAAGATCGTGCCCTGGGGAAAGACACGCAGTTCCAGCATCGAACCTGAGGAGCGTTGCGCATTCTGGTCGAAGAGGAAGTTGCCGAGCGAGTAGACTTCCGCCACATCGCCGCCGGCAAGCGGGACGATCGCCTCGCTCGACACATGCGGATGGCCGCCGACAATGGCCGAGACGCCGCGCAATCGTATCTCATCGGCAAGCATCTCTTCGCGCGCCGACGGTTCGGTCTTGTACTCGCGGCCCCAATGGAGGAAGGCGACCACCGGCCGCTGCGCATTCTCGTGCAGCAGCCGGTCGAACAAGGCGGGGGTGAGCAGGTCGGTGTTCTTCGAACCGTTGGTGTCGATGTCGGTCAGGCCGACAAGGTCGAGATCGGCAAGCGCCGGCGTCTCGCCCTGGCCGAAATATGGGATGCCGGCTTCGTCGAGTGCGCGCACCGTCTCGGCATAGCCGGACGAGCCGAGATCAGAAGCGTGGTTGTTGGCGAGGCTGACGCCGGCGACGTGCAGCCGTTTCAGCATGCTGGCGGCGAGGTCTTCCGGCATGGCCAGCGTCATGCCGTCGATCGCTTCCGGTACGTTGGGCAGGATGACGCCTTCGAGATTGACGATCAGCGGCCGGGCTCCGGTCAGTGAAACGATGCTGTCGACGATCTTGTCGGCCACGCCGTCGCGGACCAGGATCTTCTTCATGGCGCGACCGAAATTCACGTCGCCGGCGAGATAGTAGATCCGGTCCTTTGGCCGCGCGGGGTTGTTGAAACCGGGACCGAAGGCGCCGAACAGCGCCACGACATAGCTGGTGGTGCGCTCGACATAGTCGGACGTGTGTTCCTGCGAGTTCTCGTTGGCTACCACCAGCGGCTGGGCGCCGAACAGTTCGCGCTGCAGCCGGGTCTGGATGTAGAGCGCGCCGACGGAATCGGCATGATCGGGCTGGCGAAGGGCTGCGATGCCGTCGAGGGAGCCGGCGGCCAGCATATTCAGCGTCTGCTGGTCGAAGCGCCTGGAATCATGCTGCGGCAGATAGTGCGAGAAGTCGGAGGATTCGACGATCAGCGTGTCATGGTCGACAATCGGTTTCAGCGCCTCGGCCAGCCTGTCCCAGTCGCCGCGCTTCGCCTTCACCGACATCGCCACCGGCACGATCTTCGCCCCTGGGAAATAGTGGTGCAGGAAGGGCAGCATGGCGCGCACGCCATGTTCCTTGTCGAACAGGCAGGATTCCTCGACCATGTCGCCGTGGGCTTCGAGAAGGCGCACGGCATCGCTGTCGGCCGCCACCGGGCCAAGCACGGTGTCGAAGCCGCGCGCCGTGGTGGCGTAGAGCTTGTTCGTCTTGTGGAAATGGTCCGGAGACAGGATGACGATGCGCTTGTAGCGGAAACCCGACGCTGCTCTGAAGCCGAGTGCCACGAGGTCGGCGGCCAGCAGGTGATGCGGCACCGTGATGCCGGTCAGCCGCTGGTTGGAGGGCTGGACAGTGGCGACGCTGGCGATGGCGTCCTTGAACAGCGTGGCGTCGTCGTAAAACGGCGGGAAGTTTTCGGTGCCGGGCGGGCAGACGATCGGGGCGGCCTGTGCCGTGCCGCCGAGAACCAGGGAGAATATGATGACCGTCAGCAGGCGGGCTATCACGGCTCGGCCAACACGATGTTCTCCACGCCGCCGACATAATAGAACGGTTTCTGCTTCGACGCGGTCAGCCGAACCACTTCGTGCGAGATGAAATCGGCGAGCCCGAACAGCGTGACGCCGCCATCCGAGGTCTTCGCCTTGCCGCGCAGGCCTTCGAGGACCGAATAGGTGAAGACGCCGTGGCCGAGCTCCGGCAATTCGGCGGCGGTGTTGTTGGGCGCGGTCGCCGAAAACACGACGATGCGCGCGTCCTGCGCGTCCTTTTCCAGGCGCGGATTGAAGGCGTTGGCGGCGTGGCACGTGTCGAGCAGCATGAAGCGCATTCCCTTCGCCCGCTCGACCGATTTCTGGATGTCACCCCAGTCAACGAGCGAAGAGCGCTTCCAGCGATCGGCATCCTGTTTGCGGCCGTCCGTCGGGATGAAATAGTAGTCCTCGTCGATGTTGATGCCATGGCCGGCGACAAAGACGATGGTGGTGTCGTGCTCGCCAGGCCTGTCGAGGAAATCGGCAAGCTGGTCGTCGATCGTGTGCGAGTCCGGCTCCATGATGTTGTCGGCGCTGGCGACGGTGTAGGTCTGTTGCGCCATGTCGGGGCTCTCGTCGAGCGCCTCGCGATTGACCAGAACCAGCGTCTCCATCGACGAGAACAAGGGCGCCGACTTCTGTGCAACCACCTTGAGGAATTCGGTGGCGTCGTCGACGGGGTAGCGCAAATCGCAGGGATGGCCGGAACAGGCGTCGGTCAGGAACGGATATTTGTCGACGCCGATCACCGCGACATAGAGCTTGCCCTTGGCCTCGGCCTTCTCGGTCTTCCTCGCCAGCGCCGTCACGCTGCGCTCGGTCAGATAGCCGAATTCGTTGGTGCCGGTGATGCGGATGATGTTCTGGCCATCCTCGACCGGTACCTCGACTGTTGTCTTGTTGCCGTCGACCGAACGCGTGGCGATGTCGCCGACATTGCGGCTGTTCGACAGGATCGAGAAGCCGGCGACATCGGTGCCGGCTTCCTTGGCGCCCGTGATCTCGACGGCGACATAACCGTCGCGGACCTTGCTCTGGTCGTCGGCGAGGCGAATACCGAATTCCGGTGGCTTGCGCTGCAAGAGCTTCTGCAACTCGTTGTCCACGCCCGGCCGCATCTCCTGGACTGCCTGTTTGGCGCTGCGCAGGATGATGGCGCGGCGCACCATTTCCGGGCTCCAGAGGTACTTCTTCAACTGGCCGGCGCGGATGAAGCGGCCTTCATGGTCACGGCCCTGGTTGACGTGCCAGCCGATCAGCTTGTCGCCCTCATCGGAGGAATAATAGTAGCCCTGCGGCATCCAGGCGATCCATTGCGAACCGGCAAAGAACATCGACACGATCAGCTCGTGCGTCTTCAGGTTCCACAGCCTCACGGTCTGGTCGGCGCTGCCGGTGACAAGCAGGCCGGCTTTCTCCGAGGCGGCCATGGCGTTGATTTCGCCGGTGTGGCCGGTGAATTCGCCGGAGACCCTGGCGGTCGCGGCCTTGTATTCCAGCAGCGTGCCGTCACTGCCGCCGGTGATCAGGCCAAGCCCATTGTCGATCAGCGTGAAAGCCGAATGGACAAAGCCGTTGGTGGCATCGTTCTCGATCGAGCGCACCACCTTGCCGCCATTGGCGATCTCCAGCACCGCGTTTTCCAGCGCGTCCTTGCCGCCCACTGTGGCGTGCAGCGACCACTTCCCATCGGTCAGCGCGGCGCGGGCAAACGAGCCGGGCTCGGTCAGCGGCTGCGGGTCGTCGAAGAACCGCTCGGCGGTGGGCAGTTCCAGCCTCTTGTCCAGCGCGCCCAGCCGTTCGGGGCAAGCCACGCGCTCGGGGCAGGGGTTCGCATTGCCCCAGGCGATGATGCCGTTCGCCGCGTCGATGCCGATCGCGGTCACCGGTGCGCCCACCCCTTGGAGCAGGGCCTTGCGTTCGCCGGTCGCCGGATCCCAGACCTGGATGGCGTTGCGGGTGCCGCCGGCGGTCGCCACCAGCGAGCCGTCGGCATTGGCGGCGCTGACATAGACCGTGCCGTCATGGCCGCTGTAGTCGAGCAGCTTCTCGCCGGTGTCGGTGTTCCAGACGATGGAGCGGTGCTTGTCGGCGCAGCGATAGCCGCAGGAGGCGACCAGCCGTGATCCCTTGGCGAAGGTCAGCGAGCCGATAAGAAAATCCTGCTTCGGCATGGCGTGCGCCAGCGTGCCGTCGGCGGCGCGCCAGAGCTGGACCTGGCCGTCCTTGCTGCCGGTGGCAAACAGGCTGCCGTCCTGCGAGGTCGCCAGCGCCAGGACGCTGACGTCCCGCAAAGGCTCGGTCTCTGCCGGCAAGGCGATCTCGTCGCCCTTGGCGACATCCCACAGCCGGATGCCATTGTCGGTTGTAGTCGCCGCCAGCCGGGTTCCCGCGGCGGCGAAGGCCAGCTTGTCGATGTGCCAGGAATCGGCGTCGAGCTTCTTGTCCAGCGTCCAGCCGGTCGCTGATTTGTCGTCGAGCCGCCAGAGATAGACCATGCCGTCGCCACCACCGGCAGCCAGTGTCTTGCCATCCGGCGAGAAGGCGAGGTCGTAGGTCGCGTAGTCGGCGGCCTTGAGCACGGCCTTCATCTTGCCGGTGGCGAAGTCGAACAGCCTGATGTCGCCATAGGGCGGCTTGTCGCCGAGACCGGCGCCGAAATAACCTCCTGCGGCGATCGTCCTGCCATCCGGCGAGACCGCGATGGCGAAAATCTTGCCGTCGCTGCCATTGCCGAGATAGCCGCGAATGGTGCGCAGCGTCACGCCGCTCTGCCAGCCCCAGATGCGGATGGTCTTGTCATCGGATGCGGAGACAACGTCCTCGCCGTCGGGTGTGAAGGCAAGATCGGCAATCCGGGCGGTATGGCCGCCGGTGTCGATGTCGAGGTGGAAATCCGGGGCGTCCTCGGCGCGGGCGGCCGAGGCCGTGACCAAAACTCCAGCCATGGCCAGCCACCGGCAGGCACGCATGAGGCGCAAGGTGGTTCCGGGTTTCCCCATCGCTATTTGGCTTCGGCCGCTGGTTGCCCGTTGCCAACATAGGCCTCGATCGCCGTGGCAAAAGTCGGCGAACCCGCCTTGCGCTGCTTGTCGACATAGCCGGCAAAATAACTCCAGAACGAGACGGCGTAGTCGCGGAAATAGGCATCGGTCACCTTGCGTGAGCACAGGTCGCCGTCGACGCAGAAGGACAGCCGGTTGAGGAAATAGACGATGCGGTCGAAATTCTCGCTGAAGTCGGCGAGCGGCATGTCGCCGCCTGAAGCGCTCATCGCCTCGATGCCGATGCGCTGGCGGAACACCTGCTCCTCGGTCGGCGAAGGGTTGGCGCTGAGCAGATTGTCGTATTTGGCGTTGAGGGCGGCAAGACGATCCTTCAACGCCCGTTGTGCCTGCTGGTAGTCTTTGGTTTCCCAGAGCTCGACCAGCGACATCGTCTGCTCGACGCGCTTCTGCTCCTGGTTGGCCAGGAACTGGTAGACCGAGAATGCCAGGGTGAAGATGATGGCGAAACGCACCAGCAAGCCCGACCAGGCATAGACCAGCATGCGCCAGTCGCGATCGGTGAAGGGATTGCTCTCCTTCTTGATCTCATGGCTGCTCGGCCAGGGGAAACCTTCGGTGGTTTCCGGCAGCGACTCCTTCGCCGCCGGCGCCTTTGCGGGCGCGGCCACCGGTGTCTGCTTTGTCGTGCCCCCCGGCTTCTTCATTTGCAGCTGTCCAGTTCGATGGTGGCGGAGGGATCAAGCACTATGCCCGGCGCTTCAAGCTGCTTTTTCAGGCATACCAGCTGCGGACGCGAAACTATGAACTGCATGTCAGGCTCCGCCGGCGCCTTGTTGGGCGAGGGCAAGGCTTCGACCACGCCGCGCGAGGCGCAGCTCGAGAGATCGACCACCACCGCGTCACTGCTGGTTTTGGCGAACTGGTCGTACTGATCGAGGAAGCACGTCGCCAGTTCCGAATTAATGACCACCTGTTTGGCGCAAAGGCCGCAGCTGTCCTGTGCCGAGGCATTGGCGACCAGCAACAGGCCGCCGACAAGTCCGGCAAGCGTTTCGCGCCAGGAGAAAAAAGACTTCTTCACAATCGATCCTATCTGCTTCGTCGGCCGCTGAGCCCTTGGCCGCGGCTGGGGATGTTCTCATATCGCGCCGATCGCGCAAGAGCCTGATATACCAGGCCGTGAGGCCTTGGGGCCGAAGCTCAGGCGCGCGGCACCGTCTCCATCGGGAAGATCATCACTGCCCCCTTCGGGCCGCTCTTGTCCGCAAGCCGCATCACCGAACGGGTCGGCGGCGCCATGCCGATATCGGCGAGCATGTCGGAGAAGCTGGCGGGGCCGAGGCCGCGCGTCATCGCCGCGACGCCGTCCTGCGCCAGGAAGCTCAGATCTTCCTTCTCGCTTTCCGGCGGCGCCTCGGTCAGCACCGCGATCATCCGTTCCATGCCGAAGCTGGTGTCGGTGAAGGCGAGCAGCCCTTCCTCCAGCGTGGCCTGCGGGGCCAGGCGTTCGGCGACGATGTGGGTGATCGAATAGTCGCTGCCGACATAGAGCACGTTGATGTCGACCAGCTGGTCCGAGCTGTTCTTGGCCAGCACATGCACCTCGTCGCCCGGCGAGACGCGCGGCACTGCGGAAGCCTGCAAGGGTTCGAGCCCGTCCTTGTCACGGCGCTTGACCTGGAACTGCACGTCGACATCCTCGGGCTTGTAGTCGGAGGCAGCCGCCAGCCGCGACAGCCCGGTGGCGCGGTAGATGGTGCGCAAATTCCTGGTCGTGGCGTCGGCCAGCTTCTGGCGGTCGTCCGGGTGGATGATGATCAGCGCCGGCTTGCTGCCGTCGTTCAGCGTCACGTCGCCCGACGCCGGCAGGAACCATAGGGCCGGCTTGTCGCCGGCGTCCTTGCCGGCGCCCGCAATGGCATTCTCACGCATCACCGCGAAGCGCAGCTCGGCGCTCTTGCCCGGGTCGATCAGTTCGATGTTGAAGCCGGTTTCCTTGGCCGTGGCCAGCTCGTCGAGAACCGAATTGACCAGTTCGGTTTCTTTTTCGAGTCCCTTGGTCGCGGCCGGCCGAGCGACCGTGAGCCTGTAGTCGACGGCGATCTCCGCCACCCGCGCATAGGCGTTGGCAGGAATGTCGGCCAGTTTGAGTGCCGGCTTCTTCTCGAACTCGACCGGCTTGACGCGGCTTTCAAGGTTCTTGGCCGACTCCACCTCGAGATAGCCGACCGCATCGGACAGCGACGACAGCGCCGAGGGCAGGATGGCAAGCTTGCTGCCAGGCGTGAGGCGATGCAGCAGGCCGGCGCCGATCGTCGCCTCACCGTCCTTGACGACGATGGGCCACTGCATGACGGCGTCGGTCTTGTCGGTGCCGAAGACGCGCGCGTCGAGTTCGCCCTCGAACAGCGGCGTCGGCCGGGTGCGGCTGTCGGCCGAATATTGCTGCAGCACGGCCTGGCCGAGCTGGCGAAAGGTGACGTTGGGGTTTTCAGCGAGCTTCGACAGGATGGTGAAGGTGAACAGGCCGAAGCGCGGCGCATCCGCCGTTCCCTTGGGCAGCGGCATCTCCGGCGTCGTCTCCACCGTCTGCGCGGCATAGAAGGCAACCAGCTTGCCCTTGGTGATCGCTTCGCCGCCAGTCGGCGTCAGGTTGAAGGCGGGCTTGCGCGCGCCATTCTCGTCGAGGCCGCGCGAGGCGCTTGCGACCGTGTCCTCATAGACCTTGACGGCGGCCGCCCTGGCGGCCTCGTCGCCGCCGACCAGGTCGGCGAATTCGACCTTGCGCTCCAACTCGTCATCGACCTCGACGGCGCGTGTCGCGGTGCCGGAATGGCAGCAATCGAAGACAGCCCAGACAAAGGCGCCCTTGTTGCGGATGGCGTCGAGCGCATCGCCGATCTCATTGTCGACCAGCGCGTTCGGCACGCCGGCATCGCGATTGATCCATTTCTCGATGTCGACGGGCAGGAAGATCTCGTCGAGCCCGTCGGTCTCGTCGCCCTTGACCCTTTCCGGCTGCTGGGCGCCGTGGCCGGACAGATGCAGATAGACGAAATCGTCGCGCTGAACCCTGGCCGCCAGGTCGGCGAGCGCCGCCTTGATTGCCGCGTGGGTCGGCAGGCCTTTGGCGCCGGGCACGTCCTTGGCAAGCAGCGTGACGTTTTCGGGCGCGAAGCGCACGGGGTCGGGCACGTTCTTCAGCAGGTACTCGTGCACCAGGCCGGCATCGTTCTTCGGCCCGATCAGCCAGTTCCTTTGTGGCAGGGCCGGATATTCGGTGCAGGCGACCAGCAGCGCGTGATAGGTGCGCGATGCCGCCAGCGCCCGAAACGAGGGCGTACCGGCCGCCATCAGCGCGGACGTGCCGACAAGCAGCGTCCGGCGTGTCAATTTGATCATATTGCTTCCCCAAGCCCGATCGAATTTCCCAAGCGAAACCATCCTCGCCGAGGATTTTGTCAGTATTTTGAATGTCGCTGCGCCATCAAGGCCTGCCGTCGTCAATGCGCCGGCACGTTATCGATCGGTCCGGGACAACAACAGAAGAGTAGCAAAGACGACGGTTCGTCGCTATCTGAATGGGATCAGGCGGTTTGCGCGGGCAAGCAGCCTGGAGATGGCGCAGGACAAGTTGGAACCGGACCATGGCGGCAAGGGATGTGCTGACGAAGAACCAGTTGTGCGTGCTCGAGAAGCTCGAGACCGCCAGCGGGCCGCTCAGCGCCTACACCTTGCTCGACCAGTTGCGCGAACGCGGTTTTCGCGCACCGCTGCAGGTCTATCGCGCGCTGGACACGCTGGTGAAATCCGGCTTCGTGCACCGGCTGGAAAGCATCAATTCCTTCGTCGCCTGTGCCGAACCGCATGATCACAGCCATTCGATGACCGCCTTCGCCATCTGCGACACGTGCGGGCAAGTGACCGAGATGTCGGACCACGACGTCGACCACCGGCTGAACGAATGGGTCCATTCGACCGGCTTCGCCGCCAAGAAGGCGGTGATCGAGTTTCGCGGGACGTGCGCGAAGTGCCGGGCCGAGGCGGCTTAAGGTCTTCTCTTCGTAGGACGAAGCGGTGGCGCTAGTGCGCCTCGTCCCAGTTGTTCGCCGCCCGCGCATCAACATGCAGTGGCACCGACATCGACACCGCCGGCATCGCCGCGTTTTCCATGACATGGCGCACGACCGGGATCGTCGCCTCGACTTCGGCCTCGACCGTCTCGAAGATCAGTTCGTCATGCACCTGCAGGAGCATGCGGGCCGACAGCTTGGCCTTGTCCAGCGCTTCCTCCATGCGCACCATGGCGCGGCGGATGATGTCGGCGGCGGTGCCTTGCAGGCGGGCGTTGATCGAGGCGCGTTCGTTGAACGCGCGGATCGAAGGGTTGGACGACCTGATGTCGGGATAATGGATGCGCCGGCCGAAGATGGTTTCGACAAAGCCGTGCTCGCGGGCATAGGCCTTGGTCTCTTCGATATAGTCGCGGATGCCGGGGAAACGCTCGAAATATTTCTTGATGTAGTTGCTGGCCTCCTCGCGCGGAATGGACAGCTGGTTGGCGAGGCCGAAGGCCGAGATGCCGTAGATGATGCCGAAATTGATCGCCTTGGCGCGACGGCGGACTTCCGAAGGCATGCCCTCGACGGGCACGTTGAACATTTCCGACGCGGTGATGGCGTGGATGTCGGCGCCGTCGGCGAAAGCCTGCCGCAATTGCGGGATTTCGGCGACATGGGCGAGCACGCGCAGTTCGATCTGGCTGTAGTCGGCCGAGACGAGCCGGTTGCCCTTGTCGGCGATGAAGGCGGTCCTGATCTTGCGGCCTTCGGCGGTGCGCACCGGGATGTTCTGCAGGTTCGGATCGGAGGACGACAGCCGGCCTGTCGTCGTCGCGGCCAGCGCATATGAGGTGTGGACGCGCCTGGTGTCGGGATGGATGAAACCGGGCAGCGCATCGGTATAGGTCGATTTCAGTTTGGTCAGCTGGCGCCAGTCGACGATCTTGCGCGGCAGTTCGTGGCCCTCGGCTGCAAGGTCTTCGAGCAGCTGCGCCGAGGTCGACCATTGGCCGGTCTTTGTTTTGGAGCCGCCGGGCAGGCCCATGCGGCCGAACAATATATCGCCGAGCTGCTTGGGCGAGCCGATGTTGATGCGCTCGCCGACGAGCTGGTAGATTTCTTCTTCCAGCCGGGTAGCACCCTGCGCCAGTTCGCCTGACAGCCTGGACAGTATCTGCCGGTCGACCGAAATGCCGCGCTGTTCCATGCGCGCCAGAACCGGCACCAGCGGCCGTTCCAGCCGCTCATAGACCGACACCAGGCCCTTGGCCGCAAGCCGGGGCTTCAACACCAGCCAGAGCCGGAGCGTGACATCGGCGTCCTCTGCGGCGTGCGCCGTCGCTTTGTCGATGTCGACCTGGTCGAAACCGACCGAGCTCTTGCCGGAGCCGGTCACATCCTTGAGCCGGAGCGGGGTGTGGCCAAGCCATTTCCCGGCAAGCTGGTCCATACCATGACCGTGCGGGGTACCGGCATCGAGCACGTAGGAGATCAGCATGGTGTCGTCGAACGGGGCGACATCGATGCCGTAACGGCTCATGATGACGAGATCGTATTTCAGGTTCTGCGCGATCTTGAGGACCGACCTGTCCTCGAGCAGCGGTTTCAGCACCGCCAGCGCCTCGCGGAGAGGTATCTGGTTTTCGAGCGCGCCGCCGCCGAGCAGGTCACCATTGCCGCTCTTGTGGGCGAAGGGAATGTAGGCGGCGCGGCCGGGCGCCGTGGCCATAGCCAGGCCGATCAGTTCGGCCTGCATCGGATCGGACGAGGTGGCCCTGACGTCAAAGGCGACAATGCCGGCCTCGGTCGCCTCGGCGACCCAGGCTTTCAAGGTCGCGATATCGCGAATGCAGGGATAGGCCGCCGTGTCGATCTTGCTGGTTGCCGCGCGCTCCAGCCGCAAGGCTGAGAGCAGGGAAGGAGTATCGCCTTGCTTGGCCTTGTCCGCCGTCGGTGCGGCGGTTGCCTCGCCGTTGGCCTGGCCCCTCTCGGCACTGCCGCGGGCCACAGCCGGCGCTCCGGCGCCGACATCGGGGCCGTGGGCGTTGTCGGCGCGCTCGACGGTCACCGCGACGGCCTGGACGTCGCCGGCCTCGGTGCCGGTCGCTTCGGCCACGCGGCGGGTCAGCGAGGTGAATTCCATGGTCTTGAGGAAGCCGATCAGCTTTGGCCCATCCGGCGCGTGCAGGATGAAGTCGTCCAACCCCTCGGCCACCGGCACGTCGTTCTTCAGCGTTACCAGCTGGCGCGAGATCAGCGCCTTTTCGGTGTTGGCAATGATCGATTCGCGCCTCTTATCCTGCTTGATCTCGCCGGCGCGGGCGAGCAGTGCGTCGAGGTCGCCGAACTGCTCAAGCAGCTGCGCCGCGGTTTTCGGGCCGATGCCGGGCACGCCGGGCACATTGTCGACGGAATCGCCGGTCAGCGCCTGCAGATCGACCATCTTCTCCGGCGGCACGCCCCACTTCTCGATGACCTCAGGGATGCCGATCTGGCGGTCCTTCATCGGGTCGTACATGCCGACCGTATCGCCGACCAGCTGCATCAGGTCCTTGTCGGAGGAGATGATGGTGGTGTCGCCGCCGGCCTCGCAGGCCAGCCGGCAATAGGTGGCGATGAGATCGTCGGCCTCGAAGCCTTCCATCTCGATGCAAGGCAGGTTGAACGCCTTGGTCGCCTGGCGGATCAGGCCGAATTGCGGGATCAGGTCTTCAGGCGGCGCCGAACGGTTGGCCTTGTATTCGGGATAGAGATCGTTGCGGAAGGTTTTCGAGGAATAGTCGAAGATGACCGCGAAATGCGTCGGCACGATGCCTACATCGGTGTTGCGGGCATCCTGCATCAGCTTCCACAGCATGTTGCAGAAACCGGAAACGGCTCCGACCGGCAGGCCGTCGGACTTGCGGGTCAGCGGCGGCAGTGCGTGGTAGGCCCGGAAGATGTAGCCGGAGCCGTCGATAAGGAAGAGATGATCGCCTTTTTTCATGCCGGCAGGGATAGCGCGGCGCGGTGGCTTGGTCCATGCCAAACACATTGCCAGGTATCGGTTCCGTCAACACCCTGACAGACCGGGGGATGCAGGCCCGATCACGGGCACGTTACAAAAGTGTAACGTTGGTGCCCTTGAATCGCCACGTTCAGAGACCCAAATAGACCTCATCGGCAGTTTTCGCCGAAGTCCGGAGCAAGGCCCGTCCCCCGCCTATCCCGGACAACTGCGGCAGCCTATCCCCCCTCTCCGGGCTGCCGCATCGTTTCGAGTATGAGGCCGCCGTGGTTCCCCCTCCACCACGGCGGTCTTTTTTTTGCCTGCGGCAGCCGACTCGCGCCGTGGTCCAATCGTCCCGGGCTTTTCGTTTCCCCACTCTGCCTTTACGGTTCCGGCACTGAATCGAAAGGCTTCACACATGTCCGCAGTTTCCCCCGTCCTCGACCGTCTCGACCAGAATCTCGACCAGAGCCTGGAACGCCTGTTCGGCCTGCTCAGGATCAAGTCGATCTCCACCGATCCGGCCTATGCCGCCGACTGCCGCAAGGCGGCGGAATGGCTGGTGGCGGAGCTCAAGCTGGTCGGCTTCGACGCCAGCGTTCGCGACACACCGGGACACCCGATGGTGGTTGCGCATCACGAGGGGCCGGCCGGTTCGCCGCGTGTGCTGTTCTATGGCCATTACGACGTGCAGCCGGTCGACCCGATCGAATTGTGGGAAAGCGATCCGTTCGCGCCGGCCATCAAGCAAGTCGGACCCGACCACAAGGTGATCACCGGGCGCGGCGCGGCCGACGACAAGGGCCAACTGATGACCTTCGTCGAGGCTTGCCGCGCCTGGAAGCAGGTGCATGGCAATCTGCCGTGCCGCGTCACCATCCTGTTCGAGGGCGAGGAGGAATCCGGCTCGCCGTCGCTGAAACCGTTCCTCGAGGCCAATGCCGAGGAGCTCAAGGCCGATTTCGCGCTGGTCTGCGATACCGGCATGTGGGACCGTGAAACCCCGTCGATCTGCGTGGCATTGCGCGGGCTGGTCGGCGAGGAGATCACGGTGAAGGCCGCCGACCGCGACCTGCATTCGGGCCTCTATGGCGGGGCCGCCGCCAACCCGATCCGCATCCTGGCCAGGGTGCTGGCCGATATCCACGACAAGGATGGCCACATCACCATTCCGGGCTTCTATGACGGCGTCGAGGAAACGCCGACGCAGGTACTGAAATCCTGGGAGACGCTCGGCGAAACGGCCGAGACCTTCCTCGGGCCTGTCGGCCTGTCCATCCCGTCGGGCGAAAAAGGCCGCTCGGTGCTGGAATTGACATGGGCGCGGCCGACCGCCGAGTTCAACGGCATCATCGGCGGCTATACCGGCAAGGGCTTCAAGACGGTGATCGCGGCGGAAGCTTCGGCAAAAGTGTCGTTCCGCCTCGTTCACAAGCAGGATCCAGCCAAGATCCGCGCCGCCTTCCAGAAATTCGTCAAGGAGCGCATTCCGGCCGACTGCTCGGTCGAATTCCATCCGCATGGCGGCTCGCCGGCGATCCAGCTTTCCTACGACTCGCCATTCCTGGCCAAGGCCAAGACCGCGCTGTCCGACGAATGGCCCAAGCCCGCGGTGACGACCGGCAGCGGTGGCTCGATCCCCGTGGTGGGCGACTTCCAGACCTATCTCGGCATGGAATCGTTGCTGGTCGGCTTCGGCCTCGACGATGACCGCATCCACTCGCCCAACGAGAAATATGAGCTCTCATCCTTCCACAAGGGCCAGCGCTCCTGGGCCCGTATTCTCGATGCTCTGACGCGCTGAGCGGCGAAAAGACGTTTTCCTGTTGATTTTTCACCGGATCGCGGCGAGGACGGGGAACGCTGCGACCGGAGAAGACCATGGCCGACATCCGTTTCCACAAGCATGATTTGCCCGACCTTTCGCATTACAATGTCGGGGCGGTGGCCATCGACACCGAGACGCTGGGTCTGAACCCGCATCGCGACCGGTTGTGCGTGGTGCAGATATCGCCTGGCGACGGCAGCGCCGACGTCATCCAGATCGCACCCGGCCAGAAGAAGGCGCCGAACCTCGTCAGCCTGCTGAAGAACCGCGGCGTGACGAAGCTGTTCCATTTTGGACGCTTCGATCTTGCCGTGCTCTACAATGCCTTCGGGGTGATGCCCGAACCGGTGTTCTGCACCAAGATCGCCTCGCGGCTGACCCGCACCTATACCGACCGGCACGGGCTGAAGGACATCTGCTTCGAGCTTCTCGGCGTCGGCCTGTCCAAGGCGCAGCAATCTTCGGACTGGGCGGCCGAAACGCTGTCGCCCGAGCAGCTCGAATATGCCGCCTCCGACGTGCTCTATCTGCACCGGCTGCGGGATGTGCTGGCCGGGCGGCTGGCGCGCGAGGGGCGGACAAAGGAGGCCGATGCCTGCTTCCGCTTCCTGCCGACGCGGGCCAAGCTTGACCTGATGGGTTGGGGCGAAGAGGATATCTTCGCGCACAGCTGACGCCTTCGCGACATCCGCGCCCGACGGCCGGTTGGGAACCAGATGCCAGCCGTCGCGTTTCTGTGGGCTGGAAAAGGGGATGACATGGCCGACAGAAAGCCGATTGCAACCGCGCCGACCGATGGCTCCAAGGTCACAGTCACCTGGAAGGACGGCGACGGCGTCATCAACGAATCCATCGGGCAATATCGCGATGATGGCTGGTGGGTCTACACCGACAGCCACACGCAAAAGAAGGTCGAGCCGACCAGCTGGCGGCCCGCTTCCAGCGACGACGATTAGCTTTGACGCAATCCCCGAGGGAAAGCGCTGCGCGCTTTTCCCGGGAAAAACCGCTTTACCCTTTTCCTGGAATTGCTCCAGCGAGCGCCGCTGGCGGGGCCAGCTGCTTTCGAATAGCCTGAAGCCGTTGATATCGGGGCCGATTCGGAGCCTTTCGCTCCGCGCTCGCCCCCTTGCTCGGAGGAAATCGCCATGGGCGTAGAAAGCCTTCTCGTCTTCATCATCATCGGTGCCATCGCCGGCTGGCTTGCCGGTCTCATCGTTTCCGGTTTCGGCTTCGGCCTCATTGGCAACATCATCGTCGGCATCGTCGGCGCGTTCATCGCCGGCTGGCTGTTACCGCGGATCGGCTTCTCCATCGGCGGCGGCATCATCGCTTCCATCATCCACGCCACGATCGGCGCCATTATCCTTCTGGTGCTGGTCAAGGTCCTGAAACGAGCCTGAGGCTCGAAACGACAAAGGGCGCGCCATGAAGCAGAATACGCTCTATCTCATCATTGGCGCGCTCGTCGTCGTGGTCATCGCGCTCGGCGTCTATGTCTACCGCGAGCAGACCAAGCCGAAGGGCGTCGAACTCAAGATCGACGACAAGGGCATTTCGATCCAGCAGAACTGAGTTCCCGTCGACGGGGCGCGGCGTCAGGCCCGACACCGGGCGCGCCGGCGTCCCGCAGCACGCCGGCTATCCGCATGGCGTGCGCTTTACAGGCCATGATCGGCACATCGCCGTCGCCGGCAGCCGGATGGTGGATGTCTATGACGGCGACGGTGACTGGAGCGGGCATCGCACGCCGGCGCGCTAGGTGACCATGCTCGACGAGGACGCCTTCCTGCGCGGCAGGCCAGCCCCGAGGAAGGCGGCCCGAAAGGCCTTGATATCGACCGGTCGAACAGCGTCGTGGCGATGACCTGCGAGGAGCAGACGCTGGCCCTTTTCGCGCTGTCGTCGATACGCGGAGGAGTTGAAAACTGCCGGCAAGACGGGGCCATTGCATCGGCGTAGTGCCGGAAGCGCCATTATCCCGGCATGGAATTAGAATGACGGATCGGCGCTCTGGCGCTATAATGCGGATACAGGGCGTTTGGGATCAACCAACCTATTGCTAGGAGGTTGCCATGAAACACCAAACACTAGACCAACTGCATGCAGTGGCCGAGGTCAACACACAGCTGGTAATGAGCCGAACCCAACGTCTCATACGTTGGGCCGAGCTTCTTGAACGTGAGCCCAGCCGGCTCCTGATGGCGCTTGCCGGGACCGAATACCGCGCGCCGGCGGAACGCGATGTCATGCGAGCCGATAGCTCGCCGATAGCGGTTGCCTTCACTGACCCCATATTGCACGACGAGGGTCTGAAAGACGACAGTTATGGCGAAGCCAAGCGCTTCTTCGAGCTGACCGACCACCAACTGCACGAGATCGTCTGCTACTGCCATGTCGGCGAGGTTATGCAATCGTCGAGGGCAGCGCTCTCGGTTCGTGCGGCGATCGGCTGATGTCCACCAGGTGATTGCCTGGTGACGGGTGATTTGGGGTGCGGTCGAACGCGTAGCCGCGACCATTTGCGATCGCGCCCCAACATGGAACATGTCCGCGACCGCCTGGGTCACGGCTGAGAATGGTTCGGGCCTTGGCGCCCGGACAAAATGCCACGGCGAGGATTGTTCCATCGCGGCGGGCGCGATCGTTTGCCAGCACCAAAATCAGGGGCTCGAACAACGCGATGACCGCAGGCCCAAGGCATTTGATTATCAATCGCCTCGAATTTTTCCGACTTAACCCGCCCTTAAATCGCCGCATCTACTCTGCAACCGGAGCGCCATTGGCACCGGGGACAGCAAGCGCAGCGCATGGCGAACCGCAGAGACAGCCGCATCGAGCCCAGTTTCGAGGGACCGCCGCAGGCGCGATCCCAGCCGGGTCTTTCGGTGAGCGAGGAGGACCGCGTCGTGCCGAGCAACCGCAAAGCCTCCGCAAAACGCAAATCGTCGAAGGCGAAATCGTCGCGCGGTGGGCGCGGCAGGAGCCGGCGCGGCCTGTTCGGCGTGCTCGGCCGTCTGTTCTACTGGTGCTTCGTGCTTGCCATCTGGGGCGGCATCGCGGTGGCGGGCGTCGTCGTCTATTACGGCGCCAAGATGCCGGCGGCCACCACCTGGTCGATCCCCGACCGTGCCCCCAACATCAAGATCGTCTCGGCCGATGGCCAGTTGCTCGCCAACAGGGGCATGAGCGGCGGCGAAGCCGTCGGCCTGCACGAAATGTCGCCTTACATTCCCGAAGCCGTCATCGCCATCGAGGACCGCCGGTTCTATTCGCATTTCGGCGTCGATCCGATCGGCCTGTCGCGCGCCATGGTGACCAACCTCATGGGCGGGCATTTCTCGCAGGGCGGTTCGACGCTGACGCAGCAATTGGCCAAGAATCTGTTCCTGAAGCCCGACCGCACGCTGGAGCGCAAGGTGCAGGAGGTGCTGCTGGCGCTGTGGCTGGAGCACAAGCACACCAAGGACCAGATCCTCGAAATGTACCTCAACCGGGTCTATTTCGGCTCCGGCGCCTTTGGTGTCGAGGCGGCTTCGCGGCGTTATTTCGGCAAGAGCGCGCGTGACGTCACGCTCTCGGAAGCGGCGCTGCTTGCGGGCTTGCTGAAAGCGCCGTCGCGGCTGTCGCCGGCGCGCGATCCGAAGGCCGCGGAGGAGCGTTCGCAGCTCGTGCTCGCGGCCATGCGTGAAGAGGGCAAGATCAGCGACAAGGAGCTGAAGACGGCGCTCAGCGCGCCGGCGACGCGCGCGCCGTCCTATTGGACCGGCTCGGAAAACTATGTCGCCGACACCATCATGGAAGAACTGCCCGACCTGATCGGCGACGTGCGCGGCGACATCGTCATCGACTCCACCGTCGACCTGAACCTGCAGAAACTCGCCGAGCAGTCGATCCGCCGGCTGATCGACGAAAGCGGCAAGAAGCTCAACGTCACCCAGGGCGCGCTGGTGTCGATCGACGATTCCGGCGCGGTGCGCGCCATGGTCGGCGGCTACGACTATTCGACCAGCCAGTTCGACCGTGCCTCCGAGGCGCGGCGGCAGCCCGGCTCGGCGTTCAAGCCGTTCGTCTACATGGCGGCACTGGAAGCCGGCCGCACGCCCGACAGCATCCGCAACGACGCGCCGATCAAGATCGGCAACTGGACGCCGGACAATTACGGCGGCAAGTATTTTGGCAAGGTCACGCTGGCGACGGCACTGGCCAAGTCGCTGAACTCGGTCGCCGCGCAGCTGACCATGGAGGTCGGGCCAAACGCGGTGCTGGAAGCGGCGCACCGCATGGGCATCCAGTCCGAACTGCAGGCCAACACCTCGATCGCGCTCGGCACCTCGGAAGTGACGCCGCTGGAGCTGACGTCGGCCTATGTGCCGTTCGCCAATGGCGGCTACAAGCCCGACATCCACTTCATCCGCCGCATCACGACCGCCGAGGGCAAGGTGCTCTACGACAGCGCCGGCGGCAGCGCGCCGCGTGTGGTGAAACCCGAGATCGTCGGCATGATGAATTCGATGATGACCGGCACCGTCGAGGTCGGCACGGCCAAGAAGGCGGCCTTCGCCTGGCCGTCGGCCGGCAAGACGGGCACCAGCCAGAATTCGCGCGATGCCTGGTTCGTCGGCTATACCGCCAATCTCACCACCGGTGTGTGGTTCGGCAATGATGATGGCACGGCGATGAAGAAGGTCACCGGCGGCGCGCTGCCGGCGCAGGCCTGGCACGAATTCATGGTTGCCGCACATGAAGGCGTACCGGTGCGGCCGCTGCCCGGCACCTGGAAGTCGACGCCGGCCGATACGATAGTGCCCGACGACATACCGTCGGCCGACAACAACCAGCCAGCGCCGGTTCCGTCAGCCTCGGTTGGCCAGCAGGCGCCAGCCGCACAGGCAACCCAGGCGCCGGCGCCGGCCCGGGTGGCGCGGCCTGCCCAGACCGTCGACGCGGATGGCTTCAACATGCCAGCGGATGATGGCACCACTGCTTCGGTCGGCCATCCGGTGCCGCCGGGCAATGTTGGCGGTCCGTTGAAGAAGAGGAAGCAGACCTCGATCCTGGATATTCTGGGCGGCGGCTGACGGCGATCGCCCCGGCGGTTCGCAGCGGCGTCAATCCGCCTCTCGCCAGCGCCACGGTGTTCGGCTACACCTCCGGCCGGAGACCGTGACATGGCCGAACTCGACACCAGAAAAACCATCGTGCTGACCGGCGCCAGCCGTGGCATCGGCCATGCCACGGTCAAGCGCTTTTCGCGCGAGGGCTGGCGCGTCATCACCTGTTCGCGTCAGGCTTTCGCCGAGGATTGCCCGTGGCCGGCAGGTCCCGAGGACCACATCAAGGTCGACCTTGCCGATCAGGAAGATGTCGGCATCGCCGTCTCGGAAATCCGCCATCGGCTGGAAGCACATGGCGGCCAGCTCAATGCTCTGGTCAACAATGCCGGCATTTCGCCCAAGCTGAAGGACGGCAACAGCCGCATGAACTCGATCGACACGCCGATGCATGTCTGGCGCGACGTGTTCCAGGTCAATTTCTTCGCGCCGATCATGCTGGCGCGCGGCCTGTTCAAGGAGCTGGCGACGGCCAAGGGCTCGATCGTCAATGTCACCTCGATCGCCGGCACCCGCGTGCATCCCTTCGCCGGCACCGCCTATGCGACATCGAAGGCGGCTCTCGGCTCGCTGACGCGCGAGATGGCGCATGACTTTGGCCCGCACGGCATCCGCGTGAACGCCATTGCACCCGGCGAGATCGACACGGCGATTCTGTCGCCGGGCACGGAAAAGATCGTCGAGACGATCCCGCTGAGAAGGCTGGGCACCACGGCCGAGGTCGCCGACATCATCTTCTTCCTATGCTCGCAGCAGGCGTCCTATGTGACGGGCTCGGAAATCCACATCAATGGCGGCCAGCACGTGTGAGCAAGCCGACTTCGGCTGGGGTTGCTCATCCGGCCATGGTGAGAACAGCTTTGCCGCTGAAGCTGCGCTGCCGCAGGGCTTCAAGGGCCTGGGCAATATCGGTCCACGGCACGGTCAAGGCGATGCGGGTCTCCAGCCGGCCGGCCGCGGCCAGGGCGAGCAGCGCGGCGATATCGGCGCCAATGCCTGAGCCGGACGTGTAGTAGGCGAAGGTCTGAAGCCGCGCCCCCTCATGGCCCGGAACGAACTGGCGGAAGCCGATGGGCGTGAGCTCGCCACTGCTTGAACCGAACATGACGATGGTCCCGCCGGGCGCGACGCGTTCGATCGCGCGGGCGAGGCTTTCGCCGCCGACCGACTCGGTGATCAGCGAAAATGGTCCCTCGGCCAGCTCGATCGCCTCGACCACCTGCTCGGCGCCGAGATCGCGGAGATCGCCGGCATGCCGGGCGGCGGCGATTGCCGTCGCCGAGGCGCCTTGTTCGCGGGCGATCTGGATCTGGAAACGGCCGACCGCACCGCTCGCGCCGGTGATCAGCACCCGTTGGCCGGCCAGATCACCGCCATGGCGCAAGGTCCTCAGCGCTGTCGTGCCCGCCACGGGGAGCGTGGCCGCGGAAACGTAGCTGACCTCATCCGGCAGGACGGCGAGACGGTCAGTCGGAACGGCGACGCGTTCGGCCCAGCCGGCCTCGTCGACCAAAGCCACGACGCGGGTGCCCACGGCCGGCCCGGAACCATCGGCTGCCGCTCGCTCCACGACCCCGACGATGTCCTGGCCGGGTATCCAGCCGTCCGGGCGTATGGTGAGCAGGCGCAGTTCGCCGCGGTTCAACGAGGTTGCGCCGACGGCGACCAGAGCCTCGTTCGCGCAAGGCTGTGGCTCGTCCACCTCGGCGAGTTTCAGTCTGACGGCATTGTCGGAAGAGATGGTGAGGGCGAGCATGGGGTACACCTTTGCCGATTGGCGAGAACGACCCAAGCCTATCGATTTGTGCTGACGAACAATCTGGATATAAGGGCAATTCATCGCTAAAAACCGTCAATGATGAGACAGCCGCTTCGCTACCCATGGCTCGATTTCGACGTCGATGACGTCCTTGCTCCGGCGATCGCCGTGCGCGTCGACGTCACCGAGACCAAGGCCGAGGTGTCGGATCATTGGCATCGCAAAGGGCAACTCGTCTTCGCGCTTGGCGGCGGCGTCACCTGCCGCGTGCCCAGTGGCCTCTGGATGGTGCCGCCCCATTGCGGCGTGTGGGTGCCAAGCCGCATGCAGCACAGCAACATCGCGACGGCCAATGCGCGGATTTTCTTCGTCTATATCGAGCCGGGCGCGGCTGTGCTGCCGGATCGGTGCTGCACACTTTCGATCTCGCCGCTGCTGCGCGAACTGATCATCGAACTGTCGGACTGCGCGCCTGATGACGCGCGCTGTGCTTTCCTGGGAAGCGTCCTGCTGGCCGAATTGCCCGATATGCCTGTCCAGCAACTGCATCTGCCGCTATCCTCCGAACCGCGCCTGAAGCGGATCGCGGAAGCACTGGCGAACGATCCTGCCGATCGCAGCACGCTGGCCGAATGGGCCAAGCGTGTCGCGCTCAGCGAGAGCAGTCTTGCTCGTCTTGTCGTCAAGGAGACAGGCTTGAGCTTTGGCCGCTGGCGCCAGCAATTGCACCTGATCGTTGCGATCAGGGAACTGGCTTCGGGCGCCAGCGTTCAGCGGGTTTCGGGCGATCTCGGCTATGAGTCCGTCACAGCCTTCATCACCATGTTCAGGAAGGCGCTCGGCAAGCCTCCCGCACAGTATCTCAGCAGCATCGCACGCAATGGCGGGTCAGCATTCGTGCGGTGATCAGGCGGCGGACGGTTCGGTCGCAGATGGCTTGTGACCGAGCACCTCTTCGACGATGCCGCGCGCGATTTCGCGCTCGCCCATGATCACCGTGTCGGCGCCGAGCCCCTTGAGATGCTCGACCTCGGCATCGGAATGGGCCCGGGCGACGACGTTGACGCCGGGGTTGGCGGCGCGCGCCCTGAGCACGATCTGGCCGGCTTCGAACGCATTGGGGATGGCGAGGATCAGCCGGCTGGCGCCTTCGGGATTGGCGGCGGCGAACACTTCGGCGTTGGCGGCATTGCCGGCGACGCTCTCGACGCCATCGGCCTTCAGCTTGGCCAGTGTCTTGTCGGCGTCCTCGATGACGAGGAAGGGCAGCTCTGCTTCTTTCAGCGCCGCGCCGACAAGGCCGCCGACACGGCCATAACCGATCAGGATGGCATGGCCGGTAAGCGCCGTCTTCGGCGGAGGGCCGTCTTCCTGTTGGGCTGTTGCGACGACCGAGGCGACCTGGCCCGGTTCGGTCGCCGGACCGACCGGCTTGGCGTCCGCCGGCGGCGCCGTCCTGGCGGCGCGGGCCTCCAGCGACGGCTTCATCCAGTCGATGACCAGGAACATCAGCGGGTTGAGCACGATCGACAGGATGGCGCCGGCCAGGATCAGGTCGCGGCCCTGTTCGGGCAAGAGTTTCAGCCCGACGCCGAGTTCGGCCAGGATGAAGGAGAATTCGCCGATCTGGGCAAGGCTGGCCGAAATCATGAGGGCTGTCGCCAGGGGATAGCCGAAGACGACGACGATGACGAACGCCGCCAGCGACTTGCCGATGACGATAATGGCCAGTGTCGCCAGGATCGGCAGGCCGTTGCTGAGCAGGCTGAACGGGTCGAACAGCATGCCGACCGAGACGAAGAACAGCACCGAGAAGGCGTCGCGCAGCGGCAGCGATTCTTCGGCCGCGCGGTGGCTAAGCTCGGATTCGCTCATGATCATGCCGGCGAAGAAGGCGCCGAGCGCCAGCGAGACGCCGAACAGTTTCGCCGCGCCGAAGGCGACGCCGAGCGCAATGGCGAGCACCGAGAGACGAAACAATTCGCGTGACCCGGTATGGGCGACGTAGTGCAGAATCCAGGGGATCACCCGGCGGCCGACCACCAGCATGACGACGACGAAAGCGGCGACCTTGGCGAGCGTGATGCCGACGACGCCCCAGATGCCGTAGCCGGCCGGCAGCGACAGCAGGCCGCTCGAGTGGACATCGGCCTGTTCCTGGCCACCGAGCACGCCGGCAAGGGCCGGCAGCAGCACCAGGGCCAGCACCATGGCCAAATCCTCGACGATCAGCCAGCCGACGGCGATGCGGCCGCGTTCGGTCTCGATCAGCCGGCGTTCCTGAAGCGCGCGCAGCAGCACCACGGTCGAGGCGACCGACAGTGCCAGGCCGAACACCAGCCCCGCGCCCATCGACCAGCCGAGCATCCAGGACAGTCCGGCGCCGAGTGCCGTGGCAAAGCCGATCTGGACGATGGCGCCGGGCACGGCGATGGCGCGGACCGACAACAGATCCTTCAGCGAGAAATGCAGGCCGACGCCGAACATCAAGAGGATGACGCCGATCTCGGCCAGTTCGTTGGCAAGGCCGGCATCGGCGACGAAACCAGGCGTATTCGGCCCGACCAGGACGCCGGCTACGAGATAGCCGACCAGCGGCGGAATGCGGAAACGGTTGGCCAGAGCCCCGAAGACGAAAGCCAGCCCCAGACCGGCGACGATGGTGGCGATAAGGGGCGTGTCATGCGGCATTGTCTATGGAGCGCCTTTCAAGTTTGCGATGTCGGATGTGCGCCGCCCTAAGCCGCCGCCTGTTTTGCAATATGGTGGAAGGGGTGACGGTGATGCAACCCGCAGGTGCGAAAATCGACGGTGCGGCGGCAAAATGCTCGACCGGCGGCCGAGAGGCCGCCGGTCCGTTTTGCACTCACTGTTGCGTTGGCTTTGGGATCCATCGCCTGCGGTCAGGCTGCTTGCAGCATGGCCTCGATCTCGGAGATGGCGTGGTTGGTCATGGTTTTTGGAATTTCAGCCGTCACCTTGTCACCGACCGCTTTGTGCAGCTTCTTGCGCATGGCGCCGAGCATCACCGGCGGGGCGACAAGCACGATGCTGTCGAACTCACCACCATGGGCGAGCTTGTAGAGCCGGGCCGCGATCTCTTCCGCGAAGCGTTCCTTGCCGATACGGTGCCAGTCGGTATCCTCGACGGCGCTGCGGTGTACGGACGGGCCGTCATTGTACCGGCCGGGGCTGTCGCTTCCCTGTTCGCGGGTGGGCGGGTTGTCCTGTTCCATCACCTGCACGACTTCGAGATTTGGAAACTTGTTGTCGCCGGCATTCTTGAGCAGGAGCGCTTTTTCACCGTCGGCCACCAGGACCCAGATGCCGTGCCTCAGTTTGATCGTGTCCATGAAAGCGCTCCTTTTGATGAATGGCTACCCTTCGGAACGCGTATCAACCCGGCAACGTTCCACCCCCCTACGGCGAAGCGACGGCCGTGCCGCCAGCGGTTGAACAGGCGATCCATCAGTGGGCGACTTTAATCTACTGAATTGGTAGAAATTAGAAAAAACTGTTTTGCCAGATAGAGGGCAAGTGGCTAAAAAGACCTGAAATCAAGGCTCGTTTCAGGGACGTGAATCCGCCCGCACCGCGGATGTGGAATATTTTTCTCCTGCCTTTCGCAGTTGCGAAAAAGCGATTGCCTGCCATCACAGGATGCGCGAGTGCTTTGCTTCTGGTTTTTCGCGCCCCGGCGTAAAACTGCGACACTGTTCCTGGATTGCTTTTCCCATGCCGCAGGCCAATGCCAAGCTCAATGCCTTCCCCGTCTTCGTGCGGGTCGAGGGCGAAGCCGTGGCCATCGTCGGCGCCGGCGAGGAAGCCCTCGCCAAAGCGCGGCTGATCGGACAGTCGAGCGCGGTGCTTCGCATCATCGCCGAAAATGCCGAGCCGGAGCTGCTTGCCTTTGTTGCCCAGTCCGGCGCCAACCATGTCGCGGCAGCTTATGACGCCTCGCAGCTGGAAGGCGCGGTCATGGTATTTGCCGCCAGCGGCGATGAGGCGCTCGACCGCCGTGTCGCAGCCGATGCGCGCGAACTGGGCATTCCGGTCAATGCCGTCGACCGGCCGGAACTCTGCGACTTCTTCACTCCGGCGCTGGTCAACCGTGCGCCGGTCGCCATCGCCATCGGAACGGAAGGCGCCGGCCCGGTGCTGGCCCAGATGCTGCGCAGCCGCATCGATCAGATGCTGTCGCCATCGCTCGGTTCGCTGGCGACGCTCGCTGCTTCGCTGCGTGGGGCAGCCGAGAAATTGCTGCCGAAAGGCAATGCCCGCCGGCGCTTCTGGAACAGTTTTTTCCAGGGTGTGCCTGCGCATGCCGTGGAAGCCGGCCAGCTGTCGCAGGCGCATGACGCGGCGGTGGATCTTCTGCTATCGAACGCACCCGCTTCGGGCCACATCGCGCTGGTTGGCGCTGGTCCGGGCGCCGAGGATCTGCTGACGTTGCGTGCCCATCGTCTGCTGATGGAAGCCGATGTCATCGTCCATGACGCGCTTGTGCCGGAGGCGGTCGTCGCCATGGGCCGCCGCGATGCCGAGCGCCTGCCGGTCGGCAAGCGCAAGGGTTGCCACAGCAAGAGCCAGGCCGAAATCAACGCGCTGCTGGTGGAGCTTGGCCGGCAGGGCAAGCGCGTGGTGCGGCTGAAGTCGGGCGATCCGCTGGTGTTCGGCCGCGCCGGTGAGGAAATGGCGGCACTGCGCGATGGCGGTATCGCCTATGAGGTGGTTCCAGGCGTCACCGCTGCCTTTGCCGCCGCCGCCGATTTCGAACTGCCGCTGACCTTGCGCGGCGTCTCCTCGTCCATGGTCTTCACCACCGGCCACGACCTCAAGGGCAATTCGTTGCCCGACTGGGCCAAGCTCGCGATTTCCGGCGCCACCGTCGCCGTCTATATGGGCCGCTCCGTCGCTGCCGAGGTTGCCGGCCGGCTTATCGAAGCCGGCCTGTCGCCGGACACGGCGGTGGCCGTGGTCGAGAATGCCAGCCTTGCTAACCGGCGCCGTTTCCACGGCACGTTGGCCGACCTGCCATCGCTGGAAGCGCGTGGCGATCTTTCCGGGCCGGTCATGACCATCATTGGCGATGCGGTCGCCGGCGCCAACTTCGAACGGTCCGAACCGCTTGCGGCAGCACACAGGAATGAAGGCGCGGCCAAAGCCACCAGCGAGAGAGTTCAGCCATGAAGATACTGACCGCCAACCGCCTGACGGATGGCATCGCCGTCTGGTACGCCGATGGCGGCTGGGCCGAGACGGTGGGCCAGGCCGATCTTGCGCATGACAAGGCGGCCGAGGATCGCCTCGAGGCGATCGGCGCCAAGGCTCATGCCGACAATGAAGTGGTCGACGTCAATCTGATCGACGCGGAAGTCGTCGACGGTGTCGTCGAGCCGGTGCGGCTGCGTGAAAAGATCCGCGCCGCCGGCCCGACCATCCGCGGCGATCTCGGCAAGCAGGCCGAGCGTGCGGCATAGCCAGGTTTGAGTGAAACGGGCGGACGCGCCCTGAAAGACGAAGCATGTACCGTTACGATGAGTTCGACCACGATTTTGTCCAGGCCCGCGTCGCCGAGTTCAGCGACCAGGTCCAGCGCCGGCTGTCCGGCGAGATATCAGAGGACCAGTTCCGGCCGCTAAGGCTGATGAACGGCGTCTACCTGCAGCTGCACGCCTATATGCTGCGTATCGCGGTGCCCTATGGCACGCTGAACGGCAAGCAGCTGCGCATGCTCGGTCACATCGCCCGCAAATACGACAAGGGCTACGGCCATTTCACCACGCGCCAGAACATCCAGTTCAACTGGCCGGCGCTGTCGGACATTCCGGAGATCCTGGCCGATCTGGCGAGCGTCGAGATGCACGCCATCCAGACCAGCGGCAACTGCATCCGCAACGTTACCGCCGACCACTTCGCCGGCGCCGCCGCCGACGAGGTCGCCGATCCGCGTCCCTATGCGGAGATCCTGCGGCAATGGTCCTCGGTGCATCCGGAATTCTCGTTCCTGCCCAGGAAATTCAAGATCGCGGTGACCGGGGCAGAGCGCGACCGAGCCGCCATCCAGACGCATGATATCGGCCTGCACCTGAAGAAGAACGCCGCCGGCGAGCTTGGCTTCGCCGTCTATGTCGGTGGCGGCCAGGGCCGCACGCCGATGGTGGCAAGGAAAATTCGCGACTTCCTGCCGGAAGCCGATCTTCTGTCCTACTGCACGGCGATCCTGCGCGTTTACAACCTCTATGGCCGCCGCGACAACAAGTACAAGGCACGCATCAAGATCCTGGTGCACGAGACCGGCGTCGAGGAAATCACCCGCCAGGTCGAGACCGAGTGGCAGGCGTTGAAGGACGCCGAGCTGAGGCTGCCGGATGCCGATATCCGCGCCATCCAAGCCTATTTCGCGCCGCCGGCGCTCACCGATCGGCCGGAAGGCGACCAGGCGGTCAAGCTGGCGCGTCTTGATTCCAAAGGCTTTTCGGAGTGGCTCGACCAGAATGTGGTGACGCATCGCCATCCCGACTACGCAGCGGTGACGATCTCGCTCAAGGGCATCGGCGAGGTGCCGGGTGATGCTTCGGACAGCCAGATGGAAGCGGTCGCCGACATCGCCGAAAAATACGCCTTCGACGAGCTGCGCGTAAGCCATGAGCAGAACCTGATCCTGCCGCATGTGGCGCGCGCCGACCTCAAGGCGGTCTATGACGCGCTGGTCGATATCGGGCTGGCGACGGCCAACTCCAATTTGATATCGGACATCATCTCGTGCCCCGGCCTCGACTATTGCGCGCTGGCCACCGCACGCTCGATCCCGATCGCGCAGGAAATCTCGCAACGTTTCGCCTCGCTGGAGCGGCAGCGCGAGATCGGCGAACTGAAGCTGAAGATCTCCGGCTGCATCAATGCCTGCGGCCATCACCATGTCGGCCATATTGGCATCCTCGGCGTCGAGAAGAAGGGCTCCGAGCTCTATCAGGTGACGCTGGGCGGGTCGGCCGACGAGAACACGTCGGTCGGCGAGATCATCGGCCGCGGCTTCTCGTCGGAAGAGATCACCGACGCCATCGAGCAGATCGTCGAGACCTATCTCGGCCTTCGGCTCAACCCTCAGGAAAAATTCATCGACGCCTACCGCCGTGTCGGTCCCGCGCCGTTCAAGGAGGCGCTCTATGCTGGCGAAACCAAGGCCGCTTGACCATATAGCCGACGCCGATGACGGCGTCGCCGCCAAGGCGGCGGGACTTGACGCGCTCTACGGCCATCTGAAGCCGCTCGAGATCATCGAGCGCTCGGCCCGCGAACTGTTTCACGACGAGATATCAGCCGTGTCGTCCTTCGGGGCGGATTCGGCCGTGCTGCTGCACATGATCGCCGAGATCGACCGCACGCTGCCGGTCATCTTCCTCGACACCGGCAAGCATTTCGAAGAGACGCTCGGCTACCGCGACGCGCTCGTCGCCGATTTCGGGCTGACCAACATCCAGGTCATCAAGCCCGAGGAGGCGGCGCTCGCGCGGATCGACCCGACGGGCAATCTGCACCAGAGCAACACCGATGCCTGCTGCGACGTGCGCAAGGTCGAGCCGCTGGCGCGTGGCGTGGCACCCTTCCGCGCCTGGTTCACCGGCCGCAAGCGTTTTCAGGCCTCGACGCGGGCAGCGCTGCCGGTGTTCGAGGCGGTCGGCCCGCGCATCCGCATCAATCCGCTGGCGCACTGGACGACCTCGGACCAGGCCGACTACATGCGGGCGCATGCGCTGCGCGAGAATCCCCTGGTCGCTTATGGCTATCTGTCGATCGGCTGCTTTCCGTGCACGCAACCGGTGCAGCCGGGCGAGGATGCGCGCAGCGGCCGCTGGGCCGGTCATGCCAAGACCGAGTGCGGCATTCACCTGTCGGGACTGGAGAAGTCGCTGACCGACGCATCACTATAGGGTATGCTGATATCCAGCCGGCCTGCGAACGGCGACCTCCCCGGAGGCCGCCGGTTTTGTGCGGGAGGGGCTCTCAGCGGACGTGGATCTTGGGACTTTAGGAATTTTGATGACCGAAACGACGACACCGGAGACCCGGCTCTGGACCCCGCAGGGTTTTCGCGAGGACGAGTGGGCCCATGCCGAAAGTGCCGACGCGCTTTCCGGCAATGGCCGCTTCATCCTGCCGCTGCAGGCGTTCCTCGACCTTGATCACGAGGTGCGCCGGTCCGCCAAGGAGCGGCTCGGCGTGGTGCTGCAGCCGGGCGATCAGCTCGAGAAGATAGCCGACCTGCTTGACCAGCTGTCGCTGGTGGCGCTGGTCTTCCCGGCCTTCAGCGATGGGCGCTCCTTCTCCAAGGCCGAACTGCTGCGCGGCCGCTACCGCTTCGAGGGTGCCGTTCGCGCCACCGGCCAAGTGCTGGTCGATCCGTTGCCGCATATGCTGCGTCTCGGCTTCGACGAGTTCGAGATTTCCAACCCGGTGCTGCTGAAGCGCCTGCAAGAGGAACGCACCGGCGGCTTGGGGCTTTACTACCAGCCAGCCGCCGTGCCGGAGCCCAAGGGCCCGAAATATTCCTGGCGGCGCGTTCGCAGCTGACGTTGGGGTAATTCCACCCATCTTTACATAGGCCGTAATCGAGCCTTCTCTTGGTCATCTGGACGGAAACATCCGCCGGGTGCGAGGGAGGAAGTCATGGATTTCGACTATGTCATCGCCGGCGGCGGGTCCGCCGGGTGCACGCTTGCCGCGCGGCTGTCCGAAGATCCATCGAAAACGGTCTGCCTGATCGAAGCCGGCGGCGCGGGCAGCGACCTGCTTATCCGCGCGCCGGCAGGCATCATTGCATTGTTGCCGGGCCGGCCAAAGATCAACAACTGGGCGTTCGAGACGGTGCCGCAGCAGGGCCTTGGCGGCCGCAAGGGTTACCAGCCGCGCGGCAAGGCGCTGGGCGGATCCAGCGCCATCAATGCCATGCTCTATACGCGCGGGCACCGCGGCGATTACGACGAATGGGCCGAACTCGGCTGCGACGGCTGGTCATGGGACGAGGTGCTGCCGTATTTCCGGCGGGCGGAAGGCAATCAACGCGGCGCTGATGCCCTGCATGGCGGTGACGGGCCGCTGCGGGTTGCCGAGCAGCAAGAGCCACGTCCGCTCTCCCGGGCCTTTGTCGAGGCCTGCGGCGAAAACCAGATCCGGCGCAACGATGATTTCAACGGCGCCGAACAGGAAGGTGCCGGACTTTACCAAGTGACGCAATTCTGGGGCGAACGTCGTAATGGCGAGCGCTGCTCGGCGGCCGCTGCCTATCTGCGACCGGCCATGAACAGGTCGAACCTTACCGTCATCACTGGTGCGCATGCCACGGCGGTCATCCTCGATGGCAAGCGCGCCACCGGCGTGCGGTATCGCGCGGGGAAGGGCGAAGCCGTCGCGAAAGCCAGGCGCGAGGTGATCGTCTGTGGTGGCGCCTTCGGTTCGCCTCAGCTCCTGTTGCTGTCGGGCATTGGCCCGGCCGCCGAGCTTGCCATGCATGGCATTCCGGTCATTCATGAACTGCCCGGTGTTGGCAAGAACCTGCAAGACCACCTCGATTTCATCATGGGCTGGACATCAAGGGATGCCGACATGATGGGCATCGGTCTGCGCGGCCTACCTGGCCTGCTGCGGCACATGCTGCGCTGGCGGAAAGATGGCGGCGGTATGATCGCCACGCCCTATGCCGAAGGCGGTGCCTTCCTCAAATCCGATCCGGCGATGGAACGGCCCGACCTGCAATTGCATTTCTGCATCGCGATCGTGGATGATCATGGCCGCAAGCTGCATATGGGATATGGCTTTTCCTGCCATGTCTGCGTGCTGCGGCCGCATTCGCGCGGCGAGGTCGGGCTGTCGACTCATGATCCCATGGCACCACCGCGCATCGATCCGCGCTTTCTTTCGGACGAACGCGACGCCGGGCTTTTGCTCAAGGGTGTCAGGATGATGCGCGGTATCCTGGAGGCGCCGGCGCTGGCCAGATATCGCCACAAGGAAATCTACACCGCCGGTGTTTCGAGCGACGCGGAGTTGATGTCCCACATCCGTGCCCGCGCCGACACGATCTATCACCCGGCCGGCACCTGCAAGATGGGCGTCGACGACCTGGCGGTGGTCGATCCGCAATTGCGGGTCCACGGGCTTGAAGCCTTGCGGGTCGTCGACGCCTCGGTGATGCCGACGCTGATCGGCGGCAACACCAACGCTCCGACCATCATGATTGCCGAAAAGGCGGCGGACATGATCAAGGCCGCCGCCTGACCGCGGCTCTGGTCGAACCAGCGAAGCTATTTTCGTCTGCCGAGAAGCGCCTTCGGACGAGAAGGCCGAAAACTGGTCATACCAATTTGGCGATTTGCGCTTTCCCTGCGACCCTCCTGCCCTTAGGATAGAGAACATTATTTCGCGACCCGAAATAAATATGGCCACAAGGGAGGAACCGGGAATGGCTGGCAAGAAGATATTGATGCTCGTTGGCGAGTTCAGCGAGGAGTATGAGATTTTCGTCTTTGAACAGGCCATGCATGCCGTCGGCCACATCGTGCATGTCGTCTGCCCGGACAAGAAGGCCGGTGATATCCTCAAGACTTCGCTGCACGATTTTGAAGGCCACCAGACCTACACGGAAAAGCCCGGCCACGACTACATCCTCAACAAGACGTTCTCCGAGGTGGACCCGGCCAAGTATGACGCCGTCTACGCGGCGGGCGGGCGCGGTCCCGAATACATCCGCATCGACAAGCGGGTGCAGGCGCTGGTGCGGCATTTCCACGAGGCCGGCAAGCCGATCTTCACCATCTGCCATGGCGTGCAGATCCTGATCGCGGTCGACGGTGTGGTGCGGGGCAGGGAAGTGGCGGCGCTCCACTATTGCGAGCCGGAAGTGACGCTCGCCGGCGGCATCTACATCGACGTCGCGCCGACCGGCGCCCATGTCGACGGCAATCTGGTGTCGGCCAAGGGTTGGCCGGGCCTGTCCAACTTCATCCGTGAGTGCCTGAAGGTGCTTGGCACCGAAATCCGCCATGGCGAGATCCTGATGCGCGAAGAGCGCCAGGCCGCCTGAACAGGGGTTTGCTTCCGCCGCCGCGCCACGGCGCGGCGGTCGTCGTTCTACATCGTCGCCCGTGCCTCGCGGAACGACACCAGCTTCCGGCGATTCTCGTCCCACAATGCCAGTTTGACGCAGCGCAGGCTGTCGAGCAGCGTGACGCGACCGATGCCGCGCAGTTCCGGATAGTCGCGCAGCACTTCCTGCAGCCGGTAGCAAGGCACCTTGGCGGAGAGGTGGTGGACGTGATGAACGCCGATATTGCCGGTGAACCAGTTCAGCACCGGCGGCAGGTCGTAATAGGACGAGCCATGCAAGGCGGCATGCTGGAACTCCCAGTCGTCATCCTTTGCCCATTCCGTCTCCTCGAACTGGTGCTGGACGTAGAACAGCCAGATGCCTGCCGAGCCGGCGAGAATGACGATCGGCAGATGGACGACCAGGAACGCACCGGGACCGACGGTCCAGATAAGCAGGGCCGCCGCTAGCGCGATGGCGAGATTGGTGGTCATCGACGACACCCAGGGCGTCAGGCCGCCGCGCATCATGCCGATGGGCAGCCTTTGCGAGAAGATGAACAGCCAGATGGGTCCAAGCCCGAACATCACCAGTGGATGGCGATAAAGGCGGTAGGCGAGGCGCCCGCGCCAGGACAATTGCCGGTATTCGGCAACGGTCAGCGTCGTGATGTCACCCATGCCGCGCTCGTCGAGATTGCCGGCGCTGGCATGATGTGTCGCGTGGGCGCGCCGCCAGCAATCGTAGGGCGTCAGCGTCAGGACGCCGAGCGCGCGGCCGATCCAGTCGTCGGCATAGCGGTTGGCGAAGAAGGACCCATGGCCGCAATCATGCTGGATCATGAAGATGCGCACCAGGAACCCCGCTGCCGGAAGGATCAGGATTAGCCCCCACCAATGGCCATAGGCATAGGCAGCCGAGGAGAGCGCCCACAGCGTGGCGAACGGGATGAGGGTGATGGCGAGTTCGACGGCGCTGCGTCGCCGGTCCGGCTTCTTGTAGCGCGCCAGGACCTTCAACCAGGCACGCTTGCTGTTGGCGACCGCATCGGGGGAAATCATGTTCATCAGGAAGCATAGGCACGGCATGTGGCTACCGCAAGGCAGCCATCACGCAAAATTACTGCGCGTAATTGTCGCGTAAAGAGCTACTGCCGCCGCAATCTGGTACCGCCATCCTCGACCCGATCGAGGCGGTCGAGCAATTGCCTGAAGCGTTCGTGAGTATCGGTTTCGATACGGAAAGCCGGCAAGGTACGCAGAAAACGCGTCATCGCCTCGGCACCGAACTGGCGCCTGACTTCTGCGGCGAGCCTTTCTGCCTTTTCAGCCTTGTTGCGGGTCATCATGTCAAATCCTGTGTCGGCTCCGAAACTCCTCCAGTAGGGGAATGGTTCCCGCATCACGCTTCCGTGGCAAGCTAAGCCGGCAAGTACGGTAAACTTTGAATTAAAATCTAAGCATCGCCATTGATCACGACCCAGGTCCGGCCCAAGGCGATCAATGATCGCTTACCCCTTGATTTTTGGCTGCCAAACCTCGATATCGGGCACAAAATCCATACCATTCGAGATGACGGGAAACGGCGATGAGCGACCAGGCAAAAGACGAACGCGCGCCCAGTGAAGCCGAGGCGACCGAGGCCAATGCCGAGCGGACGGAAGGCAGCATCGATGGCGACTATGAAGCGCTTGTGCGACTGCTGAAGGAAAATGAAGAGCTGAAGGACCGCGCGCTGCGCGTCGCGGCCGAGATGGAGAACCTGCGCCGCCGCACCGCGCGCGACGTACACGACGCGCGCACATATGCGGTTGCGAATTTCGCCCGCGACATGCTGTCGGTGTCGGACAATCTGCGCCGCGCGCTGGACGCCATTCCGGCGGAGGCGAAGGCCTCGGGCGACGCCGGCTTCAAGGCGCTGATCGAAGGCGTCGACCTGACCGAGCGCGCGATGCTGTCGGCGCTGGAACGGCATGGGGTCAAGAAGCTCGCGCCGGAAGGCGAGAAGTTCGATCCCAATTTCCACCAGGCCATGTTCGAAGTGCCCAATCCCGATGTCCCGGCCAACACCGTCGTCCAGGTCGTGCAGCCGGGCTATTCGATCGGCGAGCGCGTGCTGCGACCGGCCATGGTCGGCGTCGCCAAGGGCGGCCCGAAGATTGCCGCCGAAGCGCCGGTCGAGCCGGGGCCGGTGAATGAGCAGGCGGAGAAGGATGCGTAGTTAGGGGTAGGGCAGTAGGGAATAGGCAGTCGTATCAATCGTGCGGCTTCGTGCTATGCATACGCCCAATTCCTAATCCCTAAGCCTACTCCCTTACCGCCATGCATCCCATCGCCCTTCTCGACTATGCCGGCGTCGCTGTTTTTGCGGCGACCGGGGCGTTGGCTGCTTCGCGAAAGCAACTCGACATTATCGGTTTCCTGTTCCTTGCTAGCGTCACCGGCATTGGCGGCGGCACGTTTCGCGACCTCATCCTCAACGTGCCGGTGTTCTGGGTCGGAAACCGCGACTATGTGCTGATCTGCGCGGTGGTGGCGATCCTTGTCTTCTTCACCGCGCATCGCGTCGAATCCCGCTACAAGCTGCTGTTGTGGCTCGACGCCATCGGGCTGGCCGCCTTTTCAGTGATGGGTGCGGCCAAGGGCCTGGCAATCACCGGTTCGCCGGTGGTTTCTATCATCACCGGCATGCTGACCGCGACCTTCGGCGGCATATTGCGCGATCTGCTTGCCGGCGAACCATCGGTGCTGCTGAGGCCGGAGATCTACGTCACGGCCGCTCTGGCGGGCGCCGCCATCTTCACATTTGGCGACGTCGCCGGATTGCCCCAGATCGTCTCGGGGTTGGCCGGCTTCGTCGTGGCGCTCGCCGTGCGCGGCGGCGCGCTGCGTTTCGGCTGGTCGTTTCCGTCATACAGGAGCCGGCCAGGCCGGCGGCCGGAGGATATTCCGTAAGGAAGGGAATAGGGAGTAGTCAGTAGTGCGTAGTCAGCGAAGCGTGAATCGTAGCGTCTTGCCTACTGCCCTTACGCCGCAAAGCGCTGCGCTTCCCCGCCATAGTAATTGACGTAGCGGGCGCCGATCTCCTTGACCGGCATCACCACGAAGACATCGACGGTCGAGAATTCGCGGTCGATGACGCAGCCGTCGCCGATGCGGGCGCCGACCCTCAGATAGCCCTTCACCAGAGGCGGCATCGCCGCGATCGCCGCCTTGGTGTTGACCGCCTCGATCGGCATCAGGTCCATGGAACAATAGCGCCCGGACACCGCGCGCACGTCCCAGGCCGAATTCGTGCGGCAGTGATGGGCGAGATAGGTGAGCGCCTCGGCATGCGCCGCCGGCACGGTACCGTGGAAGGAAGCGCAGCCGGTCATCACGCCGATTTCGTAGTGATTGATGTAGGCCCAGATGCCTTGCCACAGCGCCTCGATGGTGCGCTTCGAGCGGTATTCCGGCAAAACGCAGGATCGGCCGAGCTCGAGGAAACGCTGGCCGGGATGGCGGGCGATGAGCTTGGTCAGCTCGAATTCGCCTTCGGAATAGAAGCCCCCGGCGGCGGCAGCGATTTCTTGCCGCAGCAGCCGGTAAGTGCCGACGATGCGGCGGTGTTCGGGGCCGGAAATCGAATTGTCGAAGACGAGCAGATGATCGCAAAGCGGATCAAATCGGTCGGCGTCGCGGCGGTCCTGCGCCTGGAACAGGTCCTTGCGGGCGCCAAGCTCGTCATAGAATACGCGGTAGCGCACTTCCTGCGCGGCCGCGATCTCGGCCTCGTTGCGGGCGAGCCGCACTTCGAGATTGCCAATACGGCCGAGTGCTGCGCCCTTTACGACGGAATCGACATTACGCCCGCCGAGCAAGGCGCTGCTGGCGTTCGGCCGAGTGTCACATTCCGGCATAACTGTATGCACGAGTGATTCTCCTTCGAGCCATCCCTCTTGGCACGGGGATACGGTGTAGGTGCAACAGGATTGTGACAGTACCGTGATAAGGCGTCGCGGGCAATACTTCGTCGGCTGGCGAAAACGGTCAACCGGCTACGTTAGGTGAGGAGGAGCGAGGCGCCTTTCGTTTGCACGGATCAACTCGCCGCGCTTCAAACCCTTGTTTTCATGGGGGTCGCCCTCGATAAATCGGGGCCTCTTTGGGTTGGCGTGCATCAGCCGCCCAGCTGGAAAAAAGCGGATCAGGCCGCAACCTGGCCCTCGACGGCGTTGACGAGCGCATCCGGGTCGAGGGGCTTGGTGACGAAGCCGCTGGCGCCATGGGCAAGCACCGCATGGCGCGTCTTTTCCTGGCTGTCGGCCGACAGCACCATGATCGGCACGGGCGGCGCCGATGTCTCTTCCTCATGGCGGCGGATCGCGGCAATGGCATCCAGCCCGTCCATGACCGGCATATGCAGGTCCATCAGCACCACGTCGAAGCGGTGCTTGTGCCCGGCGCTGGTGACGGCCTCGACGGCGGCCTTGCCATTGCCGACTACCTTGACGCGGTGCCCCGCCTTCAACAGCGTGGCGCGGGCCAGCATGGCATTGATGTCGTTGTCCTCGGCGATCAGCACGGACAAGCCCAACTGGCGGTCGCTTGAAGCGCGCAGCGCAGGGGTGCGGCGCTTTTCCGGCTGCGGCTGGGCAAGGGCCGGCGCATGGCTGGTCAAAAGAACACGCAAAAGTGTTCCACCGCGCACCGGCCGGGCCAGGAAGGTCGCGTAGCCGCTGGCGCGGAATTCGCCAAGCAGGCCGCGGTCGGTCGGTGCGATCAGCGTAACGGCTTCGCAATCCAAAAAGCCGACTTGGCGCAACCGTTTGAGCACTCTCCCATCGCTCTCCTCCATGGCCGCGTCGACCAGAACCACGTCGCAGCCGTCGGCGAAGGAGGCGGCCTGTGCCACCGTGGTGGCGATGGCGGCCGCGCCGCCATTGGCGCGGATGGTGCGGGCGATGGCGTCTGCCTCGACGGCGTTCCTGGACAGGATCACCGCGCGCCTGCCGGCAAGCACGTTCTGCCGGCCCTGAGGCGCCTCGGTGGCCTCCGTGGCCGGGATTTCGAAGACGAATTCCGACCCTTGGCCAAGCCGGCTGGACACCGAAATCGTGCCACCCATGGCAGCCACCAGTCGCTTGGAGATGGCAAGTCCGAGTCCCGCTCCGCCATGTGCGCGCGTCGAGGTGCCGTCGGCCTGTTCGAACTCCTCGAAGATACGCTCCATGTCCTCTTCGCGCAGCCCGGGACCGGTGTCGGTGATGGTGAAGCAGATGCGGTCGGTGGTCTCGGTGCGGGCGCGCGCGATGCTGACCAGCACACCGCCGCCGTCGGTGAACTTGATGGCGTTGCCGATCAGATTGAGCAGCACCTGCCTGACCCGGCCTGGATCGGCTGTGATCAATTGCGGTACATCCGGTTCGACGTGGCAGCCGAGGCCAATACCCTTCGCGAAGGCGCGGGCGGCGAGCAATTCGATGATGTTGTCGGCGATCTCGCGCACCGACATGGGCTGCGGTTCCGGATCGAAGCGACCGGCCTCGATCTTGGAATAGTCGAGCAGGTCCTCGATCAGGGCGAGCAGGGCGCTGGCCGAGGTCGAGATGGCGCCGACATAGGTCTGCTGTTCCGGCGACAGGCTGGTATCGGCGAGCAGCCTGGCCATGCCCATGATGCCGTTCATCGGCGTGCGGATTTCATGGCTGACCGTGGCGAGGAAGCGCGATTTGGCCTGGCTTGCGTATTCGGCGCGCTCGCGCGCGGTGATGAGCGAGGATTCGGCGCGCTTGCGGGCAGTGATGTCGCGGGCGATGGCGCGATGCGATGCCGTGCCGCTGTCCTTGTCGCGCACCGACAGTTCGATCCAGGAGAACCAGCGCGGGCCGCTTGGCGTGCGGATGGCGACATCGGTGGAACTGAGGCACTCATGGTCGGAAAAGGCGGCATCGGGGACGATGCCGACCTCGATGCCAAGTTCGGCCAGGGTCTTGCCGGCAAGATCGCGCTGATCGGCTTCGACCAGATCGGCGAACACCTTGTTGGCATAGACGATGTGGCCGTCGCGATCGCGATGGATGACGAGGTCGCCCAGCGCATCGATGAGACCGCGAAAGCGCTCCTCGCTTTCCTGCATTTCCCACATGCGGTCGGCCAGCGTCTCGATTTCGGCGCGGCTTCGGGCGGTGGTCTCGTCCAGCATTACCACGGTGCGGTGGGCGCTGCGTCTGGCATGGAAATGCATGGCCAGGCCGGCGAGGCCGGTTGCCAGCAAGGCGAGGCTGATGAAGATCGGCGCCCCGGTCAGATGCGCGAGGCCCGCCAGGACCAGGATGGCGACGAAGGTGAGCAGCGGCAGGCCTTCCCGCCTGACCAATTGTTGCTCGGGCACCAGCGGCGGCGCGGCGATGAACCGCCGCGCCGCCGCTGGTGCCGCAACCGCATCGACATCGTCGCCCTTGTTTGCCTGTCGGCTGTCGGATTCCGCGATCATGCGAAACCCTTGCCAGACAGAGATTATGGAAAATTGCGGCGGATCGTTCGAATTTTAGCGGATAGGCGTTTTTGTCCCGGCAGCGGCGGATTCGCCACCGGATTAGGCGATCCATCCGCTGGCTGGAGCCCGCGAGGCGGGCTTACATGTCGACGACGACGCGACCGCGGATCTTGCCGTCGACGATGTCGCGCGCGGCATCGATGATATTGTCGAAGCCGATGGTCGTGGACAGGCTGGCGAGCTTCTGCAGGTCGAGATCGGTGCCGATGCGCCGCCAGGCCTCGAGGCGCACGGCCTTCGGCGCCATCACCGAATCGATGCCGAGCAGCGAGACGCCGCGCAGGATGAAGGGGGCGACGCTCGACGGCAGATCCATGCCGCCGGCCAGGCCGCAGGCCGCGACCGCGCCGCCATAGGAGGTCATCGACAGCACATTGGCCAGCGTGTGGCTGCCGACCGAATCGATGCCGCCGGCCCAGCGTTCCTTGGCCAGCGGTTTGGCGGGCTGGCTGAGCTCGTCACGCGAGATCACCTCGGCGGCGCCGAGATTTATCAGATAGGGGCTTTCGGCATTGCGTCCGGTCGACGCAATGACGTGGTACCCGAGGCTGGACAAGATGGAGACCGCGACCGAACCGACGCCGCCGGCTGCACCCGTCACCACCACCGGGCCGCGATCAGGCAGGATGCCGTGCCGCTCTAGCGCCATGACGCAGAGCATGGCGGTATAGCCGGCGGTGCCGACCGCCATCGCGTCATGGGCGCTGATGCCTTCCGGCAGTGGAACCAGCCAGTCGCCCTTGACGCGGGCACGCCCGGCATAGGCGCCGAAATGCGTCTCGCCGACACCCCAGCCATTCAGGATGACCTTGTCTCCCTTGCGCCAGTCGGGATTGGAGGACGAGATGACCGTTCCGGCGAAGTCGATGCCCGGCACCAGCGGCCAGCGGCGGACCACCGGCGCCTTGCCCGTAATGGCCAGCCCATCCTTGTAGTTCACCGTCGTCGCCTCGACCGCGACGGTGACGTCACCCTCCATCAGGTCGGCTTCGGTGAGATCCGTCACGGCGACCGACTGTTTCTTGTCGGCGTCGCGCGATACGAGGATGGCTTTGAAGGTTTCGGACATCTTGTTCTCCGCGAACTTGCTTGGCGTCCTTGACTGTGCGGCGATGGCCGCGTGGGGTCAATCTTTGGAAGATTTGGCGTTCGAAGCTTTGGGCTCGCGACGCCAGCCGATGAGTTCGTCGAAGACGACCAGTGCCGCGCCCACGGAAATGAAGGCGTCGGCGAGGTTGAAGATGGCAAAGGACCAGACCGGCGTGTGGAACAAGATGTAGTCGATGACGTGGCCGTAGACGGCACGGTCGATCAGATTGCCCAGCGCGCCGCCGGTGATCAGGGCAAAGCCGCTGCGGGCGATGACATGGCCCGCTGGCGTGCGGGTGGCGAGGTAGAGCACGAAAGCCACGACCATAACGGCGATGACCACCAGGCCGGTATCGCCGAAGGAGGAGAACATCGAGAAGGCGATACCGGTGTTGTAGGTGCGAAACAGCGCCAGGAACGGCACCAGATCGAGCTTTTCCTGGAAGGGCAGGCCGGCCTCGACCAGATGCTTGATCCACTGATCGAGCGCGATGGCCGCGACGACGAGCAGCGCGTAGGGGGACCATGATCTCACGGGCGGGCAACCTTCATTGCTGGTCGGCGATTGGTTCGAGCCTCAGCGCGCCGCGCCGGATCTCGAACAGCATGATGCCGGTGGCGACGGCGAGATTGAGCGAATCGGCGCGGCCCGCTTGCGGGATCCTGAGCAGCCGGTCGCAACTCGCCGCCAGGCTTTCAGGCAGGCCCTGTTGCTCATTGCCCATCATCAGCAGCACAGGCCCACGGGAAAAATCGACCGAGCGGTAGTCGACCGCACCCTTCAGATGCGTGCCGGCGACAAGGCCAGAAAATCCGCCGCGCCAGGCAAGGAAGGCCTCGGTCGTTGCCTTCGCCACCGGCACGGCGAAGATCGAACCCATGGTGGCGCGCACCGTCTCCACGGAAAACGGGTCCGTGGTGTCGCCGACCAGGATGACACCCTTGGCGCCGACGGCATCGACGGTGCGGATGACGGTGCCCAGATTGCCGGGGTCGCGCACCCGGTCGAGCGCCACCCAGACATCGCCATTGTCGGCGCGGATGTCCTTCAGCGCCAGGAATTTTTGCGAGAAGACGCCGACCACCATTTGCGGATTGTCGCGGCGGGTGATGGCGACAAGCACTTTTTCCGAGACTTCGAGCACCGTGCCGCCGGCGGCAACCGTGCGCGCGGCGACCTTTTCCACCGCCGGGTTGCCGCGCCCGGCCTTGGCGAACACAAGCGTCCTGATCTGCCAGCCGAGGTCGAGCGCATCGATGACCAGCTTCAGCCCCTCCGCCATGAAGGCGTTCTGCTGGTCGCGGAATTTCTTCAGGGCGAGTGCCTTGATGTCCTTGATCAGCGGATTGGCGAGGCTGGTGACTTCCTTCACCTGGCCAGGTGCGCCCACATGCCGTTCGTTCATTCAGGCCACCCAACGCGAAAACAATGAGGTCGAAAGCGCCCTGCCAGCGGACTTTTCGCGAATGATCAGCTCCCCCGATTCAACCCTGCCGCCCATGCCGGCGAACGTGTCGCGCATCAAAGCGTGGATGGCGAAGAAGGAGGCGCGGATCGAATAGGCGGTCAACACCACGGCAAGCGGCTTCGGCGTCAGGATCGCGCGACAGAGATCGGTCAGGGCAGGCAGATCCTCGAACAATTGCCAGACCTCGCCCTTGGGGCCACGGCCATAGGCCGGCGGGTCGAACAGGATGATGTCGTAGCGGCTGCCGCGGCGCTCCTCGCGCTCGGCGAATTTCACCGCGTCGTCGACGATCCAGCGGATCGGCTTGCTGCCCAGCCCGGCCATCTCCTGGTTTTCACGCGCCCAGCCGATCGCCTTCTTCGAGGCATCGACATGGGTGACCTCGGCGCCGGCGCGGGCCGCCACCAATGAGGCGAGGCCGGTATAGCCGAACAGGTTCAGCACCTTGACCGGCCGCCTGGCCGCCGCGATCAGCCCGGCCATGTGGTCCCAGTGCGAGGCCTGTTCGGGAAAGACGCCGACATGGCGAAACGAGGTGAAACGGCCGAGATAATCGATGCCGTCATGCTTCATCGGCCAGGTCTCGCCGAGCGGCATCTTCGGGAAACGCCAGCGGCCGATGCCCTCTTCGTCGGTGTCGCCGGTGAAGATGGCGTCGGCACGCTCCCAGTCCCTCGCCGGCAAGGCCTTCTGCCAGATCGCCTGGCCCTCGGGCCGCACGATGCGGTAGGGGCCATATTGTTCGAGTTTCTGGCCGGCGCCGCTGTCGAGCAGCGCATAATCGGCATTCGGCGCCACTTCGAGAATCAGCGGAAGCTGTTCGGCGGGCAGGGCGCCGTCACGGCGGGCAAGGATGCGCGGGGCGGAATTCGGTGCGGGCTGGCTGTCCGGGCTGCCGGCCTGCTTTTCCCGTGGCCTTGCCTCCGACCTTGCCGCACCACGATTGTCGTGCGCACGCGCCTGTTGCGCGCCGTCTTTCGCGGGCGGGCGGCCGTCGCGGCGTTTGTCGCGAAAAGACTTCAAGAAGCAGCATCTCCGGCGGTTCGGCCCGCTTCTGCCACAGCTATGCCCTTCGGCGCAACAAAACCCGCGCGACATTGCGACGGCGGAGCGGTGGCGGGCGGTTCAGCCGCGCCTGATCGCAAGCAGGGCGAGAGCCAGCGAAATGAAGCCGGCGGTTTTGAATGCCGTGACGGCCATGTGGCCGGTTTCCCAACGCAGCCGGATGGCTTCGAAACCATCCGGGATCGGGCCCGGCACCCAGGTGGCGAGGACATCATTGGCTGGTTTGACGAGAACGAACCACAACACGAGCGACAGCGCGTAGAGCAAGGCGGCTACGAGCGCGAACCAGAACGCCGGGCGATCCTCGCGCAGCAGCCAGGCCAGCAGTCCGGGGCAGACGATTGCCGCGATATCCAGCGGCGCGCCAATCACCGCGAAGAGCAGGAACTGGCCGTTGAAAACGGTGGTCTCGCGCCAAAGGGCCGGCGACCACTGGGTGAGCCGGGGTGCCGATTCCAGGACGTGGGCGAAAGACGGCCCGAGGCTGAGTGCGGCGACCATGGCAGTCAGCACAGACCAGAACAGCAGGAAACCGTATATCTGCATGCCGGAACAACGGTCCCTCGTCCGAGGAGTTCCGAGCCATCAAGCCGCTTGCGGCGCCAAGCATGGCGGCCCTATCGTTCGTCGCCAACGGATTGCCATTGATGTCCCGCTCCGAACGCCTGCTCGACCTGATCCAGTCGCTGCGCCGGCACCGCCGGCCGGTGAGCGGGCAGGCGCTGGCCGATGAGCTCGGGATTTCGATCCGCACGCTCTACCGCGATATCGCCACGCTGCAGGGGCAGGGCGCGCCGATCGAGGGCGAGGCAGGGCTGGGTTATGTGCTCAAGCCCGGCTTCATGCTGCCGCCGCTGATGTTCAGCGACGAGGAGATCGAAGCCATCGTGCTCGGTTCGCGCTGGGTTGCCAAGCAGCCGGACCAGCGTCTTTCGGCCGCTGCCGCCAATGCGCTGGCCAAGATCGCGGCCGTGCTGCCGGAGGATCTGCGCGAGGATCTCGATGCCTCGACCCTGTTGGTCGGGCCGCAGATGACGGCCATTGAAGGCATAGATCTTGGCGTCGTGCGGCAGGCCATCCGCCACGAACGCAAACTCGGTTTTCTCTATCGCGATGCCGGTGGTGCTGCTTCGCAACGTATCGTCTGGCCGTTCGCGCTCGGCTTCTTCGACAAGGTGCGGGTGGTGGTGGCGTGGTGCGAGATGCGACAGGATTTCCGGCATTTTCGCGCCGATCGCATATCCGGCCTCGACGCCGTTGATGCGCGCTATCCGCGCCGCCGCCAGGCGCTGCTCAAGGAGTGGCGGGCAACGCTCGACAAGCCGCGCGGGCCATGATGCCTACTGCCAGAATCTGACAGTAGCTTGCCCTATATCAGCCAAGTCGAAATGTTGAAACAGCTTGGAGAGCAGTCATGGTAAGCCCGAATTTCGTCATTCTCTATGTCGACCAGCCGCTCAAGAGCGGTGCCTTCTACAGCGCGCTGCTGGGGCGCGAGCCGCTCGAAAGCGCGCCGACCTTCGTGCTGTTCGTACTCGACAACGGCTTCAAGCTCGGCCTGTGGTCGCGCCATACGGTCGAGCCGGCGGCGGCCGCGGCCGGTGGCGGCGCCGAGATCGTGTTCGCGCTGGAGACGCCGGATGCGGTCGACGCAACCCACGCCGACTGGTCCGGACGTGGCTTGAAGATCCTGCAGACGCCGACCGACATGGATTTCGGCCGCACTTTCGTTGCGCTCGATCCCGACAACCACCGCCTGCGCGTCTACTGGCTGTCCGACGGGCAACAGGCCGATGGAGAGCAGAAATGAGCGCGTATTGGATCGCCGTTGCGTCGGCCGAACATGTCCGGCGCGGCCGAAAGGACGGTTTCATGCAGGTCAATCACGGCAAGGCGGCACCGTTGCGTCGCGTCAAGCCCGGCGACGGCATCGTCTACTATTCGCCGACCACAGTTTTGCGAGAAAAAGACGGCCTGCAGGCGTTCACGGCAATCGGCACGGTGCGGGAAGGAGAACCCTATCAGGGCGACATGGGCGGCGGCTTCACGCCGTTCCGGCGCGATGTCGAGTGGATGGCGGCTGAAGAAGCGCCGATCAAGCCGTTGCTCGAACGGCTGGACTTCACCGCCGGCAAGTCGAACTGGGGATATCAGCTGCGCTTTGGCCTGTTCGAAATCACCGATCACGATTTTCGTCTGATCGCAGAGGCGATGGGTGCTGCAAGGAAACTTGCAGAAGCTAGGGCCTGAGAGCCTTGTAGACGGCAATGCCCGCGGCGAGGTCCTCGAGTGCCGCGCCGACCGATTTGAACAGCGTGATCTCGTCGGCGCTCTCTCGGCCCTTTTTCCGGCCGCGCGCCAGTTCGTGCAGGTCGGCGACGATGGCGTCCGTCTTCAGCACGCCCGAGGCCAGCGGCTGGACGATGTCGCCGGCTTCCTTGGTGGCGCCGGCGCGGGTGTCGACATAGACGCGGGCGCGGGCGATGGCGTCGTCATCACTTTCACGCATCGTCGGGGTGAAGCCGCCGACCAGGTCGACATGGGTGCCTGGCCGCAACAGAGCGCCCTTGATCAGCGGCGTGGTGGTGATCGTTGCCGAGGAAACGATATCGGCCTCACCAAGCTCGGTATCGAGGTCGGTCGCAGCGCTGGCCGCAAAGCCGTCGGCGCGCAAATCGGCCGCGACTTTCTCGGCGTTTGCCGGGGTGCGGTTCCAAATGCGGATGGTTTTGATCGGCCGCACGGCCGAATGCGCCTTGGCGAGGAACGGCGACAGGGCGCCCGCGCCGACCACAAGCAGCCGCGAGGCGTCGTCGCGGGCAAGGTAGGAAGCCGCCAGCGCCGAGGCGCAGGCGGTGCGCCATTGCGTCAGCCGCTGGCCGTCGATCAGGGCTTCCGGTTCGCCTGTCGCGCCATCGAGCAGGAGATAGAGCCCCATCACGGCGGGCTTGCCGATGGCGTTGTTGTCGGGCGAGACGGTGACGATCTTGACGCCGATATGGCCGCCGGAAGACGTGCCGGCGGCGTTGAAATCGGTCCATGCCGGCATCAGCAGCAAGGTCGAGGCGGCACCATCGGGCCGTTCGACAGCGTGATGATGCCTGACCGGCTGCACCGCACCTTTGCGGAATGCCGCGCGCAACGTCTCGACCAGTCCGGGAAAGGTCAGCGCACGGTCGACCTCGGCGGCCGAAATGGTCAGCATGAACAGCTCCGCGGAACGAAAGGCGCCGGCCGGCCCATCAACTGGTCGGCTTTGGCAATGCCGACCCTTGGGCCGACCCTTGGGCCTGTCCTTGGGCTGATCCCTGCGGCGCTGATGGCGCGCGGCTGACCGCCTGGCGCAGGTTTTCCGCCTCGACGCCGCGCTGGCGCGCCAGTTTGCGGTAGCGGCCCTGCTTGACCCAGGTCGCCAGGCTGCCGACGATCATGCCGACGGCAAGCGCCAGGAACAGGAAAATGAACAGCGGCAAGGTGAGCGTCAGCTTCGGATTGCCGGGATTGAACGGATCCAGCGTGAAGGCGACGAGTTCGCGGTTGGCGACGGCCAGCGCGATCAGGATGATCGCCAGGGGCACGAAGACCACGATGAGCATGAAACGATTGAGCATTATGTTTTCCGTCGGAAGTTGGCGCTGCGCCTACTTGCCGCCGTTCAGCCTTTCGCGCAGTTCCTTGCCGGTCTTGAAGAACGGCACCCATTTCTCCTCGACCTCGACGGATTCGCCGGTGCGCGGGTTGCGGCCGGTACGGGCGGGACGGTTTTTCACCGAAAAGGCACCGAATCCGCGCAACTCGACCCGGTTGCCTTCGGCGAGTGCGTCGGTGATCTCGTCGAAGATCGCGCCGACGATGTTTTCGACGTCGCGCAGGAAAAGATGCGGATTGCGCGTGGCAATAATCTGCACAAGTTCGGACTTGATCATCAGACGGGTCCCCGTGAAAGCAGTTCGGTCGAAATTATGAGGATGATTTTATTGGCTTTTTCAGCTGTCCCAAACCGCGCTCAAGGGTGCCAGACAGAAACGAGGCCGTCAAGAAACAAGCGGTCGGCGCCAAGTTCGTGGATGACATCACTGCTGTAGTCCGGCAGGCCAAGCGCGCTGCCCACCGTTTTTACCATGGCTTTTGACCACAGGAAGCTGCCGCGCCGCTCCGTATCCTTCCATTCGACCACCTTGAGCTTGGCGTCGACACCCTTGGTCGCCAGCCAGTTGATCGCCTCGGTTTCGCCGCCGACGGCGTCGATCAGCCCGTTGGCGACACCCTGGCGGCCAGTAAAGATCGATCCGTCGGCCAGCGCCAGCGCCTGTTCGTGGGTCATCTTGCGGCGTTCGGCGACGATGCCGACAAACCAGTCGTAGCTGTCGAGGATGAGCTTGCGGACCATGGCGCGCTCGTCGTCATTGGTCGGCTTGAAAGGAGAAGGCGAAGCCTTGAGCGGCGAGGATTTCACCTCCTCCAGCTTGATGCCGAGCTTGTCCATCAGGCCGCTGACGTCGGGATACTGGATCAGCACGCCGATCGAGCCGACGATCGAGGTCTTGCGGGCGACGATGTGGTCGGCCGCACTTGCGATCATATAGCCGGCCGATGCGGCGAGCGTGCCGACTTCGGCCACAACCGGCTTGTCGGCGGCTACCTTGCGCACCTCCTCATAGATCGATTCACCGCCGACGGTGGTGCCGCCGGGTGAATCGATCGCGAGGATCACGCCCTTCACCTTCGACGACTTGCGGATGTCTTCCAGACGCTTGATCAGGTCCTCGTCCTCGGTGATCGTGCCTTCGATCCTGACCTTGGCGATATGGTCGACAGCCGAGCCGCCGAGATCGTCGCGATAGAACCAGGCCGACAGCGCGATCACTCCGAGGGCCACGATGCCGATGGCCGCAACACGCCAGAATGTCAGCTTGCGCCGCAAACGGCGGCGGTCGATCAGGTCGTCGGCTCTCAATGCCATGGTCAGCCTCACGGTCGGCGGGAAGAGACGCTTTTAGACCATGATGTCTTCATCGGAAAGCAGTTCCGCTTGCCTGTGGCGCGGCAATCCGCCCGCGGCGATCCAAACACACTCCTTTTTGTGACTGGCCTGTGCAAGGCACGCGAGGTAAGGGGAAGAACAGCGGTGATGAAAAAAAGGCGCAGGCGCGCCCATTTCTGCTATGAAGTACCGGCTGTTGTGCCGACCTCGTTTTCGTTTGTACAACCACAGTTGTCACATTTTTGCGGTTTTCGTGGGCTTGTGCTTGCTTGAGAGTGCCGGCCCCCCACCTATAGGCGGTGTTCCTTGGCGGGCAGGGTCTAGAAGAAAGCAGTCATGTTAGCGCGATCGAATGAACCGACCAGCCCTGAGACGGCGTTGGCTCCCCCGGCGGATGGCTGGACGCGGGGCGATGCGTTCGACCGCGCCCAACGTCATTCGCGCCGCGTGCGCGTGCTCAAATTCGCCGTGCCCCTGGCCGCGGCGCTGATCGCCGTCGCCTTCCCGATCTATTCCTATCTGGCCGCCCCCGTCTCGGTCGCGGTGCAGTCGGAAGGCGCCGCCTTTTCCAACGGCAAGCTGGTGATGGCCAATCCCAAGCTCAACGGTTTCACCAAGCAGAAGCAGCCCTATTCGATGACAGCCCTGCGGGCGATCCAGGATGTCAGCACGCAAGGCATCATCGAGCTCGAAGGCATAGACGCCAAGGTGCCGGTCGGGCCGGACAATGTCGCTGCCATCAAAGCCTCGCACGGTATCTACGATCGCGACGGCAATACGATGAAAATGACCAGCGACGTCATGATCACCACGACCGACGGCATGCAAGCCAAGTTCAAATCGGTCTTCCTCGACATGGGCAAAGGCACTATGAAGACGGACGACCCCGTCGACGTCAGCAGTGGCGGGTCGCAAATCACAGCGGATTCCCTGTCGGTCCAGGACAATGGCAAGATCCTGGTGTTCGAGAAGAGGGTGCGCGTCAACATCGATCCCGCCAGCGTGAAGGCGGCTGAGGCAAAGGGCGAAGAATCGAATGTGGCACAATAGTTCGACACGGCTTGCGGCCGCAACTTCGGTGCTGCTCATGCTGGGCCTTGTGCCGTCGCTGGCGCAGTCGGGTGCCAGCAGCCAGGTGTCCGGGCTCAAATTGTCCGGCGACAAGCCAATCCAGATCGAAAGCGACAAGCTGGAGGTGCGGCAGGCCGAGAACGTCGCCGTGTTCACCGGCAATGTCACCGTCGTCCAGGGGCCAACCCTGCTCAAGGCCGGCAAGATGATGGTGTATTACGTCAAGGATCCCAACGCGGCCGCCAAGGGTACCGAAGCGGCGGGTGCCGCGATGACCGGCTCCGCCAACATCGATCACCTCGAAGTCAGCAGCAAGGTCTACATCAAGTCGGATGACCAGGTTGCGACCGGCGACAATGGCACCTTCGACATGAAGACGCAGGTGCTAGTCCTGTCCGGCAAGGAAGTGGTGCTGTCGCAGGGCCCCAACGTGCTCAAGGGCTGCAAGCTGACCGTGCAAATGAAGACTGGCCTGGCCAATGTCGATGGTTGCGGGGGACGTGTCATCATGTCGATGACCCCGCCGAAATCGGATGCGCCAAAGGCGGGAGCGACGAACCCCTGATGGCCAGCCTGTCATCGCTGACGGCGCGTCTTCCGGGACGTGCCGCAGCCAAGGTTTCGGCTCCGGCCACGATCACCGTCGACAAGACGAAGTTCAAGGGAACCTTGATCGCCAAGGGCCTGACCAAGAGCTACAAGGGCCGCAAGGTGGTCAGCGGCGTCACGCTCGGCGTGCGCGCCGGCGAGGCCGTCGGGCTGCTCGGCCCAAACGGCGCCGGCAAGACCACCTGTTTCTACATGGTTACCGGCCTTGTGCCGGTGGATGAAGGCACGATCGAGATCGACGGTTTCGACGTCACCTCGATGCCGATGTATCGTCGCGCCCGCCTCGGTATCGGCTATCTGCCGCAGGAGGCGTCGATCTTCCGAGGCCTCAATGTCGAGCAGAATATCCGCGCCGTGCTCGAAGTGGTCGAAAAGGACCGCAAGGTGCGCGAGCGCAATCTCGACGAACTGCTCGAGGAATTCCACATCAGCCATCTGCGCAAGGCGCCATCCATGTCGCTCTCCGGCGGCGAGCGGCGGCGCCTGGAAATCGCACGCGCGCTGGCGACGCGCCCGGCCTACATGCTGCTCGACGAGCCCTTTGCCGGCATCGACCCGATCGCCGTCGCCGATATCCAGCAGCTTGTGCGCCATTTGACGGCGCGCGGCATCGGTGTCCTCATCACCGACCACAATGTGCGCGAGACGCTCGGGCTGATCGACCGTGCCTACATCATCCATGCCGGCCAGGTGCTGACCCATGGCCGCGCCGACGAGGTGGTGGCGAACCCGGATGTGCGGCGGCTTTACCTCGGCGAGGGCTTTACGCTCTGATCTTTTTTCTCATGCAATTCCGGCCGGAGGATCGTTTCCGGAAATTTGCCTTAGGCGTGAAATTTGTTTCCTGGCACGATTTTTTGCGTGTCGCGGGCTGATTTTTCGCGATTTTGCTCCGAGATAACGCTCCGGTAAGCGGCTTTTGCTAGGCTTTGCCTTGACAAGCAAAAGCCGGGCCAGTTTTTATGGCCGGCTGCCGAATTCGTTTCGGGAGGCGCGGACGCGTAGAGGAGGCGTTTGAAACCGAACCATGGCGTTGGCGGCGAAATTACAGCTCAGACAGTCCCAGTCGCTGGTGATGACGCCGCAGCTGATGCAGTCGATTCGGCTGCTGCAGTTCACCCATGTCGAGCTTGAGCACTTCATCGACGAGGAGATCGAGCGCAACCCGCTTCTGGAGCGCGCCGAGCCGCAGGACGACGCCGCGAGCGACCAGGTGCAGAAGATCGAGGCAGAGCCGCAAGCGGCCGCCGAGGGCGACTGGTTCGAGAACGAGGCGGGGTGGAGCGCCGAGGCGATATCGGAAAAACTCGATACGTCGCTGGAGAACCTGTTTCCCGACGATCCCGGCATCAGCGAGCGGCTCGGACCCGACCTGACGGCGCAATGGAAATCGGCATCCGGCAATGGCGGCGGCTCCTCGTCCGAGGGGCTCGACGCCGGCGACATGGCGGCGAGCGCCATCACCTTGCGCGACCATGTCGGCGAGCAGATCGCCCTCGCCTTCGTCGATCCCGCGGCGCGGCTGATCGCAGGCGAACTCGCCGATGGCCTCGACGAAACCGGCTATGTCAGGGCTGATATCGAGGAGATCGCCGCGCGTCTGGGCACCGACGCAGCGAGCGTGGCCAAGGTGCTGGCGGTGTGCCAGACCTTCGAGCCGACCGGCCTGTTCGCCCGCGACCTTGCCGAATGTCTTTCGCTGCAGCTTGCGGCGCGCGACCGTCTCGACCCGGCGATGAAGGCCCTGGTCGCCAATCTCGAGCTCTTGGCGCGGCGTGATTTCCAGACGCTGAAGCGGATTTGCGGCGTCGACGAGGAGGATCTGCTCGACATGCTGGCCGAAATCCGGGCACTCGATCCGCGCCCGGGCATGGCGTTTTCGGGCGGCGCCAGCGACGCCATCGTCGCCGATGTCGAGGTGCGCGCGGCCAATGACGGCAGCTGGACCGTCGAACTCAACGCCGAGACGCTGCCGCGCGTGCTGGTCGACCATATTTATTTCGCCCAGGTGTCGCCGCATGCGAAGAACCAGGCGGAAAAGGATTTCCTGGCCGAATGCCTGCAGAACGCCAACTGGCTGACGCGCAGCCTCGACCAGCGGGCAAAGACGATCCTCAAAGTGGCCTCGGAAATCGTGCGCCAGCAGGATGCATTCCTGGTCCACGGCGTGCGCCAGCTGAAGCCGCTCAATTTGCGCACGGTGGCCGACGCGATCGGCATGCACGAATCGACCGTCAGCCGCGTTACCGCAAACAAATACATGCTGACCCCGCGCGGCGTGTTCGAACTGCGCTATTTCTTCACCGCCTCGATCGCCGCGTCGGGCGGCGGCGACGCGCATTCCTCGGAAGCGGTGCGTGATCGCATCAAGCAGCTGATCGACGAAGAAAAACCTATCGATGTACTTTCGGATGACGCGATCGTCGACATGCTCAAGGAGAGCGGCGTCGATATCGCCCGGCGCACGGTCGCCAAGTATCGGGAAGGCATGAATATTCCGTCGTCGGTGCAGCGCCGGCGCGAGAAGCGGGCGCTCGCCAGCGCCGGGCGCTAGGCGCCTGCGATTTTCCACAGCTGCCGAGCTTCATTGACAAGCCTCGGGGAAGTGGCTAGAAGCCCGCCCGCATGAGACGGGCCCGATGCCCGCTAGCGGATGGTCCGTCACGACAATGGCCTCGGGATGGTCAAAAAGGCGGCTTGTGATCAACCGGAAAGTTCGGATTTAAATCGGCGCGAGTGACGCCGCAAAGCTTGTGCGCACGGATCACGAGTATAAACTCGGGCCAGTTTGAAGCCTGAGCAAGGAAGGTCAGTTTTCAGATGAATCTGCGCATATCGGGAAAACACATGGATATCGGCGATGCGTTCCGCACACGCATCAACGATCGTGTCGGCGAAGCGATCGGCAAATATTTCGATCGCGGCTTTGCGGGACACGTCACCGTCATCAAATCGGGCTCGCGCTATTCGGCGGATTGCATGATCCGGCTGGATTCCGGCGCCTCGCTGCAGGCCACCGGCGATGCCCAGGATCCGACCCTGGCTTTCGAGGCCGCGGCCGATCGGCTGGAGACCCGGCTTCGGCGCTACAAGCGCCGTCTCAAATCGCACAATTCAGGCAATGGCGATTTGACCGACATCGCCTATACGGTGATGGCGCCGCTTGCCGATGACGACGAGGAGATGCCGGAGGATTTCGCGCCGGCCATCGTCGCCGAATCGACCATGACGCTGAAGACCATGTCGGTGGCCTCGGCGGTAATCGAACTCGATACCAAGGACAGTCCGGTGTTCGTTTTCCGCAACGCCGGAACCGATCATCTCAATATCGTCTATCGCCGGCCCGACGGAAACATTGGCTGGATCGACCCGTCCACGACCAAGGTCGCACAGGGATAAAAGCCAGCCGCACGAGGGGTGGGGACTGGCCACGGCAGGCGAACAAGGGATTTTCAAGCATGGATCTGAGCGATCTTATCAGCGTTCCGGCGATCTTGCCGGCGTTGAAGGCGAACTCCAAGAAGCAGCTTCTGCAATTGCTTTCTGAACGGGCGGCGGCGATTTCGGGCATTCCGGAGAGGGAAGTGTTCGACACCATCCTGCAGCGTGAGCGGCTGGGCTCGACGGGCGTCGGCAATGGCATCGCCATTCCGCATGGCAAGCTCGCCGGCGTGAAGCGCATCGCCGGTGTTTTCGCCCGGCTGGAAACGCCGGTCGATTTCGAGTCGCTGGACGACCAGCCTGTCGATCTGGTGTTTCTGCTGTTGGCGCCGGAAGGGGCGGGCGCCGATCATCTGAAGGCCTTGTCGCGCATCGCGCGCGTGCTGCGCGACGCCGACACGGTGGCCAAGATCAGGGGGACGCGCGATGCCGCGGCGATCCACGCGCTGCTGTCGGACACGCAGGCCTCGCACGCCGCCTGAAGCCGGATTTTGAAAAAGACTGCCAAGGGCCGCCGCGGGCGGCCCTCTTCGTGTCAGCCAACCGGTCGCTTTTAGTGAATGGCGACGGTGGTCAGGTCGTTTTCCATGGCGCCGGCCAGCGCGCGGTCACGCGCGTCGGAAAGCAGGATCGGCTGGCCATTGGCGGCAAACAGCGCCCACAATTCCAGGCCGGGCGCGATTTCACCGATGTTGGGGAAGCGGCCGAGCAACTCATCGCTCGAGACCTTGCGCAGATAAGCGACCGAGCCTTCGCCGAGATGGGCGAATTCACCGCTCGTCATGGTGATATTCTCGTCAGTTCTGGTCATTTCAAGCCTCCTTGGCGCGAGGACGCCGCTCAAGGCCATCCCGCATGAGAGCCGTCGGTGAAGATCAGTCTTTCACCGATATATTTATTTTCCGTACCAGCCGTTCGGACTCCGGCCGATCGAGGTCGATCGACAAAAGGCCGTTCTTCAGCTCCGCCGCGATCACACGCATGCCGTCGGCCAGCACGAAACAGCGCTGGAATTGGCGCGCGGCGATGCCGCGATGAAGGAATTCGCGCTCGGTGTCGTCGGTCTGACGGCCGCGCACGACCAGCTGGTTTTCCTCCGTTGTCACATCGAGATCGCTTTCGGCGAAACCGGCGACGGCGAGTGTGATGCGCAGCCTTTCGGCCTTGCCGTCGGCACCGCTGAGGCGCTCGATGTTGTAGGGAGGGTAGCTGTCACCGGACTTCGCCAGACGCTCCAAGGTCTTTTCCATGGCATCGAAACCAAGGAGAAGCGGGCTGGAGAAAGGCGTCATTCGGCTCATGTTACACTGTCCTCTCAAGAGCGACATAAACTGGAAAAACCCGGATGGCATTTTTCCCGATGGCCTTGATATGGTCGGCCCCGCGATCAAGTTCAAGCCACCACAAGACCCGCCCAAAAAGACCAGGCCTTGGACTCACAGGAATAATCCACATGGCGCTTGAAACGACGCGCGGATGCAAGGAGAAGCGCCGGGGTCGTTCTTCAGGCGTGCGATCGATCCGGTGAGCTCACGGCCTCCCAAACAAGGAATTGAAATGCCCCAACCACGCAAGATCATCATCGACACCGATCCCGGCCAGGATGATGCCGTCGCCATTCTCTTGGCGCTCGGCAGCAGCGAACTGGAGATCGTCGGCATCACCGCCGTTGCCGGCAACGTGCCGCTGAAGCTTACCGAGAAGAATGCCCGCAAGATTTGCGAACTGGCCGGCCGCCCGGAGGTCAAGGTCTATGCCGGCGCTATCCGTCCCCTGGCGCGCACATTGGTCACCGCCGAGGAAGTGCATGGCAAGACCGGCCTCAACGGGCCGCAGCTACCCGAACCGACGATGAAGCTGCAGGAGCAGTATGCCGTCGACTTCATCGTCGAGACGCTGATGAAGGAAGAGAGCGGCACCATCACGCTCTGCCCGCTCGGGCCGTTGACCAACATCGCGCTGGCGCTGATCCGCGAACCGCGGATCGCGCCGCGCATCAAGGAAATCGTGCTGATGGGGGGCGGCTTCTTCGAGGGCGGCAACGTCACGCCCGCGGCCGAATTCAACATCTATGTCGATCCGCAGGCCGCCGATCTGGTGTTCAAGGCCGGCATCCCGATCGTGATGATGCCGCTCGACGTCACCCACAAGGCGCTGACCACCACCAAGCGCACGCAGGCTTTCCGCGCGCTCGGCACCAAGGTCGGCATCGCGACCGCCGAGATGCTGGAATTCTTCGAGCGTTACGACGAGGGCAAATACGGCACCGATGGCGGCCCGCTGCACGACCCTTGCGTCATCGCCTACCTGTTGAAGCCGGACCTGTTCAAGGGCCGCAACTGCAATGTCAGCGTGGAGACCGCCTCGGAACTGACCATGGGCATGACCGTGATCGACTGGTGGGGCGTCACCAAGCGGGAAAAGAATGCCATGGTGATGCGCGACATCGACCATGACGGCTTCTTCGCGCTGCTGGTGGAGCGGCTGGGCCGGCTGTAACACTTCCGCCGATCGATGCAGACGGTTTGCCCAGAGGCATAGAGCTTCTGGGCATGTCTCACTCGGGAAACCGGTAGAAGACGACGCCATTGTCGCGCGTGACGCGTTCGATGCTCGCATCTGACCCAATCAGATGCGGGCGGTCGTCGTCGATGAGCACAGACGAGCCATCGTTGAGAACAAGCACATAGAGGATGTACTTACCGTCTCTCCACTGAGCACCTTTGATCGTTGCATCGATGGCGCCGACAGACCGGATCGGGCTTGCGTCGTTGGCCCATTTGTTCGCCGCCAACATGAGCATAATCGCAAACGCACCGATGAAGAGGATCACGCCAGGCGCATTCCTTTTCAAACCATCCCAAGTCCAAAAGACAGACATGAATCCCTCAATACAGATTCATGTGGTGGTGGGAGAACAGACTTTCAATCGATCGCCATGCCAGGGCGCTGCAACTCTTCGCGTCGCCCGGCTCGCGGCCGCCGTTACTTCGACCTCGAAAACGCCAGCCACAGGCCGCCGCCGACCAGGAAGCTGCCGCTGATCCTGGACATGAGCTTGATGCGGCGGGCCGACAGCAGGCGCCCGGCGCGGCCGGCGGCGAGTGCGTAGGTCGAATCCGACACGGCGGCGAAGATCATGGCGGTGAGGCCCATGACGACGATCTGCAGCGAATAGTTGCCTTCCGGCGCGATGAACTGCGGGAAGAAGGCGCCGAAGAACACCAGCGTCTTGGGATTGCTGAGCGCCACCAGCAGGCCCTGCAGGAAGAAACCTCCGCGCGGCTTTCTGGCGGTTCCGTCGGCATTCAGCGTGCCCTTGGAGCGGAACATCTGCACGCCCATCCAGATCAGGTAGGCGGCGCCGATCAGCCTGACCCATTCGAACCAGTGGCCCATGCCCGCGATCAGCGTGTTGAGGCCGATGCCGACAATGGCGATCATGATGGCAAGCCCGGCCTGCGTGCCGGCGACATTGGCCAGACCGGCGCGGGTTCCGTGCCGGATGCTGTTGGCGATGATCAGCGTGACCGTCGGTCCCGGCACCAGGATGATAACGATGCAGGCGAGAACATAGGCGGCGTAAAGTTCCAGCGACATGATCTTCCTCAAAATGCCGCCAATGCGGCGTGGCAGGCGACAATTAATGCATGCGGGTAACCTCCGCGCAAGCCTGACGCGAAACGCCGGGCCGTTGCACGTGCGTCAGGCGCCGGCCTGCCAGGGCAGCGTCGCCTCATAGGCGGCGGCGGCCCTCAGTACGGCGAGGTCGCCGCGCGGCCGGCCGATCAGCTGCATGCCCATTGGCCGGCCCTTGTCGTCGAAGCCGACCGGCACGTTGACCGCCGGGCAGCCGCCCAGCGTGGCGAAGGCTGAAACCTGCATCCAGCGGTGATAGCTGTCCATCGGCCGTCCGGCGACCTCGCTTGGCCAGTGCATGCCGACCTCGAAGGGGAAGACCTGCGCGGTGGGCAGGGCGACGAGATCGAAGCGGTCGAAGATCGACAGCAGTATCCGATGCCAGGAGGTGCGCACGACCGAGGCCGCGCGGATCTGCGGCGCCGTCAGCCGCATGGCGTTCTCGATTTCCCATATGGCTTCCGGCTTCAGCAGACCGCGCTTGGAAGGATCGTCGTAATGGACCTTGAGGGCGCAGCCGCTGCTGGCCTGGCGCAGCGTCACGAAGGCCTGCCACAGCGCTTCGAAGTCGAAATCCGGGAGCAAGGGTTCCGCCGGGAAGGATGCATCCGCGAAGCGGCCGAGAGCCGCCTCGCACAGATCGAGGATGCCAGGTTCGACTGGCAGATGACCGCCGAGGTCGCCGAGCCAGGCGACGCGGCCGCCAGTCGATGGCGGTGCAAGCCCTTCGAGGAACGAACCCGGTTTCTCATAGGACAGGGGCGCCTGCGGATGGTAGCCCGCCTGCACGTCGAGCAGCAGCGCCATGTCGGCGACGTTGCGGCCCATCGGGCCCTCGACGCCCATCTGCGCATGGAAGACCTCAAGATCGGGTCCGGCGGGCACAAGCCCTTGCGATGGCCGGAAGCCGTAGACATTGTTCCAGCCTGCCGGATTGCGCAGCGAGCCGCCGAAGTCGCTGCCATCGGCGACGGGCACCATGTCGAGCGCCAGCGCCACCGCCGCGCCGCCGCTCGAGCCGCCGGCGGTGAGCGCCGGATCGAAAGCGTTCAGCGTCGGCCCGAAGACGTTGTTGTAGGTGTTGGATCCCAACCCGAATTCGGGAACATTGGTCTTGCCGATGATGATGGCGCCGGCGTTGCGGATGCGCTCGACGAAGAAATCGTCTTCCTGCGGCACGAAATCGGCAAAGATAGGCGAGCCGAAGGAGGTCCTGAGCCCGGTCGTCGAGGCGAGGTCCTTGATGGCGATCGGCAGGCCGAAGAGAGTCCCGGTTTCGCTCGCTTGCCTGGCATCGGCTGCATCGGCCTCGCGCAGGATATCGTCGCGGTCGCGCAACGAGACGATGGCGTTGACCAGCGGGTTGACCGCTTCGATGCGGTCGAGGAAGGCCGTCACCACCTCGCGCACGGACAGTTTCTTGCGGCGGATCGCGCCGGCAAGGTCGATGGCGGACAGGCGGCAGATATCACCGGCCGGCGGCACGGCATGTTTCGTCCCGGGGCGCATCACTTTCAATGGGTTTCCAGCAAGGCTTGATCGACATCCTTGGCCAGCGGGATCGCCGGCTGGGCGCCGGGCTTGAGACATGCGAGCGAGCCCGCCGCAGCGGCGCGTGCCAGTGCCTTGTCGAGCGCTAGGCCGGCAGACAGGCCGGCAGCGAAGTAGCCGCAAAAGGTGTCGCCGGCGCCGACCGTGTCGACAGGCGTGATCTTCATGGCCGCAAGGGTGAGGAACTCGCTCGGTGTCGCTGCCATGACGCCGTCGCCGCCGAGGGTGACGACGATGGTGCGGCCGGTTTTCGCGGCGAAGTCGCGCATGCGTGCCGCGCGGTCGCGGCCGTTCAGCGCCAGCGCCTCGCCATAGAGGTCGAACTCGGTCTCGTTGGCGACGGCATAATCGGTCTTTCCGAGGAAAGCCGCCGCGTCGCCCTGGAAAGGAGCGGTGTTGAGCACGGTGATGGCACCGGCCGCCCGTGCCTGGTCGAGTGCCGTATCGACGGTCGCCAGCGGGATCTCGTGCTGGAGCAGCACGACATCGCCCTTTTGGAGGAAGGCCTTGGAAAGGTCGCCGGGCACCACGGACGCATTGGCGCCGGGGACCACGGCGATGATGTTCTCGCCATCGGCGCCGACCATGATCAGCGCCGTTCCGGTCGAGGCAAAGGTTTCGCCCACGCCCGACAGGTCGACCCTGGCCTCGCGCAGCAACGCCAGTGCCTCGCCGGCGAAACTGTCTTTGCCGACGGCGCCGACCATGCGCACCTGGACGCCGGCGCGCGCGGCAGCCAGCGCCTGGTTGGCGCCCTTGCCGCCCGGCGCCGTGGCGAAACTGGAACCGCTCACCGTTTCGCCGGGGCTCGGCAAGCGGTCGACTTTGGCGATAAGGTCGAGATTGATCGAGCCGATGACGACTATCAAGAAAGTGCCTCCCTGCCAGCGCTGGCCGGAAATCAGGATCGACTTTCGGAAAGCACGATGTGGATCGAAGATGCGAGCTGCGCCGGTGCATCCGTATCGATGCGCCGTCACCCCGGTTGTGCGGGAAGCTAGCGCTTCATGCGATGAGTTGCCAGACCATGTGGATATCAAAAGGCGATTTGTCGCCTCACTCGCAGCGCACGGTGACGATGCCCTGATAGGTGCCCGCGGGAAAGACGCCGCTCGACTTGGTGGCGGTGAGATCGACCTGCAGGGCGTGGGTGCCGTTGGTGACCCTTTGCGGCACGCTTCCGTTGATGTCGACCCCCGTGCCATCGAGCCGGAAGACCGAGGCGAAGGTGACGTTGGTGCCGCCGCCGCTCGGCGCGGACGAGAATGCGGCAGGCGCCGGCGCCGAAACCGAATAGCAGTCCAGCAGGTTGAGCAGGGTGCACAGAAGCGAGCTCGCCACCACGGTGGCGCTGGCGCTCGATCCGCCTGCCTGTTTGGAACCCAGTATGCTTATGGCAGGATTTGCGGTCATCGTCCCCGATGCACCGACCATGATGGTGCAGGTGCCGATGATCGCCGCCGGTGCGGGCTGGCTGAAGCCGGCAAGGGCTGCTATCGTAAGCAGCGCGGGGCTATTTTTTCTTCTTCTTCTTGCCATCGCTGTTTCCGGTCCTGATGGTCCAGCCTTCGTTGGCCCATCCAGGTGATGCGGCCGCGGTCGCGGGAGCGCTCGTGGCCACGCTTCCGGTCGGGCCGTCGCCGCCGAGGCCCATTTTGAGCAGTTTCAGCTCCATCTGCAGGCGCTGGACCTCCAGTTCATACAGCCGGCTGCAGTCGAGGCGTTTCGGCGTACGCCCGATCGGGATCACCACCCGGCCGTAGGTGGCGACGCCATTGTCCGTCTGGTTGTTGCCTCTGATAACGCCGAGATCGACATAGGCACCAGAACCGGAAACGGCGGAACGGCAAGTGGTGCCGTCCGCGGCATGGACCTCGTCCTGGCCCTGGGGCAAGGTGACACCGGGCAAATTGAAGCCGTTCTCGTTCTGGTTGAGATTGTAGATCTGGTCCTGGGCCTGAGTTGGAACGGTGCTTGTGACAGCAACCGCGAGTGCCAGCGTCAGGACTTGCGGTGCCCAAAGAACTTTCCGCATATCTGCGCCCTTATCTGCGTCTGCTGGTTGGGGAAGGGGATGCTTTCCGTACAGATACGCACTTTACGCTCGGCGGCGCCGCCGAAGGGCACGACCACAAGGACGGGACGGGAGGCCTGGGCGCCGAGCTGGAAGGCAGCCGGTGATATCCTGGCGTCCACCGGCTGAAAATCCTGATCGTAGACGTGGATTTCGATCTTGATCTTCTGGTCGTATGGATTGGCCGGGAAGACGCGGACCGCGAAGACGTCGGTGAAACTGTTGACCTCGCCGCGCATCGGCGACATCGACTGCGCCGCCGCGGCAGCAGGGATCAGGCCGACGGCCAGCGCCGTCGCCAGGGTTCGAAAAAGTGTCAAGGATGCCTCCTTCCCCGGGCGCTACTCGCAGCGAAGCGTTACCGTTGCCTGATAGTTGCCGTTGGCGAAGCGGTTGCTGCCGCCCTTGGTGCCGGCGAGATGGACCGAAACGAGGTCGGCGCCGGGTGTGCTGATGGCGGTAGCGGAACCGGTCTCGACGATGGAGTGCGCACCGGCGGAAGAGTAGGTTGGCGTCCAGGTGGTCGACGTCGTGTCGGCCGACGGCACTGTCGTGGCGGTAACCGGATCGACGCTCAGCGACACGCCGCCTGTCGTCGTCAGCGTGACGGTTCCGGCAGAGCCGCCGCTGTTGTGGGAACTGAGGGTCTGGAGGTCGGGACTGACCGTCATCGTGCCATTGGTGGCAATGACAAGCGTGCAGGTCGGGGTGATCGTGCCATTGAAAATGACATTTTGCGTCGCAGCCGATGCAGGCTGGCCCAGACACGCGACCAGCAGGGTTGCACCGAAGGCGGTGCGAAACAACTTCATCGAGACCTCCTATTAAGTCGGATCGCCCGAATTAACAGGAGTCATGATCGCTTTATCGTGGTTAATTTAGTGTAAACTTAAATAATTCTCGGAAATAACATCTTATAAAGAACCGAAGGTTGTCACCGGTTGTAACGTGAATTTCCGATAGAATCCAATTAATACTTTCTGCTATCCAAGATCTGTAAATTTCTTCGCCGGAAACTGGAAAAACGATATTTACGACGACACTTGGCCCGCCTCCCAGCCAAGGATGGCGCGCTTGCGGGTCAGGCCCCAGTGGTAGCCGGTGAGGTCGCCGGACTTGCCGATGGCGCGATGGCAAGGCACCACGAAGGAGAGCGGGTTGGCGCCATTGGCGGCGCCGACCGCGCGACTGGCGCTTGGCGCGCCGATGCTGGCGGCGATCGAGGAATAGGTGCGGGCCTTGCCCATCGGGATCTGCAGCAGCGCCTCCCAGACGCGAACCTGGAAGTCGGTGCCGATCATGACGACGTGCAGCGGCTGGTCGGGGCGCCACAGCGTCGGATCGAAGATGCGCGCGGCGTAAGGACCGGTCGCGGCCAGGTCCTCGACATAGATGGCGTTCGGCCAGCGGCTGGACATGTCGGCGAAGGCGGCGCGCTCCTCGCCGGGGTCGCAGAAAGCGAGGCCGGCAAGCCCGCGGTCAGTGGCCATGATCAGGGCGGTGCCGAAAGGCGAGGGATGGTAGCCGTAGCGCATCGTGAGGCCGGCGCCGCGTGTCTTGTAGTCGCCCGGCGACATTGCCTCATGGGTGACGAACAGGTCATGCAGCCGGCCAGGGCCGGACATGCCCAGTTCGAACGAGGTTTCGAGCAGCGGCATGCCGGAATCGAGCAGCCGGCGGGCGTGGTCGAGCGTCACCGCCTGCAGGAAGGCTTTGGGCGACAGGCCGGCCCAGCGGGTGAAGAGTTTTTGCAGGCCGGTTGGCGTCTCGCCGACTTCCTCGGCAAGCTCCTCGAGCGAAGGCTGGTCGCGATAGTCGAGGCTGATCTTCTCGATGGCGCGGCGCACGATCTCGTAGTCGCTGCCTTGCGGCGTGATGTCCTTTTTGAGGACGGCTGTCTGTGTGCTCATCGAACTGTCTCCTTGGCCAGGAATATCGCCCCTCGGGGCGGCGATCGCCACCCGAAACTTGCCTTCTTGCCGCGCATACCCAGATAGACTCGGGGTTTCATGCCAGGAGTCGCTCATGGCTGGCGAGAAAGTGCATCTGACCGGGGCAAAGGAAACCTTGCTGATGACGCTGTACGGCAAGGCGCTGGAGAGCCGGCTGCCCCATTCACTGCTTGGGGATCATTTCGCCGACGAGGCGGTGCACAAGATCGACTATGATTTCTCCAGGCTCAAGGTCGACGAGAATCTCGGCATCGGCCTGGCGATCCGGGCCAAGACGCTGGACGTTCGTGTCGAGGATTTTCTGGCGAGGAATCCCGACGCCATCGTGCTGCATCTGGGCTGCGGGCTCGATACGCGCATCTTCCGTGTCGATCCGCCGCCAGGCGTGGACTGGTTCGACGTCGACTATCCCCAGGTCATCGAACTCAGGCGAAAACTTTACCCGTCCCGCGACCGTTATCATCTCATCGCTTCGTCGGTGACCGAGCCCGGCTGGCTGGCCGAAGTGCCCCGCAACCGCCCGGCCATGGTGGTGGCGGAAGGGCTGACGCCCTATCTTCCCGCAGACGAAGGGCTGCGCCTGGTTTCGCGGCTTGTCTCGCACCTTGCCGGCGGCGAGCTGATGTTCGACGCCTACAGCCGTTTCGGTCTGACGCTGCTTCGTCTCAATCCCACCATCAAGGCGACTGGCGCAGAGGTTCACTGGGCGATCGAGGATCCGCACGAGCTGGAATTGGCGGTTCCGAAACTGCGGTTCGTCGAGGATATTTCCGCCTACATGCCCGAACACGCCGCCCGCATGGGCTGGTCCGCCAAACTCTTCGTTCGCCTGTGGAAACACATTCCGGCGCTGCGCAAGGTCGGCAGGCTTCTGCGCTATCGGTTCTAGAGCAATTCCAGGAAAAGTGTGAACGGTTTTCCGTCCGGAATTGCGTCAAAACAAAGAGCCGTTCAGCGCGCCTTGGCGGTCGCCAGCGCGCGCGAAAAGGCGGTGGCAAAGCTCTCGCGGGACTCGGGATCGAGAAAGCCCCCGATCGGCACGTTGCGGCCTTGGCCTTCGACCGTCATTTTGGTGATGCCGATCTCGGCGTGGCGGGCGACTGAAAACCGTGCCCAGAACGGGTTGAAGCGGTGGGCTTCCGATTTTCCCGAAGGGGCCGTCTTGCGGATGTCGAGCGTGGTACGCGAGACCGATACCTCCTCGCGGGCGCGGGCGGCGCGGTAGTTGACACGGAAGGCGATGTAGACGGCGACCACGTCGAGACCGAAGAAGCCAAATACCGGCCATGCGCCGCGCGACAGGAAGAACGCGCCGGTCGCCAGCCAGCCGAACGACAAAGCGCCCATCAGGACCAGGAAGCCCGTCCTGCCCAGCGACCGGTGCGGGGTCAGCAATGCGTGAAAGAAGGGCTCGTCAGCCTGGAACGAGGCGTTTGTGTCGCTCATGACAGGATATTATAGGAAGGAAATGGCGAGCCCCAAGTCCAAAGATTCTTCCATGCGCGAAAAAGACCTGCCAGCCGGACGACGTGACGGCTCGAACGCCAAGCCGCGCCCGCGGCCGGTGCGGCGGACGTCACGCTACAGTCCGGCCGAAGTGCACGAGATCTTCCGCCGCTTTTCCGTCCAGCGGCCGGAGCCGAAGGGTGAGCTCGAACATGTCAACGCCTTTACGCTCCTGGTGGCGGTCGTGCTCTCGGCGCAGGCGACGGACGCCGGCGTCAACAAGGCGACAAGGGCCTTGTTCAAAGCCGCCGATACGCCGCGGAAGATGCTGGCACTGGGCGAGGCCAAGGTCGGCGATTACATCAGGACCATCGGTCTGTGGCGCAACAAGGCCAAGAACGTCATCGCGCTGTCGGAAGCGCTGATCCGTGACCATGGCGGGGAAGTGCCCGACGACCGCGACGAACTGGTGAAGCTGCCGGGCGTCGGGCGCAAGACCGCCAATGTCGTGCTCAACATGGCCTTCGGCCAGCATACGATGGCGGTCGACACGCATATTTTCCGGATCGGCAACCGGCTCGGCCTGGCGCCCGGCAAGACACCCGAACAGGTCGAGCAAGGGCTGCTGAAGATCATCCCGGACGAATATATGCGCCATGCGCATCACTGGCTGATCCTGCATGGCCGCTATGTCTGCAAGGCGCGCAAGCCGGACTGCCCGGCCTGCGTCATCGCTGATATCTGCAAGGCTGAGGAGAAGACGACCAGCATTCCGGCGCCGTTGGTGCCGATCGCTCCGCTCGATCCACTGGACGCGGTTCAGGCCCAAAGCTGACCGGGCTTCAACTCTCCTCCACGAACACTTCTTCGCGCTTCTTCTTGACCGAGGGCAGGAAGACGATGACGAGCACGGCCAGCGCCACCAGTAGCAGGCCGGCGCTGATCGGCCGCGTCACGAAGGTGCTGGGGTCGCCGCGCGACAGGATCATGGCGCGGCGCAGGTTTTCCTCGAGCAGCGGGCCGAGCACGAAGCCGAGCAGCAGGGGAGCCGGTTCGCAGCGCAGCTTGGTAAGGACATAGCCGAGCAGGCCGAAGAAGGCGACGGCATAGAGATCGAAAGCATTGGTGTTGACGCTGTAAACGCCGATCGAGCAGAACGCCATGATGATCGGGAAAAGCACGTAATAGGGGATCGTCAGGAGCTTCACCCAAAGGCCGATCAGCGGCAGGTTGAGGATGATCAGCATCAGATTGCCGATCCACATCGAGGCGATGACGCCCCAGAACAGCGCCGGCTGCTCGGTGGCGACATTGGGGCCGGGCACGATGCCCTGGATGATCATGGCGCCGATCATCAGCGCCATCACCGGATTGGCCGGAATGCCCAGCGTCAGCATTGGGATGAAGGAGGTCTGGGCGCCGGCATTGTTGGCCGATTCCGGTCCGGCGACGCCCGCGATGGCGCCCTTGCCGAATTCCTGCGGGGTTTTCGACACGCGTTTCTCGACCGTGTAGGAGGCAAAGGCCGCAAGCACCGCGCCGCCGCCGGGCAGGATGCCGAGCGCCGAACCGATGATGGTTCCGCGCACGATGGGTGCTGCCATACGCTTGAAGTCGTCGCGGGTCGGCATAAGGCCGGAGACCTTGCTGATCAGCACCGAGCGCTCATGCTCGTTTTCAAGATTGCGCAGGATCTCGGCGATGCCGAAGACGCCGACCGCCACCGCGACGAAATTCAGCCCGTCGGCATATTCGCGGATGCCGAGCGTGAAGCGCGGCGCGCCGGTGTAGATGTCGGTGCCGACGATGCCGAGCAGCAGGCCGAGCACGACCATCGCCAGCGCCTTGACGATCGAGCCGTGAGCAAGCGCGATGGAGGAGACAAGGCCGACGATCATCAACGAAAAATACTCCGCCGCGCCGAACCGCAGGGCTATCGCCGTCAACGGCGGGGCAAAGACGGCGACGAGGAAGGTCGACACCGTGCCGGCGAAGAACGAGCCGATCGCGGCGATCGCCAATGCCGCCCCGGCGCGGCCCTGGCGGGCCATCTGATAGCCGTCGATGGCGGTGACGGCCGACGAGGATTCGCCGGGCATGTTGATGAGAATGGCGGTGGTCGAGCCGCCATACTGGGCGCCGTAGTAAATGCCGGCGAGCATGATGAGGGAAGAAACCGGGTCGCCGATCTGGAAGGTGATCGGCAGCAGCATGGCGATGGTTGCGGTGGCGCCGATGCCGGGCAGGACGCCGATCAGCGTGCCGAGCAGGACGCCGATCAGGCAGAAACCGAGATTGGCCGGCGTCGAGGCGGTCGAAAAGCCGAGCGCGAGGTTGTTGAGCAAGTCCATGTCAGCGCCTCACAATGCCAGCCATGAGGGCAGCCAGGGGCCGAAGCGCTGGAAGGGCAGGCCGAGCGCGTAGCTGAAGACGAGGATCGAGAACAGCGTCAGGCCAGCCGACAGCACGAGCGCGGTGAGCGCCTTCATGCGGCAGCTGGCGAAAGCGGCGATCAGCGCCGTCAGGAAGATCGACGGCACGAAGCCGAGGCCGCGCACCGTCAGGCCGAAGAAGATCGGCGCCGGCAGGATGAACAACATGCCGCGCCACGCCATGGGGCCGATCGGCTCGCCCTCGACGCTTATCGCCTGGACCAGGATGATGGCGCCCAGCAGGATCAGCACGATCGCCAGGACCAGCGGGAAATAGCCCGGTCCCATGCGCAGCGCGGTACCGATTTCGAGGCTGAGCGACTGCAGCGCGAAAAACGCGCCGAAGAAGATGAACAGCGCGGCGCACAGGCCGTTGGTCCTGTCGATTGCGAAAGGTTTCATGGCGGTCCTTCCTGACCCTTGGAGCGGGCCTGCCGTTGCAGGTGAAAACGGATCGAAGCGAACGGGGCGCCGCTGGCGCCCGGTTCAAGCCATCAGTCGGCGTACTGGCCGGCGGCTTCGATGATCGGCTTCCAGCGCGCGATCTCGCTTTCCAGCTTTGCCTTCAGCGCCGCCGGCGTCGCGTCGGCCTCCGATGACGGCCTGGTGCCGAGTTCGGCGAAGCGGGCGATGACGTTCGGGTCCTTCAAGGCGACCTGGAGCGATTTCGACAGGCGGTCGGTGATCTCGGCCGGCGTGCCCTTCGGCGCATAGAGGCCGTGCCAGATGCCGACCTGCACCGCGGGGAGGCCTGCTTCGATCGTCGTCGGCACATCCTTCAGCACGTCGAGGCGCTCCGGCGAGGTGACGGCATAGGCCTTGATCGTGCCGCCCTGGATCTGCTTGGTGGTGTTGGTCGTCTGGTCGCACATGATGTCGACCTGGCCGCCGAGAAGATCGGTCATGGCCGGGCCGGTGCCCTTGTAGGGCACGGTGACCAGCGGCGTGCCGATGGCGCTCATGAACAGCATGCCGCACAGATGCGAGGCCGCACCGATGCCGGCATTGGCGACGGTGATGCTGTCCTTGTTGACCTTGGCGTAGTCGACAAGCCCTTTCAGATCGGTCGGCGGGAGTTCCTTGCGGCCGACGATGGTCATCGGCACTTCGGTCACCAGGCCGACATATTCAAAGGCGTTCAGCGTGTCGTAGGCGAGTTTTCTGTAGAGCGTGGCACTCGTCGCCATGCCGATATGATGGAGGAGCAGCGTGTAGCCGTCGGGATCGGCATTGGCGACGCGGCCCGCGCCGAGCGTACCGCCGGCGCCGCCGACATTCTCGACGATGACCTGCCGGCCGAGATCCTTCGACACGGCTTCCGCGACGAGCCGGGTGACGGTGTCGGTCGGACCGCCGGCCGCGAACGGCACGACAACGGTGATGGTGCGTTCGGGATAGGATTGTGCGTCGGCGGTGAACGAATAAAGCGTGAGGGCCGCAGCGGCGGCCAGAGCGGCAACAAATTTTCGCATCGTAATTCTCCTCCCGGGATATGAATAAACCGCTGCGCGGAACTCCTCTCAATGCCGGCCGCGAATGAAACAACAACCAGCGCAGGCCAATAGATTGCAATCGGATTCAAATGGCAAACCGGGATATCCGCGGCAGCCGGCATGCAACGGATAGATGTTCGAGCCAGAAGGCTGGATCCGAAACGGTCGATCGTCGAGCGGCTTCGGCAAATGCCGATTGCGGACCTCTGTCCGCTCTCGTTCTATTCCAGATCTATTGGTAGCCGTAACCGCGCGCCATCGCCGCCGCGAACACCGGGATCAGCAGGAAGACGAAGGCCTCGGCGCGGATATAGGTCTTTACCGAGGCCAGTTCGCCCGCCGGCACGGCGAAGGAGGGATTGGCGCTGGCCTGCCGGTTCCAGGAAATGAAGCGCACGGTCGGGATGATCGAAAGCAGGCCGACAATGCCGAATGCCGCCATCTTGGCCCAGAACATCCAGTTGTAGATGTAGAACTCCCATCCCTTGAGGCCCCAGAGGACACGGCCGATGCCGACGATGATGATGAGTGAGGCGATGATGCCATAGTGGCGGTCGATGCCGGCGAGTCGCTTGAGGGTTACGGCGGGCAGGTCGCCGCGGATCAGCACGAATTCGGCGCCGATGATGCCTGCCAGGGAAAACACCAGCAGATGATGGATAATGGCAAGCACAAGGTCGGTCGTGTCCATGTTTCTTCCCTGGGTTGAGCACCAGCCCCGCGTCTGAAAAGGTCGCGCCGCAAATGTGCTGAATCAGCCTGCCGGGAAATTAACACCGTCGGGCAGAATTCCCATAGAAAGCTGCTCCCTGGTCATAGGCGGCGTTGACGCTCGGTCCAGGCACGTTAGGTTCGCAGGCATGACCGGACTGAAACGCCCCCTGAATCCGATGCCTGACCTGATCCACGCCGTCTTGACGGAACGCGGGCTGATGACTGCCTATGAGGCCCGGCCGGACTACCAGAAGAACGACTATCTCGGCTGGATTGCCCGCGCCAAGCGCCCGGACACCAGGCAGAAGCGGCTCGACCAGATGCTGGACGAATTGCAACGTGGCGGTGTCTACATGAACATGGCCTGGCGCGGCTGAAGATCTGCTTAGGCCGCTGTTCTGGATGATGGCGCGTCTTCCGCTGGCCCTTGCACCGCAGGGGCAATTTGCTAAGCGCGGACAAGATCAGCAAGGCAAATCCAATGAACAACCGCAAAGTGACCGTCACTCCCGTCATCGAAACGCAGCGAACCATTCTGCGGGCACACCGGCTGGAGGATTTCGACGCCTATGCAACGATGTGGGGCGACCCCGCCGTCACCCGCTTCATCGGCGGCAAGCCGCGCACGCGCGAGGAAAGCTGGATGCGCTTCCTGCGTCATGCCGGCCTGTGGTCGCTGCTCGGCTACGGCTTCTGGGCGATCGAGGAGAAGGCGACGGGCCGCTTCGTCGGCGAGGCCGGGTTTCACGACCTGAAGCGCGACATGGAACCGTCGATCGAAGGCATTCCAGAGGCCGGATGGGCGCTGGCACCGGAAGTGCACGGGGCGGGCCTTGCCACAGAGGTCGTCGGCCGTGTGCTGGCCTGGGGCGAAGAAACCTTCGGACGGGTGAAAACGGTCTGCATCATCGATCCCGAGAATACCGCCTCGTTGAATGTCGCTGATAAGGTCGGCTATCGCGAGGTGTTGCGGACCACCTATCATGACGCGCCGACCGTGCTGCTGGAGCGGCTGTCCTGAACCTGGATTGCAGATCAGGTAGACTAGCCCGCCTTGCGGCGCAGCTTCCGCGCCAGATCGGCCCATGGATCGACGCTTTCGGCGGCCGGCGTGACGCCTCGGCCTAGCAGCACCGTCGAGGCATCGAACGGCGTCGGTCTGGCGATCCCATAGCCCTGGGCATAGTCGACGCCGATGGTCTTCAGCGCGGCGACGATACCGTCGCTCTCGACGAACTCGGCGATGGTACGTTTGCCCATGACCTTGCCGATGTGGTGGATCATCTCGACCATGGCGCGGTCGATGCGGTCGTCCAGCATGTCCTTGACGAAGCTGCCGTCGATCTTGAGGTAGTCGACCGGCAGGTGCTTCAGATACGCGAAGGACGACATGCCGGAGCCGAAATCGTCGAGCGCGAAGCGGCAGCCCAAGCCGCGCAGATCGGCAATGAAACGCATGGCGTTGGTGAGATTGGCGATAGCGCTGGTTTCGGTGATCTCCAGGCAGATCATGGCAGGCGAAATGCCATGGATGAGGAATTGCTCGCCCAGGAAGCCGAGAAAGCTTTCGTCGCCGAACGTCGCGCCGGAAAGATTGATGGCGCATGTTGCGATGGGCGGCGTGCGCGGATCGGCCTGCCGGGCGGCCAGGATGCGGAAGGTGTTGCGCACCACCCAGCGGTCGATCGACGGCATCAGGCCATAGCGCTCGGCCGCGGGAATGAAACTCTGCGGGTGGACGAAGCTGCCGTCTTCGTCGGTCAGCCGCAACAGGATCTCTATATGCGCTCCCACCTCGACGATGTCGTCGTTGAGCGGCCAGATTTCCTGCGCATGAAGCCGGAAACGGTCTTGCACCAGCGCGGCGTGCAGACGCTGCACCCAGGCCATCTCGCCGAAACGCTCGCGCAAGTCCACGTCGCCCTCGCTGTGGACCTGGACGCGGTTGCGGCCCTTGTCCTTGGCCATGTAGCAGGCGACGTCGGCGGCCCGCAGCGTTTCCGCGATCGTCACCTGCGCATTGGCGATCTCCACCATGCCGATACTGACGCTGGTGTTGAACGTCCTGCCATCCCAGGCGAAATGCAGATTCTGCACAGCCGCGCGCAGCTGTTCGGCGATGTCGCACGCTTCGTCGGCTTCACAATCGACGAGCAGCACGCCGAACTCGTCCCCGCCCAATCGTGCCAGCACGTCGCCCGGCCGCAATTCGCAGGTCAGCAGCGCCGAGATCTGGCGCAGCAACTGGTCGCCCGCCGCATGGCCGCACGTATCGTTGACAAGCTTGAACTGATCGAGATCGAGATACATCAAGGCGTGCTGCCGGGGCTGGCCCTGCAATTCGACGATTGTCCTTTCCAGCCGGCTTTCGAAATCGCGCCGGTTGGCGAGCCCGGTCAACGCATCATGCGAGGCCTGCCACGAAAGCCGCTCGATGTAATCCTCTTCGCGCGTCATGTCGTGGAAGGCGAGCACGGCACCGACGACCTCGCCGGAAACGAGCAACGGTGCGCCGGTCAATGCGACGGGAACAACGGAGCCGTCCGGCCGCTGCAGCAATTGTGGACGGGCGCTGGAACGGCGCGCTTCGCCGGCCAGGAGACGCTCGACCAACTGCGTTTCTTCAACGCCGGTGCCCTTGTCGATGAGGCGAAAGAATGCTGCGATGGGTTTGCCCCTTGCAGCGCCGAGCGGGCAGGCCAGCAGTTTCTCGGCAACCGCATTCATGTAGTCGAGTCGCCCGTCGCGGCCGGTGCTGACGACGGCCTGGCCGATCGAAGCCAGTGTTATCTGGGGGCGCTCGCGCTCGGCATTGAGCGCCAGCTGGAAGGCCTGGCGCTGCGCAAGGAGCTTGCGCGTGCGCCACACGGCAAGCAGGATCAACAATGCGGCAGTGACGAGATTGGCAAAGGTAAGCAGCATCTGGATGAAGCGCGATCCCTCGCCGAGACTGTCCGAGAAGGCCTTGGACAATGGAGTGACCTGACGATCGAGCCGATGAATTTCCGCCTTCCAGGCGCTGATCTCGGCTGTCGACGCCGGCCCCTTGCCGAGTGTCGCATGCATCGTATCGCCGAGCCGCTGGATGGCGAGGATCATTGTGTCGGCCGCCGCCCAGTGCCGAATAGCGGTATCGAGATAGCTGAACTTCCGGAAATTCTGGAACAGCCAGATCAGCCCGGCAACGTCGTCCGCGTGGTTTCTGCCTTGCAGAAAGCCTGTGCGCGCTGCCTCTGCATCGGGTTCGGGCTGCTCGAGCGCCAGGCGGGCCGAGCGGTCGGCAAGCGGAACGGCGATCGCTTCGCGATACTCGGTGAAGAACGCCTCATTGCCTGTATCCGCATAGAGGCTGAGGAAATAGATGGCGTGCTTTTGCCCCTTGGACCACTGGCTTTCCCCGCCGACATAGGCGCGAACCGCCGAAAGCGTGTACAGGCTGAGGCTGGCGACCAGCGCCTGGACGAGGACGACGGCGATGAACGGCCAGACGAGCCCGAGAAGACGGGGGCTGGCGTCCAGCGATGACGGCGTCTTCGAATTCACGGACGTGCCATGATCCTGTCAGCGCGTCTGTCCGACTGTTTCACCCGTCGGTTAAGACGATTCTCTGCCCCTCATGTCGCGCAAATGGCGACGACAACCGCTTATCACGAGGGACTTAACAGCCAATAAATAGCTCCGTTCGCTTTGAAGCCTTTTCTTGAGTTGGGTGACTGAATATTACGCAGCGTCAATTGACTGTTTGAACTTGAATCGGTTTGTATTCGAAGCTTATCAGTCCTTTTCGGCCTATAACCGCGCGGGTTAGGGCAGGGCCTCCGCTGCAAGACATGCCTGTTCGAGCATCGAGGCATCCTCGCCGAAGGCTCGAGTGGCGCGGGCCGCCGCCTCGAGCAGCGGCCGTTTCATGCGCTGAAGGAAGGCGGCACCGACGTGCGTGCTCGGCCCAGCCAGCGTCAAGGCGCCGAGCAGGACGCGTCCCGGTCCGAACACCGGTGCCGAGACGCCCGCCGTCTCGGGGTCCCGGTCGCCGACGGCGAGGCAGGTCCGGCGTATGGTCTCATAGGGCTCGCCCGCCTCGCCGGAAAATGCCGCAAGCACGCGTCCGCCCGAACCGACGAGTAAAGGCAACAGGTCGCCCTCGCGTATGGTGTAGCGGATCGGGTGCTTGGATTCGACGCGGTAGAGACAGGTGCGGACGTCGCCCGAGCGGACATAGAAGGCAACACTCTCCCAGCTGTGCCCGGAAAGGTCGCGCATGATCGGCAGCAGGATGTCGACCGCCACGACCGAACGCTGAAAGAGCGACCAGGCCGCACTGCTCGGCATCGCGCTGGGCGCTGCCGTCGACCATGGGCCGCAGGCGTCGTCGATCGCAATCGCCCGCATGGCGGCAACCTGCGGTGTCGGCATCAACAGCGCCATGGCCTCAGCCATCAATGCACTCGGCGACGTGCATGGCGGCGCCGGCGAACAGGCGCAGTCCTTCTACGGTGATATCGCCAAGGCGATCGATGGCGGGGCGGCGTTTGGGAGGCGGTCTCGGCACGGCTCGACCGGTTCTTCGTCGAGGAAAGGGGTTATGTGCCGGGGCTCGGCCACCGCTTTCACCCGGTCGATCCGCGCGCACCGCGCCTGCCGGAACTGACCCGCGAATTTGCCACGCGTGGCGTCGTCAATGGAGGGTTCGCCGACATCGCCGAGGCGATCGAGGCGGAGGTCGCACGCCGCAAGGGCAAGAGGATACCGCTCAACATCGATGGCGCCACGGCCGTCATCTATGCGAACTCGGCTTCCCGCCGCCGCTGACGCGCGGGCTCTTCGTGCTGTCACGTTCCGTCGGCATCCTGGCGCACGCCTGGGAACAGTCGCAGCAAAGCGAGCGCAACAAGGGGCTGCTGCCGCGCGAATGGTTGTGGGTCTATACCGGCATGCCGGTACGCCCTCTTCCCGAAAAGGGGGTGGGAGCGGCTGAGGAATTGTCCTCAGGTTGCATCGGTCGGCGTGGGCTGGGGAAGTGTCAGGGTCTTCACCAGCGTCGAAAGATCCGGTTCGTCGATCAACATCGCCGCGTCGGCCGGCGTCAGCCATGCCCGCTGTCGCCGCTTGGCCTCCTGCCAGTTGGCCAGTTCCTCGGTCACTTCAAGCAGGTAGACGATGACATCGACATGGACAAAGCGGTTGGCCAGCCGCTTCCAGTAGGAATAGGTGCCGGCCGGCTGCTTCAGGGTCTTGCCAAGCACGCCGGCTTCTTCCATCGCCTCGATGGTGGCGGCCTTGCGTCCGTTCTTGCCTTTCATCGGCCATCCCTTGGGGACGATGAAGCGCCTCGTCGTTCTCGACGTGACCAGCATCACCTCGAAACTCCCATCCGCGGTCAAGCGAAAGGGGATCGCCGCCACCTGGCGGATTCTTTCCCCTTTCTTGGCCCGGCGTGCGGCCTTTTTCTTCGTGGTTTTCATCTACAATAGTCCAGTCGGTCAGTGCCCCATAGCGTGACGCGGCGCCTTTGCAAACCCAAACTGCCGCAGGGGTACCCTCAAGGTCCCCTACCATGTAAGTCGGCTAAATAAAAGAAGCCCGCCTGTCAGCGGCAATTGCTCACGGCCGTGCTGCCGATGATCTGCGTCTGGCAGCCCGGCCTGACCCGTGGCACGACCGGCGGTGGCTGCTGGACGATCACGCGGTCCTGGTCGCGGTACTGCTGTTGCTGCTGCTGGAATTGCTGCCGCTGAATGCGGCTCTGCAAGGCCTGCAGATCGTTCTGCTGGATCGGCGCGTTGCTGTTGATCGCGGGATTGGCCACCTGCGCGGAAGCGTGCAGCGCAAAGCCGGCTAAAAAAGTAGCGGCCAGCACCGCCGACGCAAGTCTCATCAATAGTCGGCGCGCCGACATCGGCACATTCTTGCTAAAAATCCTGTTCATTCCCGCAATATAGGGTGTTTGTCCGGCGATGCCATGGCGGTCCATCGGTCGCCTTGAAATCAATCGTGACCCCGCCCTGTCCCGGCCATCCGGCCAGCGGCCACGGATTGCAGGCGACGCCAGCGCTGGAGACCGGCACGGACATCGCGCCAGCATCGCCTCTATCGAAGGCCCGGGGGCAGAGTTCTTCTTCAACACAAGGAGCGGAGATCGAAGGCCGCTTCGCGGTGGCGGAGAATCTGCCCGGCAACCTCGCATTGCACTTGACGGAAGCGATCGATTCGCCGCTCTATCGGGTCGGCGCCGGCCTCGAGCTGAATGGCGCCGGCATGTCCGCCAGGGACAATGGCGTCTTCGGGGAAACGGTCAAACAGAATGCAGTCAGCGCGCCTCTCAAGGTCAGTTTCCAGGCTGGCTCGAGGCGGAGCCGGGCGGGAGAGGTCTTGATGAGGAAATACGCGTATTTGGTTGCGATGCTGGGTGCGGCCTGCATCGCCGGTGTGCCGGCCGTGGCCGCGCAGACCAAAGGCGACAAGGTGGCGGCTCCGCCCGCCGCGGCCGATGCGCCACAACTGCCGGGCGGGGCATCGGCCTTGTCCGAAACCCATGGCGACTGGACGGTCAATTGCCAGATATCGGGCACGAACAAGGTCTGCAGCCTGTCGCACCAACAGTTCAACAAACAGAGCAACCAGCGGCTGCTGGCGATCGAGCTGTCGAGCAAGACCGGCGACGAGGCGACAGGCACTCTTGCCCTGCCGTTTGGGCTGGCGCTCGCCAAAGGCGTCACCCTGACCATCGATGACCAGAAGCTGGACGGCAGCCTGGCATTCAACACTTGCCAGGCCGTCGGTTGCCTGGTGCCGGTGGCGTTCGACGCCAATGTCACGCCGCTGCTCAAGAATGGCACGACGCTGAAGATCGACGCCTTCGCGGCGGATACGGGACAAGCGGTGAGCTTTTCCATTCCGCTCAACGGTTTCGGCGGCGCGCTCGCCCGTACGGCGGAGCTCTTGTCAAACTGACCGCTCAGTCCGGAATCTGATGCGCGGCGTCCAGCTGGCGTCGCGTGTAGTCTTTGATGTTCGCAATTCCCTAGGGAAGGCGCTCCGCGCTTTTCCAGGGAAAACCGCTCACACTTTTCCTGGAATTGCTCCAATACACGTCAAACGACGATCGTTTTCAGCCGCTCGGCAATGAGGGTGGCGAGCCGCGCCGCCACCTCGTCCTTGGTCATTTCGGGCCATTCCTCGACGCCGGCCTTCGACACGATCCGCACCCGGTTGCGATCGCCGCCCATGACGCCTGAAGGGCCGATGCCGCTTTCGTGCGACACATCGTTGGCGACGATCAGATCGGCGCCTTTCTTCGCGAGCTTGGCCCGGGCATTGCGCAAGAGATCCTGCGTCTCGGCGGCGAAGCCGACGACCAGGCCGGGTCGCTGGCTGTGATGGCCGACGCCGGCAAGGATGTCGGGGTTCTCCACCATGCGCAGCACCGGCGGTCCTTCGCCCGCCACCTTCTTGATCTTTTCGCCGGCCGAATTCTCGCTGCGCCAGTCGGCGACGGCGGCGACGAACACCGCGGCATCGGCGGGCAAAAGCTGTTCGACCGCATCGCGCATTTCCTGCGCACGTTCGACATGAATAGTCCTCACGCCAGCCGGGTCGGCGATGCTCACGGGACCGGAGACGAGGCGCACATCGGCGCCAAGCCTTGCCAATGCGGCGGCGATGGCGTGGCCCTGCTTGCCGGAGGAACGGTTGGCGATATAGCGCACCGGGTCGATCGGCTCATGCGTCGGGCCGGAGGTGACGATGATCCTACGCCCCGCCAGCGGCTTGGGGCCGGCATCGAGCAGCGCCTCGACTGCGGCGACGATCTCCAGCGGTTCAGCCATTCGGCCTTCACCGGCCTCGTTGCTTTCGGCCATCTCGCCCCTGGCAGGGCCGACGAAAGTGACGCCGTCCTTGCCCAAGGTCGCGCGGTTGCGGCGGGTGGCCGGATGCGACCACATTTTCGGATTCATCGCCGGCGCCATCAGTACCGGCTTGTCGGTGGCCAGCAGCACAGTGGAGGCCAGATCGTTGGCGTGACCATTGGCGAGCTTGGCCATCAGATCGGCGGTGGCGGGAGCCACGACCAGAAGATCGGCCTCCCTCGACAGCCTGATATGGCCGACATCGTGCTCGTCATTGCGGTCGAACAGTTCGGTGAAGACGTGGTCGGCCGACAGCGCGCCAACCGACAGCGTGGTGACGAATTCCTGCGCTGCGGCAGTCATCACCACCCTTACTGCCGCACCACGCTCGCGCAGCCGGCGGATCAGGTCCAGCGCCTTGTAGGCGGCGATGCCGCCACCGATGATAAGCAGGATGCACTTGCCGGAAAGCGTGCCCCGCGGAAGGATCTTGCCCGCAGGGGCCGCAACCGCGGTCGCCGCACTGTGCATGCTGGTCAGTTCGCGCAAGGTGTTTTCGATCTGGTCGATGCGGCCGGATCCGATCTGGCCGTCGACGGCGGCCCGGATCATCACCCTGGCCTGCTCCTCCATGGAACGGTTGTTTTCCGCCGCCAATCGGCGCAGCAGCTCCTTGACCTCATCGTCAAGGTTGCGGATCGTGATGCTTGCCATGTGATTGCACTTTGCTCATGCCGGTCGAAGGCGATGATAGCAATGCAATCAATTTGCCGCAAGTTGCGGCTCACCCTTCGTTTTTTCAGGTCTAAAGAATCTTCCATGCGATATAGACCAGCGTCAGCGCGATCACCCACAGCGCGACGCGGCCGGAGCGGCTGTAGCGCGCCTCGGCCTTGCCGATGGCACGCGCCGTGGTCTCGTCGAAACGCAGGCCGTGCTCGGCCATCAGGTCGATCTCGCGCGACAGCCGGTCGGTGCGGGCGGCAAGCTCCGGCGCCTGGCGGGCGAGCGTCAGCAGCGCCTTGGCGCCGTCGCGCGCATCGATCATCATGCTGCGGGGGCCAAGGTTTCCTGCGATCCAGCTGCCGACCACCGGCTCGGCGGTCTTCCACATGTTGAAGGCCGGATCGAGCGTGCGCGCCACGCCCTCGACCACGACCATGGTCTTCTGCAACAGGATCAGTTCCGGCCGCGTCGCCATGTCGAAGAGTTCGGTCACCTCGAACAGCAGCGTCAGCAGCTTGGCCATGGAAATGGTCTCGGCCGGCTGGCCGTGGATCGGCTCGCCGATGGCGCGGATCGCTTGCGCGAAGGCCGCGACATTGTGCTGGCGCGGCACGTAGCCGGCCTCGAAATGCACTTCGGCGACGCGCAGATAATCACGCATGATGAAGCCGTAGAGGATTTCGGCGAGGAAGCGGCGCTCCTTCTTGCCGAGCCGTCCGGCAATGCCGAGATCGACGGCGACGATGGTCCCGTCCTCCTCGACGAACAGATTGCCCGGATGCATGTCGGCGTGGAAGAAGCCGTCGCGCAGCGTATGGCGCAGGAATGACTGGACGAGATTGGCGGCGATCGCCTTCAGATCGTGGCCGGCCTCCTCCAGGCCTGCGATGTTGTTCATCTTGACGCCGTCGACCCATTCCATGGTCAAAACGTCACGGCCGGTGCGCTCCCAGTCGACGGATGGCACGCGAAAGCCCGGATCGTCCTTGGTGTTCTCCCAAAGTTCGGAGAGCGCCGCCGCCTCGAGGCGCAAATCCATCTCGATCTTGGTTGTCTGCGCCAGCGTCTCGGTCACCTCGACAGGCCGCAGGCGGCGCGAGGAGGGGATGTATTTCTCCTGCAGGTGGGCGGCGAGGAAATAACTTTCGAGATCCTGGAAGAAGCGGCGGCGCACGCCGGGCCGGATGACCTTCACCGCGACCTTGGCGGCAGCGCCATCATGGATGGCTTCGGCGGCATGGACCTGGGCGATCGAAGCGGCGGCGACGGGGTCGCCGAACTCGGCGTAGAGATCACTCACCTTGCGCCCGAGCGAGGCTTCGATGGCCGCTACCGCCTCAGTTCTCGGGAAGGTGTGCATCTTGTCCTGCAACATGGCGAGATCGAGCGCCATGTCGTTGCCGACGACGTCGGGCCGCGTTGCCAGGAACTGGCCGAGCTTGACATAGGACGGGCCGAGCCGGACCACTGCCTTGGCCAGCCGGTCGCTGCGCTGATAGGCGAGCGCGCGGCGGCGGGTGAACAGCCGCGCCAGCCGCCAGCCGAATTTCGGCAGGCCTGACAGTTCCTCGCCCGGCAGGGCGGCGATGACGCCCTCGCGCACCAGCACCCAGCCGGCCCGCGCGAGCCTGAAACCGGCGCCGACGCTGCTCATGGCCGCACCAAGGCCGGTTCTTGAGACCGGCATGAGCCATATCGAGAATGGGAAATGCGGGCCAGCCTCAAAGCTTCCAGCCCGAATGAAGCGCGGCAATACCGCCGGAATAGTTGCGGAAGGAAACACGGTCGAAACCGGCGCGGGAAATCATTGCCGCGAAATTCTGCTGGTTGGGGAATTTCGCGATCGATTCAACCAGATAGGAATAGGGCTCGCCGTCGCCGGTAACCATCTTGCCGATCTTGGGGATGGCATTGAACGACCAGGCTTCATAGGCCTTGTCGAGCAACGGCATCTCGACCTCGGAAAATTCCAGGCACAGGAACCGGCCGCCGGGCTTCAACACGCGGAACGCTTCTGCGAGCGCGACATCGATGCGCGGCACGTTGCGGATGCCGAATGCGATGGTGTAGGCGTCGAAGGTGGCGTCGGTGAAGGGCAGTTCCTCGGCATTGGCCTCGACGAAATCGGTGTTGCCGGACAGGCCTTTCTTTTCGGCCCGGTCGCGGCCGACAGCGAGCATCGAGCCGTTGATGTCGAGCACGGTGGCGTGGGCGCTGCCATGGCTGGCATCGACGATGCGGAAGGCGATGTCGCCGGTGCCGCCGGCCACATCCAGGACCTTCCAGCCCGCCCGCTTCGGCGGATTGAGCCAGGTGACCATGGCATCCTTCCACAGCCGGTGCAGGCCGGCCGACATCAGGTCGTTCATCAGGTCGTAGCGATTGGCGACCTTGTGGAAAACATCGTTGACCAGGGACTGCTTCTCGCCTTCCCCCACACGCTTGAAACCATAGGAGGTTTCCATGCCGCCCGCGGCCGTGGTTCTCTCAACTGACATTTTTTTGATCCGTCATAAAACCGGCGGGACCATAGCCGATCGATGCTGTGGGCGCTATTGTTTAAGGCGCGGTGTTCAGCCGCGCTTCCAGGTGGTGGGTTTTCAAGACCTGGACTGACCGACGGGATGTTTGAATGCCTTTGAAAGCGGAACTGCACTGCCATATTGAAGGGGCAGCGGCGCCAGAGCTCGTCATCCGCCAGGCGCAGAAATACGGCGAGGATGCCTCGCCCTATATCCAGAACGGTTCCTTCGTCTGGCACGATTTTACGTCCTTCCTCGCGGCTTACGATTTTTCCGCCGATCTGTTCCGCACCGAAGAGGATTACGCGCGGCTGGCCGATCACTATCTGACCAGTCTTGCCCGCGATGGCGCCATCTATTCCGAAGTCTTCACCTCGCCGGACCATGCGACGAAAGCCGGGCTCTCGCCCAAGGCCTATACCGATGCGCTGGGCGAAGGCATGCTGCGCGCCAAGGCCAAGACCGGCATTGAGGGCCGCATGATCGTCACCGGCGTGCGCCATGTCGGCGTGGAATCGATCGAACGGGCGGCACGCTTCGCGGCGCGCTGCGGGAATCCGCTGGTCACTGGCTTCGGCGTTGCCGGCGACGAACGCGTGGGCGAGATGGAGGACTATGTCAGGGCTTTCGAGATCGCGCGCGAGGCCGGGCTCGGCATCACCATCCATGCCGGCGAGCTGACGGGCTGGGAGACGGTCCAGGCGGCGCTTGACCATATCCGCCCCTCGCGCATCGGCCACGGCGTGCGCGCTATCGAGAACCCGGACCTTGTCCGGCGCATCGCCGACGAAGGCATCGTCCTGGAGTGCTGCCCCGGCTCCAACATCGCGCTCAAGGTGTTCGACAGTTTTGCCGACCATCCGTTTCCCGCCTTGCAGGCCGCCGGCTGCAAGGTGACGCTCAACTCCGACGACCCGCCCTATTTCTGGACGTCGTTGAAGCGAGAATACGATATCGCGGCGGAGCATTTTGCGATGAACGAAAAGGCGCTTGCCGCCGTCACCAGAACCGCCATCGAAGCCGCCTTTGTCGACAGGAAGACCAAAGCGGCACTTCTAGCCCGGCTGAACGGCGCGGCGCGCTGATTTTCTTCCGACAAAGCTGTGGTCGATGGCGGCCAAGCGGTTCCTTGGCCGGTCCATAGTCGCTAGGGTCGTTCCAGCTGCCTGAAGCGCGTCCGCGCGCCGGGCGACACGCATCAGGAGAACATCATGAAGGGCGTCACCGTCGTCGACCATCCGCTTGTCCAGCACAAGCTGACCATCATGCGAAAGAAGGAGACGTCCACGGCCGGTTTCAGGCGGCTGTTGCGCGAGATATCGCTGCTGCTCGGCTATGAGGTCACGCGCAATCTCGAGCTGACGACGACAACGATCGAAACGCCGATCGAGACCATGGAAGCGCCGACGCTGGAGGGCAAGAAGCTGGTGTTCGCTTCGGTGCTGCGCGCCGGCAACGGGTTGCTGGAAGGCCTGCTTGACCTGGTGCCGGCGGCGCGCGTCGCCCATATCGGCCTCTATCGTGACCACGAGACGCTGGAGGCGGTCGAATATTTCTTCAAGGCGCCAAGCGATCTCGCCGACCGGCTGGTGATCGTCGTCGATCCGATGCTGGCGACGGCCAATTCGGCGATCGCGGCGATCGACAAACTGAAAGGGCGCGGCGCCACCAACATCCGCTTCCTCTGCCTTTTGGCGGCGCCCGAAGGCATCGAGCGTTTCACCAAGGCGCATCCGGACGTTCCGGTCTTCACGGCCTCCATCGACCGCCAGCTCAACGAGAAGGGCTACATCATGCCCGGCCTCGGTGATGCCGGCGACCGCATGTACGGGACGAAATAGCAGCAGGCAAAATTCCTGGTACTGTTTACCGAATATTTACGCAACGGCGCGGTTTTAGCCCCCGTTAAAGCGGCAAATACCATGCCGGGGCTAAACGATTGGCTCTCACGAAGGCCGATCCATGCTGCGCAAGCTTCTCATCCTCAGCGTCTTTGCCGGGACATCGGCATCGATCCCGGTCGTCTATCAGTCGAATCCGCGGATGTTCGAAGACCTGCTGAAATCGACGGTGACGGCCAGGCCCGAGGTCGAGGCACAACCGCAGGTCAACCTGGCGTCGGTTCCCGACAGACCGGCGGCGCCGCTGGCGACCGGCCGCAAGGTCGTCGTCACCGCGGACGGGCGCGGGCATTTCTCGTCGACCTTCAAGCTCAACGGCCGTCAGGTCGACGGCATGATCGACACCGGCGCCACGCTGGTCGCCGTCAACACCTCGACGGCACGCAGGATCGGGCTGTCGCTCAATCCGTCCGATTTCAGCCATGAGGTCAACACCGCCAACGGCTCGATCAAGGCGGCGGTGGTGACGATCGACCGCCTGCAGATCGGCAGCATCAGCGTCGACGGCGTGCAAGCCATCGTGCTCGACGACAGGGCGCTCAGCACCAATCTGATAGGCATGAGCTTCCTCAGCCGGCTCGGCAAATATCAGGCCGAAAACGGTACGCTGCTGCTCATCCAATAATCAACCGCGCGGCAGGATCCGCCGGATGACGGTTTTGTCCGCCGGCGGCTTCGAGGTGCCGATCGCATAGGCCGAAACCACGGTGGCGGCGGCCGCCTCGGCATCGGAGGGCGAGCGGGCGTGGACCAGTGCCAGCGCGTCTCCGGCATGGACTTCCGCGCCTATGGGCAGCAGCCTGGTGATGCCGACGCTGGGGTCGATCTTGTCGTCAGGCCTCGTGCGCCCGCCGCCCAGGCCAACCACCGCAAGGCCGATGTCGCGGGTGGCGATGCCGGTGACGAAGCCGTCCGTCGTCGCCCTGACCGCGAATTCCGTGGCTGCCACGGCCAAATATTTTTCCGGCTTCTCGATGAAATCGGCGGGGCCGCCGAGCACCGCCACCATGCGGGCGAAGGTGGCGGCGGCGCGGCCGCTGGTGAGCGTCTCGGTGGCGCGCCGCAAGCCATCCTGGTTGGACGACACCAGTCCCGTCGACTGCAGCATTTCGGCGGCCAGCGCCAGCGTCACATCCTCCAGCCGCCGGTCGCGCAGACGGCCGGTGAGGAAATCGACGGCGCTGCGCACCTCGACGGCATTGCCGGCGGCCGAGGCCAGCGGTTCGTTCATGCCGGTGATCAGCGCCGAGACCTTCAGTCCGGCGCCGCTGGCGACCTCGACCAGGCTGTTGGCGAGCGCGGTCGCGTCGCGCGACTTCTCCATGAAGGCGCCATTGCCGACCTTGACGTCGAGCACCAGCGAGCCCAGACCGGCGGCCAGCTTCTTGGACAGGATCGAGGCGGTGATCAGCGGGACCGACTCCACGGTGCCGGTGACGTCGCGTATGGCATAGAGCCGGCGGTCGGCGGGCGCCAGATCGGCGGTCTGGCCGATGATGGCGCAGCCGGTTTCCAGCACCGCCTGGCGAAACAACGCGAGATCGGGCTGGGTGATGTAGCCGGGGATCGCATCCATCTTGTCCAGAGTGCCGCCGGTATGACCAAGGCCGCGGCCCGAAATCATCGGCACATAGGCACCGCAGGCGGCGACGATCGGCGCCAGCATCAGCGAGACATTGTCGCCGACGCCACCGGTCGAATGCTTGTCGGTGACCGGGCCGGGCAGGTCCGACCAGTCGAGCACATCGCCGGAATCGCGCATGGCCAGCGTCAACGCCACGGCCTCGTCGCGGTTCATGCCGTTGAAGAACACCGCCATGGCGAAAGCCGCGGCCTGGCCATCGGTGACGGCGCCCGAGGTCACGCCGCCGATGAAGGCAGCGATTTCACCGGCCGAGAGCCTGTGACCGTCTCGCTTGTGGCGGATGATTTCCTGCGGAAGCATCAGCTCTCCAGCAGTCCGTCGCGGAACACTCTGTGCAGGACCGTTGCCAGCCGCGACCCGCCGACCGGCGCCATGTCCTTGGTCTCCTGGTGCGAAAGCTCGGCTCCGGTCATGCCGGCCGCCAGATTGGTGATGACCGAACAGGCGGCGACGCGCAGGCCAAGGAAACGGGCGAGAATGACTTCCGGAACGGTCGACATGCCGACGGCGTTGGCGCCCATGATGCGCGCCATGCGGATTTCGGCCGGCGTTTCGAAGCACGGGCCGGAAAACCACATATAGACGCCCTTGTGCAACGCGGTGCCGGTTGCCTTGGCGGCGCGTTCGATCGCCTTGCGGATGCCGGCATCATAGGCTTCGGTCAGGCCGACGAAGCGGCGGTCGCTGGGCTCGCCGATTAGCGGATTGCTGCCGGAGAAATTGATGTGGTCGGTGAGCATCATCACCGAGCCCGGCGGCATGTCCGGGTCGACCGAACCGGCGGCGTTGGTGAGGATCAGTTTGGTGATGCCGATGCCGGCGAGCACTTCCAGCACCGGGCGCATCGCCGCCGCGTTGCCGTGCTCGTAATAATGGGCGCGGCCGGACAGCATCAGCACCGGCTTGCCGGCAAACAGGCCCGCCACCACTTCGCCGGCATGGCCGCTGACGCCGCTTCTGGGAAAGCCGGGCAGGTCGGCATAGGGGACGCGGATCGGGTGCTCGATCCGGTCGACAAGGACACCGAGGCCCGATCCCAGCACCAGTGCCGTCGACGGCGCCAGGCCGTCCAGCCTTTCGATCAGATGGTCCACCGCCTTTTCGGTCATTGCAGCCCGCTCTTCATTTGAGCCAATTCCTCATTTCAAGATGTCGCCGCGGAAACCATAGGGCAGCATGTCACCCATGGTCACGGTCTCGGCCACGCCCGTATTGTCGCAGAGGTAGAGTTTTGTGTCCGGTTGGCAGAATTCGGCCAGCCGCTGGCGGCAGCCGCCGCAGGGCGAGCATTTGGCCATGCGTTCGGCAAGGACGGCTATTTCGACGATCTTGCCGCCGCCGCCCATAATGTAGTGGCCGAGCGCGGTGGTCTCGGCGCACCAGCCTTCCGGATAGGAGGCGACTTCGATGTTGGCGCCGGTGAAGACGCGTCCGTCCTCGGTGCGCAAGGCCGCGCCCACCGGAAATTTCGAGTAGGGCGCATAGGCCTTGGCCATGGCGGCTCTGGCCGCTTCGAACAGATCATGCGACATTTCAGTTGTTCTCTCCGATGATCGTGTCCAAAACCCGGCGCGAGGCACGCGCCGGGCCGTCAACCCTTAAGCGCGTCGCGTCGAAACGGATTCAGGCGACGCGCTTAAACTCTCTGTTTTATGCATGTCGTTCTCCCAAAACCGAGGTCACTTTTGGGCGACATGCATTAGCGTTCCTTGACGTAGGGCACGCCGCCTGCACGCGGCGGGATGGCCTTGCCGATGAAGCCGGCGAGCAGGATGACGGTGAGGATATAGGGCAAGGCCTGCATGAACTGCACCGGCACCTTGCCGATGATCGGCAGCGGTGATCCCTGCAGGCGGATCGCCGCCGCGTCGAGGAAACCGAACAGCAGGCAAGCGAACATGGCGTTGACCGGCTTCCATTTGGCAAAGATCAGCGCGGCCAGCGCGATGTAGCCCTTGCCGGCGGTCATATCCTTCACGAAGCCGCCATTCTGCACCATCGACAGATAGGCGCCGGCGACGCCGGTGAGGATGCCGGTGCAGATGAGGGCGCGGTAGCGCAGCCAGGCGACCGAAATGCCGGCGGTGTCGACGGCGGCCGGGTTCTCGCCGACGGCGCGCAGCCTGAGGCCGAAGCGGGTGCGGAACAGCACCCACCAGGTGAACGGCACCATCAGGAAGGCGAGGTAGACCAGCAGCGAATGGCCCGAGATCAGTTCCGCATAGATCGGCCCGATGATCGGCACGCCCCTGACCGCCTCGGCGCCGGGCCAGACAATCGCGTCGAACCGCTCGCCCGGCTGCAGCGCCGGCGTGCGCCCACCTTGCTGGAACCAGGCCTGACCGAGGATGATGGTCGATCCGGCGGCGATGAAATTGATCGCCACGCCGGAAACGATCTGATTGCCGCGGTGGGTGATCGAGGCGAAGCCGTGCACCATGGCGAAGGCGACCGAGATCAGGATCGCCATGCCAAGGCCAATAAAGGCCGAATGGAACACAGAAGCAGCGGCGGCGCCGGCGAAGGCGCCGACCAGCATCTTGCCTTCCAGCCCGATGTCGAAGATGCCGGAACGCTCGGAAAAGAGGCCGGCGAGGCAGGCGAGCAGCAATGGCACCGACAAGCGGATGGTCGAGTCCAATATCTGCACGATGGCGATAAAGACATCCATCTCAGGCGCCCTTTCCCTTGACCGCTTCCATGCCGACCGATCTCGGACTGAACGAGGCGAACAGCGCCTGGATGTAAGGCCTGAACATGTGTTCGAGCGCGCCGGCGAACAGGATCACCAGGCCCTGGATGATGACGATCATGTCGCGGCTGATCGCCGGCATTTCGAAGGCGAGTTCGGCGCCGCCCTGATAGAGCATGCCGAACAGGACCGCCGCCAGCACGATGCCGACCGGATGCAGGCGCCCCATCAGCGCCACGGCGATGCCGACGAAGCCGGCGCCGGAGACGAAGTCGATCGCGACATTGTGCTGGTCGCCCATCACCGGATTGAGCGCCATCATGCCGGCCAGCGCGCCCGAGATCATCATCGCGGTGATGATGATGCGGGTTTCCGAAATGCCGGCATAGCGCGCCGCCTTGGGGCTATGGCCATAGGTGCGCATCTCATAGCCGAGCTTGGTGCGCCAGATCAGCAGCCAGACCAGGAAGGCCATGAGCAGCGCCAGCAGGAAGGTGACGTTGAGCGGCGCCGAGCGGATCTTGGCGCCGAACAGCTCGATGATCCAGTTGAGTTTCGGCAGTTCGGCGCCGGCAAGGAAGTTGCGGGTCTGCGGTGCCTGCGACCCCGCCGGCTTCAGCGGTCCGACCAGCAGATAGACCATGATCGAGGCGGCGATGAAGTTGAACATGATGGTGGTGATGACGATGTGCGAGCCGCGCCTGGCCTGAAGGTAGGCGGGGATCAGCGCCCACAACGCGCCCACAAGCGCCGAAGCGACGATGGCCATCGGAAATGTCAGCCACCAGGGCAGCACGCTGTCGAAGGACAGGCAGACGATGGCGATGCCCAGGCCCGCAATATAGGCCTGTCCCTCGGTGCCGATGTTGAACAGGCCGCAATGCGCCGCCACCGCCACCGAAAGCCCGGTGAAGATGAAGGTGGTGGCATAGAAGAGGGTGAAGGCGATGCCCGTTCCCTTGCCGAAGGCGCCCTCAACCAGGATGACGGCGGCGCGGAACGGGTTCTCGCCGACCAGGAGCACGACGAAGCCGGCGACGATGAAGGCGACCGCCAGGTTGATCAGCGGGATCAGCCCATAATCGGCCCAGGCCGGCAGTTTGGCGTATGGCGTGCTCAAAGTGCTGCCTCCTGGCGCTCGACGCCCGCCATCAGCAGGCCAAGCTCGCCCTCGGTCGCTTCCGGACCGCGCTCACCGACGATGCGGCCGGCAAACATCACGAGGATGCGGTCGGAGAGCGAACGGATCTCGTCGAGTTCGACCGAGACCACCAGCACGGCCTTGCCCTGGTCGCGCATGGCGATCAGGCGCTTGTGGATGAATTCGATGGCGCCGACGTCGACGCCGCGCGTCGGCTGGCCGACGATCAGCACACCCGGATCCTGCTCCATCTCCCGTGCCAGAACGATCTTCTGCTGGTTGCCGCCGGAGAAGTTCGCCGTCTTCAGGCGCGGATTGCCTGGACGGATATCGTATTTCTCGATCTTGTCCTTGGCGTCGGCCATGATGGCATCGACGTTGAGGAACGGCCCTTTGAGATAGCGAGGGTCGTCGTGATAGCCGAGGATGGAATTCTCGTTCTCCTCGAAGGCCAGCACCAGCCCGACATGATGGCGATCCTCCGGCACGTGCGCCAGCCCTCGGTCGCGCAATTCGCCGGGGTCGGCGGCACCCGTCAGGTCGATCGGCTTGCCGTCGAGCATGACCGAGCCTGAAACGGCATGCCTGATGCCGGAAATCGCCTCGAGCAGCTCGGATTGGCCGTTGCCGGCGACGCCGGCGATGCCGACGATCTCGCCGGCGCGCAGGTCGAAGGAGATATCGTCGACCATGGTGACGCCACGCGAATCCTTCACCGTCAGGTTCTTGACCGCGAGCTTGACGGCGCCGGCTTCCGCTTCGCCCTTTTCGACCCTCAAAAGCACGCGCCGCCCGACCATCAGTTCGGCCAGTTCGCCCACCGTCGTCTTGTTGGTTTCGCGCGTCGCCACCATCGTGCCCTGGCGCATGACCGAGACATTGTCGGTGATGGCCATGATCTCGCGCAGCTTGTGGGTGATCAGCACCACCGTCTTACCCTGTTCCTTCAATTGTTTGAGGATGCGGAAGAGATGGTCGGCTTCGGCCGGCGTCAAGACGCCCGTCGGCTCGTCGAGGATCAGGATCTCGGCGCCGCGATAGAGCGCCTTGAGGATTTCGACGCGCTGCTGCAGGCCGACCGGCAGTTCCTCGATGATGGCGTCGGGGTCGACTTCGAGCCCATATTCCCTTTCGAGGCGGTCGAGTTCGGAGCGCGCCTTGGCAATGCTGCTTTTCAAGAGGGCATCGCTTTCGGCGCCGAGAATGATGTTTTCCAGCACCGAGAAATTGTCGACCAGCATGAAATGCTGGTGCACCATGCCGATGCCGAGCGCGATCGCGTCATTGGGCGTCTTGATCGATGCCGGCTTGCCGCCGACATGGATTTCGCCGCTGTCGGCCTGGTAGAATCCGTAGAGGATCGACATCAGCGTCGACTTACCGGCGCCGTTCTCGCCGACGATGCCGTGGATGGTGCCGCGCGCGATCTCCAGATTGATGTCGCGGTTGGCGCGTACGGCGCCAAAACTCTTGTTGATGCCGATCAGTTCGATTGCGGCTTGCGCCATGCAGCCAGTCCCACTCTTATTTTTTTATCGCTTGGTCAAAATGCCTAGCATGACGCCCGGCCCGTGCCAATTGGCCGGAGCAGTATCCACTCTCGGCAAATCCCGGTGCGCTTGTCAATTTCCAACGTGTCCGCAGGCTTCATATTCGCTAATATGACGGCGTCGAAATTCGCATCACGACGCAAGGCATTGTGGTGCAAGATCAGGGACTGCGAATGAACATGCCCGCCGACCGGCTGACGACGCTGGAAATCCGCGCCGCCGAGCAGGAAAGGACCATCGAGGAACTGTCGGGACAGATCGCCGAGCAGTGGACGGTGATCGAGCGCATGCAGCGCAAGCTCGACGCGCTGACCGATCGCTTCCTGGCACTGGAGGAGCAGGCGGCGCCCGACGTGCCGGTGACCAAGCCGCCGCATTGGTGAGGACGAGGGGAGGGAACAAGCCATGGTCGGTGAAAGGGATCGTATCGCGCGAGCCGGCGACTACGTGCTTGGCCTGATGAACGATACCGATCGCGAACGGGCCGAGCGCGATCTGGAGATAGACCCTGCCTTCCGCGACGCCGTGCTGCAGCTTGCCGAACGCATGCATGTGTTTGATCGTGCCGAAAAGCCTGCCTTGCCTGCCAATCATTGGACGCTGGTGACGCAACGCCTCGCCGAATTGCCACAGATGCGCAGCGTTGGGCTCGGCAATGATGCCAAACCGCAGACGGTGATCCGAAGCCTGTCCCGGTCACCATACGGCGTTGGCGTGCATTCGCTTGGCGGCCGGCGCGGATTTGTCGTCGCCGTCGTGCTGATAGTGGTCTTCGCGCTCGGCTATTTCGTCGGAAAACTATAGGCCGACGCAGAACCGCCGGGCTTTCACCCGGCGGTTCGCAAATCAGTCTCTGCCGATCAATAAGGGCAGGCGTTGTCTGCCGTGTAGTCGTGCACCTGAATCTTGCCGGAGATGATGTCGGCCTTGGCCTTCTCGACCGCCGCCTTCATCTCGTCCGTCACCAGCGCCTTGTTGTTGTCGTCCATGGCGTAGTCGACGCCGCCTTCCTTGAGGCCGAGATTCTCGACGCCACCCTTGAAGGTGCCGTTCTTGCCATCCATGAAGGCGGTGTAGACGGCAATGTCGACGCGCTTCATCATCGAGGTCAGCACCTTGCCGGGCTGCAGGCCGTTCTGGTTGGAATCGACGCCGATGCCGAGCTTGCCGGCATCAGCCGCCGCCTGCAGCACGCCGACGCCGGTGCCGCCGGCCGCGGCGTAGACCACGTCGGCGCCCTGGTCGATCTGCGTCTTGGCGATCTCGCCGCCCTTGGCCGGATCGTTCCAGGCGGCCGGGGTGTCGCCGGTCATGTTCTGAATGACGTCGGTAGCGCCGGCCGACTTGGCGCCGCCGACATAGCCGCATTCGAACTTGCGGATGAGCGGGATGTCCATGCCGCCGATAAAGGCAACCTTCTTGGTCTTCGAGGCCATCGCCGCCATGATGCCGACGAGATAGGAACCCTCGTTTTCCTTGAACACCAGCGAGCGGACATTGGGCATATCGACGGCATCGTCGATGATGGCGAAGTTGAGGTCGGGATAATCTTTCGCGACCGCTTTCAGCGCATCTTCCCAGGCAAAGCCCGCCATGACGATCGGGTTGTGGCCGTCCTCGGCGAAGCGGCGCAGCGCCTGCTCGCGCTGCGAGGCGTTGGACACTTCGAACTCGACATAGGGCGTGCCGGTCTCGGTCTTGAACTTCTCGGCGCCATGGAAGGCAGCCTCGTTGAAGGATTTGTCGAACTTGCCGCCCAGATCATAGAGGATGGCCGGCTGGACATCCGCGGCGAAAGCCGGAAGAACCATTGCGGTTGCGGCCAGGAGGCCGAGAACGATACGTTTCATGTGATCCACACCCTGTCGGTTATTTTTTCCGTTACGCCCCGCCTGCCTGCCCGGTTCTGCGGCCGGCATGCGACGTCAGCCAGGAGTGTATTCCCCTCCCGCTCGGCGGCAATCTGGCACGGCCCGAAACAAAATTCACGCGGAATTTTGACCTTTTGGAAAAGCGTGCCGGGGCAGGCCGCGCCGCAGCTCGATCTTGCCTGGCGAACCTTTGCCGATCAGTTGGCGGCGAATTGGCCGGTGCGCCGCTGGCGCCTGTAGCCGATGGCGTAGAGCAGGAAGGCCAGCACCGCGAACACGGCAAATCCCGGCTGGTCGAGCACCCAGGCGATGGCGCCATCCCACAAAAGCGGGCTGGCCTTGGCGCGGACGAAGGTTTCGAAGGCCGCCCGCGTTTCCGGCGACACCGCCAGCCAGCTGGCATTGAGCGGGGTCAGCACAAGCGCCGAAGCCGCCACCGTGCGCGTCGTGTCGAGCACCGCCATGATGACGGAGACCGACAGCGCGACCATCGCGGCAAGGCGGAAAATGAAGCGAAACATCCAGGTTCTCCCCCGGCCGATCCTGGATGCTTTCCCAAGGGATCTCCGGCACGTGTCCCGAAACGAGAAATAGAATTTGTCTGGCCCGCCCGCAACCGCGATGCGCGGATTTGAAGGCCCGCGCTTTTCTGTCCCTATGCCACAGGCTTGCGCCTGCGTCGATGGACGAGCCAGACGGCGAGAATGCCGCCGCCAATGGCGCCGACCACCAGCCCGGCCAGGCCGATGAAGGCGGCGAAATAGCCGCAGCCACCCTCGAAGCAGCTCACCTCGGCGACATCGGCGATCACCGAGCCGGCGAAGAAGCCGACCAGGGCACCGATGACGGCGCCCAGAATGATGCCGAGCAAGGCGGCGATGATGGAAACGAAGACCGGCGGCGCTTCGGTTTGCGGCCTGGCGTAGACGGTCCCGGCGCCCGAGCCGGGGCGCAACAGGTAGATGCAAAGCAGGCCGATGCCGATCTCGATGGCGGTGATGCCGAGGCTCCTGGCGGAGAAGACGAATTCCGGCACGGTCAGCACATAGGCCTGTCTCGCCAGCACCCAGACGATGGTGGCGATCTGCCAGATGGTGAAATGGCGGGGGAAACGCCCTGAACGGCCAAAGGCGAGGCCGAGCAGGTAAAGCCCCCACAGGATGGTGATGACATTGGCGACGAGCCCGCCAACGAGGAAATAGAAGATCTTGTCGGGCAGGCCGGAATTGCCAACCAGCCACCATGCCGAGGCCAGGCCATAGACCGACCACGCCATGACGAAGATGAGCCAGCCCACCGGGACGTAAAAAAGGTCGCCACCCGGGCGGCCGGCCGGCGCCTGCCCACTCGGTTGTTCGCTGCTCGATGTCATGTCCGGACGATGCCCCCGCAAAGCCTCTGCCTCACTCGACAGGTGGCCGGCGGCGAAGTCAAGCGCGGCGGGTCTTATGGCCTTGCCTGTGCACATCATTCGGCGCCGGCGCCGGCGGAAACCGGTGCGAGGGCGGCCCCGCGAACCGCCATGTGGCCGGCAAAGCGAATAGAGTGCCGTTATGGCTTGGCATTCGGCGCGGGATCGACTAGATGAGCCCCGCGCCTGTTGCTTCGACGGCTCAGGTGCCGGGGAAGGATGTCCGCTGGTTGGGCGGCATCCATGGCGCGGACATTCCGCGCCGCGGCCCCAAGGAGATGCATCTCCCCAACCCGCGCGGCGAAACCGGCCGGCGCGAAGGCACGGACGGAGAGGTGGCCGAGTGGTTGAAGGCGCACGCCTGGAAAGTGTGTTTACGGGAGACCGTAACGCGGGTTCGAATCCCGCTCTCTCCGCCAGTATATCAAGGACTTCCTAACGTTTTGAAGTTCCTCCGTTTTTAGCGGCGACTTTGAATGCCGGTGCCCCATGCTGGTGCCCCAGAAATCTTATCGGATCGGCGCACTCCCGGGTGCCGCTGTTTCCGTTGCGCTTTCTAGTGCTGCCGAGTCAGAAGAAACGAAAGCTGATTGTCGTGGTCGCGTTCGACCGAGGCAACCATGGCGAACTGTTTCCGATGTACGGGCCGACTGATCAGCAGAGCGAAGATCGGGCAATCCGAACTGCAAAGGCATTGGCTAGTAACCATGTGGGCGTCATCGCCTGGAGCCTGGATGCCGACCCGGTGGTTGTCGATTACGGCCTGCCGACCACGCCGTTTGTCAATGGTGACGTGCCGGACATGGAAGTTTCATTTGTCCGGTGAGTGGAAGGGAGCTGATGTCGCCCTGTGACGAACTGTTATCCCCTTCGAGAATTTTACACTCTGTTGCAATTATTTTCAGTTTCAGAAGAAGAAAAAGTTTCCATTCCGACCTCAACTGGGTCAGTTTCAATCTGGGCTATGTAGTATACATACCTCTCTTTTCTATCGCCAATAAATTGAAACTGGTATCCGTAATCGGTTTTCGGGTAGTATTGTCCCATAAGCACTGACCCTGCTCCTTTGGGCAACTCCCAGGTCGGTTTTGTCTGCTTGAGCGCTTCGTAGTCAAAATACCCCCCTCCGCTCTGAGAGGACGGAAAGTCGAAATGCCATACTCGAAGGCTCAGGCTCTTTACCTTAACGCTAGCATTTCGATCGTTGGAGATCGTTACGTTGATCGCTGTAACGCAAGAGCCGGATTCGCTTACGGACCTAAAGAAATTTATCTTGGACGAAACGTTCAATTGCGAATGGAATTGGGGGTCTTGAGTTTTTCCAAAAACGAAAAAAGCCCAAACCCCAGCCGCTATTATACCAAGTATTTCGAATATGACCTTGGTATTGTTAATAATTTTTGAGGCGCGGTCAGCGGGCTGTGGGTCCTCCATGTTAAAAAATCCCCCTCCACGGTATTTTCGCTAGTCTGCATCTCAATAAGTCAAAGTTGCCGACCACCAGCTCCAAACGCATGCGACCCGCACTTCTTCAGTCCAACTTATCTTTCACTATAGCACACTCCGAGGTGGCCGTCTGTACGCCGTGAAATTCGAAGAGTAGTACAAAGCCACCGACCCCGAACAGGTGATGTTGCTGTTTTGGACGCATCGCAAGATTCGACATCCTCGGCAGTGCGAGGCATGATGCGCTGCGGCGTCGGCGGGATGCCCATGGCCTGATCAAGAGATCCAACACCAAACAATAGGGCGCGCAGGCCTCCGAAGCGTCATTAGGTTTTCCGAGATCCGCAGTTTAGGGCGGCCGGTGTCTGGACCTTCACAGATTGAACGGAACGAACCGCACGCGGTCGGCGCGCCGGCGAGTTAAGCGGGCGGAGGTCACCCTCAGACGCGCCAAGGAAATGCTGGACGAAGATTGCGGGGTGGGAATCAATATTGCGCTCTGCGGCAGGATAAGAGCCGCTCAGCAGCGTGTCATCGAGGCCAGAGAGCGCCTGACGAAGATCGATCCACTCGCGAACTCCAGTTCTACATAATTCGGGCTTCGTTGGGCGTCACGAGCAAGGCGGTGCGCGCCACGGCGCGGTCACCGAGGTTGTGACTTTCTCCAGGCTGGTTATCGTCACCGTCTTGCGGTCTCCACAGTTCCCGTTCCAGCACCACGGCAACCATGGCCAGCAAGCGCGGTGCATTGTGGGCGGCCTTGTGCTCGACAAGAACCGGTCGTCGTGCATGCGCTCGACGGCTTCGGCCAGGGCAGGCCAGTGATTGTTCGGTTGGCGGATGGTGGCGAGCGCTTGTGCGGGCTCCGGGCAAGGTTGCATAGTCCAACAAGGCGACTCAGCGTGCTGTGCGCATCGGCTCGGAGCAATCGTGATTGGACTTTATGACATCTGGCCCGCTTTCGTGGTCGTCGCGCTGCTTTGGCCGCTTGCGGGCATGCCGCTGTTTCAGCGGGTAGGTTTCGAATCGAACTCCTCCAGGGTGCGGGCAATAGACGGAATGCGAGGCTATCTGGCGCTTGCCGTCGTGCTTCACCACGCCGTCATCTACCATGAAATGCTGGCGACCGGCGCATGGAAGTATCCGCCTTCGGCATTCTATGGCCCACTGGGACAGGTGGGCGTATCCTTGTTCTTCATCATCTCCGCCTATCTGTTCTGGGGGAAACTGCTGTCGGCAAAGTCCTCCGTGGATTTTCCGACCCTGTTCCTCAAGCGGGCTTTCAGGATCGGGCCGCTCTATGTTCTGGCCGTCGGTACGGCGATGGCTTTGGAGGTCGCCGATGGCGCGATCGACTATTCGGCCTTCGCGACCTACGAGCGGGCATTTTTCAATCTGCTGTTCGGTGTCTTCGGCTATGTCCCGCTTTCGAGTTCCCGCGTCTGCGTATTGGCCTGCGTAACCTGGACCTTGCCCTATGAATGGCTGTTGTATTTCAGCCTGCCGATCGCGGCGATATTCAGCCGGCATCCGGTGGCCCGCATGGGCTTGCCAGCCTTTCTCCTGGCGTTTTCAATTCTCATGTCAGTGAACGGGGGCCGCCCCGCCTTCGGCTTTCTGGGGCTTTTCGCGGGCGGAATGTTGTGCGCAACGCTTGAAGCGCAAGGCCTGCTGGTGAAGTGGCATCGGCATGCCTTGTCCGCCGCCGCCCTGGTGATGCTGGTGTGTATCTTCGCCGTTTATAAGACTGCCTACGCGCCGGGGCCGATGCTGCTATGCATTGCCACCTTCTTCCTGGTGGTGACGGGCGCTGATTTCTTTGGTCTGCTGACGGCCTCCCGCTCAGTGCGGCTGGGCGAGATCAGCTTTGGCATCTATCTCTTGCAAGGGCTTGCCTTCGTCTCGACGTTCTCCATCGCCCCCCTGCGGGCCTTCGCCATGGACAATGCCGCCCAATATTGGCTCGTGATATTGATTGCGATGGTGCTTCTGGTCCTCATGGCGCTGGTCGCGCACCTTGTGATCGAAAAGCCGGGCGTCTCGCTGGGAAACCGTCTTGCGGCAGTTCTTCGCCTGTCGACGCAGCGCGAGGTGCGTGAGACGACAGCCGCTGACGCAGCGCAGCCCTGGCGCACCGCGGACGTCTCACAAGACAGTCTGCAGGCCGCGCACAACGCCCAAGAGCGATGATTTCCGGGCCATTCGAACGCTGTTTGGCCTGGGCTGACGCGAACGATGCGGGCATCGCGATCAGAGCACGACCGCCGCATTTCATATGAAATGCTCCCGGCCCGGAACCGCTTGGCCCGCAGCGCGTTTCACGGCGTCCCGTCCGTGGACCAGCCCGGATATTTCTCCTGGCGCTGCTATAATCAGGAGCCTGCTTCATGCACGACAAGCTGTTTCATTCACCGGTCGCACTGACCGTCGGCCTTGGCTTCAAGCGCGAGATTGCCTCGCTGGCCGAAATGCACGATTTCCTGACCGATTGGACGACCTCGCGCCGTGGCCCCCTCCATCGCAATGCCGTGGAGGCGTGCGGCCTTGCGCTGGAAGGCTGTATCACCAGGGACGAGGCGCGCCATGCGCTCGTCGAGTTCGCACAAGCAACCGGCATCCTCTGGCCCGAAGTCGAGCCGGACATCGTGGCGCGCGCCGTCGCGCGCGGCTATGGCGGCTACGCCGCCTGAGTTTGAGGCCACCTCCCGTCGTGGCGGCTAACGCCGCCACCACCGAAAGCCCGGCTTGGCCTTCCCGAGCCGGGCTTCGCTTTGTTGCAAGGCGATCACAAGGATCGCCGTCATCTGCCGATGATGTTTTGCCCAACGGTGTAGGCGATCAACCTTTCGAAGGCGCGCGCCGACGCGTCGGCTTGGGCCTCGTCGGATCGGGCTCTTGCGATGACTGCGCTGCGAGGCGCAGCTCTCTCAATCTGGCTGTCTTTGCTTCGCGGGCCGCCCGCTCGGCGTCGAGTACGATCTGCGATTCACGCTTGGCGCGCTCATCGCGCTGGGTGTCGACTTTTGCACGGACCATGTGCTGCTAACTCCATTACGAACCAGCGTTGATTTGGAACAAATCGCCGCCTCCATCATCTTCCGGCCCCGCATGGTGCAGCGTTGCGGCGGGGGCGGCGATTACAAATGATGGTTGGAAGGCTTTTGTCATAGATGTTCCGGGATAGAGAGGTGTCAGTCACACCAACCTGACGAGACGACGAGCGACGCCTCGAATATCTGGTGTCCCTCCTCGTCGCGTACCTTGACGGTGATGGCGGTGTGGCCGTTTTCGATGATCTCGTCGCGGACGATGTCGGGCAGAATGCGGATCGCTTCGCGCCGTAGGCGTTCGCGGGTCTCGAAGACCTGGCCGTCATCATCGACCGTCAGACCGTCGCCATTGTAGAGGTCAAGATAATATCGAGGCATGATGGGCTGAACCTCAGACTGATGAGATGGCGAAATATTCAACCGACAATTCGCGGACCAACCAGTTGTTCCGTCAGAGGGGCATTTGCCGCGGAACAAGCAGGCGCTAACAAATGTTAATGCTTAGCAGCGGCCAACGGCGTATGCAGCCGAAGCCGCCTTTGCTTCCGACAGAACAAGATGGCGATCGGCTGTCGAAGCCCTTTCGCCGGAGATTGCGGTGCTTGAATCCCTCTATCTGAACCTGGGGCAGCATGACGCGCTGTCAGACGCCGAGAAGGCGCTGCTCGCCGGCGCCATGACGTTCGAGAGGCATTTCGCCACCGGCCAGGACATCGTCGCATCGGGGTCGCGTCCGACTTATTCGACGCTGATCCTCGATGGGCTGGCGGCGCGCTACAAGGTGCTGGAGAATGGCGGCCGGCAGTTCACCTCATTGCAGGTGTCCGGCGATTTCGTCGATCTCCACGCTTTCCTGCTGAAGACCATGGATCACGGCATCGTCGCTCTGTCGCCCTGTCATGTCATGTTCGCGGACCATAGCCGGCTTCGCGCCATCACCGAGCAGGCGCCGCACCTGACCCGGCTGTTGTGGCTGGACACGCTGGTCGACGGCGCCATCCACCGCGAGTGGATCGTCGCCATGGGGCGGCGCTCCAAGACCTCGCATCTGGCCCATCTCGTCTGTGAACTCTTCGTGCGGCTGCAGGTGGTGCAGCGGGCCAGTGGCATGAGCTTTCACCTGCCGCTCTCGCAGGCTGAACTGGCCGATGTGCTAGGCTTGTCGGTGGTGCACATGAACCGGGTTATCGGCGCCTTGCGCAAGGTCGGGGTCGTCAACTGGGCAAACCACACGGTGACCATTCTCGACTGGCACCGGCTGCAGGAAATCGCCGAGTTCGATCCCACCTATCTCAGCATGATGCGGGAGCCGCGTTAGTTTATTCCAGACGCGGCTCCCCGATCCTGTGGGCGAGACGTTCAAGCCGCTTCGGCTGCTACGTTGACCGCCGTCTCCGCGATCTTGGTCAGGGCCTCGTCCGTGGCCTTCTCTTCCTTCAGCGTTGCTTCGAGAAGCGTCACGGCTTCGTTCAGGCCGAGTTCACCGCCCCACGTCCTCAGCGTGCCATAGCGTGAGATCTCGTAGTGCTCGACCGCCTGCGCGGCGGCCAGCAGACCGGCATCGAGCGCGGGAGATCCCTTGTACTCCTCCATGATCTCGGCGCCTTCCTCGGTGATACCCATGATCGCCGCACAGGTCTTGCCGACCGGCTTCTTGCCGATCACGCCGAAGACTTTCTCCAGTCTGGCGACGTGGCCCTCGGTCTCGGTGCGGTGCTTTTCGAAGGCGGCCTTCAGCTCGGCGCTTTGCGCGGCCTTGGCCATTTTCGGCAGTGTCGCCAATATCTTCTTTTCGGCGAAATAGATGTCCTTCAGCGTGTCATGAAACAGGTCGTCGAGCATTTTCTGCTTTGCCATCGTCATATCCTCTGATGCGTGAACCCTCAGGTCGACAATCTCCCGCAGATTGATTCGTTCCATCCGCGCGGCATAGGGCGGTCGAGCGATCCAACCCGATAAATCCTTATCGGGACGCTATCTCCCCCGACACCGACGGGGCCGGCAAAAACCTTTATAAAATTCCTATTTCTTTCCGCCCCGCGCCGTCTCGAACCTTTATGGCGATCGGCTCCATATTCCGCATGGGAAAAACGTCGGACGCCGCCAATAGGAATGCGGCGCGCCGCTTTCACGTAATTGCAGGCCTGCTCCGGCAGCTGCCGAGTAGAAAAATCAAAGCAAGGGACAAGCACAATGGACATTATTGTTCTCGGGATAGGGGTTTTGTTTTTTGCCCTGTCCTTGGTCTACGTCAAAGCCTGCGACAGAATTTGAGCTGAAGGATCGAGCCATGCTTTTCGATTACATCCTCGGCGGCGGCGTGACCTTGTTCCTGCTCGCCTACCTCACATACGCCCTCGTTCGTCCAGAACGCTTCTGAAGGCACGGAAAGCCACAAGCCATGACACTGAACGGTTGGATACAGATCCTTGTCTTCTGCGCGATCATCGTTTTGCTGACGAAGCCGCTTGGCTTCTACATGCACCGCGTCTTCAACGGCGATCGCACGCCGCTTTCACCGATCTTCGGCCCGCTCGAGCGTGGGCTCTACCGCATTTGCGGCACCAGCGAACGCGAGGAACAGCACTGGACCGCCTATGCGGTGGCCTTGCTGCTGTTCAACCTTGCCGGGTTCCTGGTGCTTTATGCCCTGCAGCGCCTGCAGGGCAGTCTGCCCTACAATCCCGCCGGCATGGGCGCGATCGATCCGGCGCTCGCCTTCAACACCGCCGCCAGTTTCGTGACCAACACCAACTGGCAGAACTACGGTGGCGAAAGCACGATGTCCTATCTCCTGCAGATGGCCGGGATGACGGTCCAGAATTTCGTTTCGGCGGCCACCGGCATTGCCATCGCGATTGCACTGATCCGAGGCTTTGCCCGCGCCTCCGGCAAATCGATCGGCAATTTCTGGGTCGATGTGACCCGCTGCACGCTCTACGTACTCCTGCCGCTCTGCATCGTGCTCACCCTGGTCTATGTCCGGCTCGGCATACCGCAGACGCTTGGGCCGTATGTCGACGCCACCACGCTGGAAGGCGCCAAGCAGACCATCGCGCTTGGCCCGGTGGCCTCGCAAGTCGCCATCAAGATGCTCGGCACCAATGGCGGTGGCTTCTTCAATGCCAATGCCGCGCATCCGTTCGAAAATCCCGACGCCATCTCCAACCTGATCCAGATGGTGACGATCTTCGCGCTGGGTGCCGCGCTGACCAACGTCTTCGGCCGCATGGTCGGCAACCAGCGCCAGGGCTGGGCGATCCTGGCATCGATGGGCGCGCTGTTCATCGCCGGCGTCGCCGTCTGCTACTGGGCAGAGGCCGCGGGCAATCCGCTGATCCATGCGCTGGGCATCGACGGCGGCAACATGGAAGGCAAGGAAACCCGCTTCGGCATCGCTCTGTCGGCGCTGTTCGCCGTCATCACGACGGCCGCTTCCTGCGGTGCGGTCAACGCCATGCATGACAGCTTCACCGCGCTCGGCGGCATGATCCCGCTCATCAACATGCAGCTTGGCGAGGTCATCGTCGGCGGCGTCGGCGCCGGCTTCTACGGCATCCTGATGTTCATCGTGATTGCGGTCTTCGTTGCCGGCCTGATGGTTGGCCGTACGCCCGAATATCTCGGCAAGAAGATCGAGGCCAAGGAGGTCAAGATGGCGATGCTGGCCATCCTGTGCTTGCCGCTCGCCATGCTGATCTTCACGGCGATCGCCGTTGTCCTGCCGAGCGCCGTGGCCTCGATTGCCAACGGCGGTCCGCACGGCTTCTCCGAGGTGCTCTACGCCTACACCTCGGCGGCGGCGAACAACGGTTCGGCCTTTGGCGGCCTCAGCGGCAACACGCCCTGGTACAACATCACCATCGGCATCGGCATGTTGATGGGCCGCTTCCTGGTCATCATCCCGGCGCTCGCCATCGCCGGCTCGCTGGCGGCGAAGAAGACCGTGCCGGCTTCGGCAGGCACCTTCCCGACCGATGGGCCGCTGTTCGTCGGGCTGCTGATCGGCGTCATCGTCATCGTCGGCGGCCTTACCTTCTTCCCTGCGCTCGCCGTCGGGCCGATCATCGAGCACCTGGCGATGATCCATGGGCAAACCTTCTGAGGCGGCCATGCCCTTGTTCAGCAGCAAGCGTCGCAAGGCCAGGCCGCCGGCCGACAGCGAGGGGGAGGCCAAGCCTCCTCCCTTCCCGACCGTGTCGACGTTCCTGGGCATTGCGGCCGTCATGATCGTGATTTGGCTGCTGGTCTACGGCCCACCCTTTTCGGCATCCAATCACCCGGTGCCGCCCAACAACAGCGAAGCCGGAGCTTCAAAATGAGTCACACAAAATCAGCCAGCATCGTGGATGCCAGCATTCTTTGGCCCGCCATTGGCGGTGCCTTCCGCAAACTCGACCCGCGCACGCTGGCCCGCAACCCGGTGATGTTCGTCGTCGCAATCGTCTCGGCGCTGACGTCAGTGCTGTTCGTCAGGGACCTCATCACCGGCGGCGGCGACCTGCGCTTCACATTGCAGATCATCATCTGGCTGTGGTTCACGGTGCTGTTCGCCAATTTCGCCGAAGCGGTCGCCGAGGGGCGCGGCAAGGCGCAGGCCGACTCGCTGCGCAAGGCGCGCACCGAGACCCAGGCCAAGCTGCTGGCCGGCGAGGACCGCTCCAAATTCAAGCTGGTGCCCGGCACCAGCCTGAAGGTCGGCGACATCGTGCTGGTCGAAGCCGGCGATATCATCCCGTCCGACGGCGAGGTGATCGAAGGCGTGGCCTCGGTCAATGAGGCGGCAATCACCGGGGAGTCCGCACCGGTCATCCGCGAATCCGGCGGCGACCGTTCTGCCGTCACCGGCGGCACGCAGGTTCTGTCCGACTGGATCCGCGTGCGCATATCAGCCGCGTCCGGCCACACCTTCCTCGACCGCATGATCTCACTGGTCGAAGGGGCCGCGCGCCAGAAGACACCGAACGAGATCGCGCTCAACATCCTGCTCGTCGGCATGACGCTGATCTTCGTGCTGGCTACCGCGACCATCCCGAGCTTTGCCTCCTATTCCGGCGGCTATATCTCGGTGACTGTGCTGGTCGCGCTGTTCGTCACCTTGATCCCGACCACCATCGGCGCGCTGCTCTCGGCCATCGGCATTGCCGGCATGGACCGCCTGGTGCGCTTCAACGTGCTGGCCATGTCGGGTCGTGCCGTGGAAGCCGCCGGCGACGTCGACACGCTGCTCCTCGACAAGACCGGCACCATCACGCTCGGCAACCGCCAGGCGACCGAATTCCGCCCGGTCAAGGGCGTCACCGAGCAGGAACTGGCCGACGCGGCGCAACTCGCCTCGCTCGCCGACGAGACGCCTGAGGGGCGCTCGATCGTCGTGCTGGCCAAGGAGAAATACGGCATCCGCGCCCGTGACATGGCGACATTGCACGCCACCTTCGTGCCCTTCACGGCGCAGACCCGCATGAGCGGCGTCGACATCGACGGCTCGTCGGTACGCAAGGGCGCCGTCGATTCCGTGCTTGCCCACGTCAATCAGTCGACGGTCGCCGCCCACGGCACGCGTCCCGGCAGCGATACCGTCAGGGATCTCCAGGCGATCGCCGACGAGATTGGCAAGTCTGGCGGCACGCCGCTGGCGGTCGAGCGCAATGGTCGCCTGCTCGGCGTCGTCCACCTCAAGGACATCGTCAAGGGTGGCATCAGGGAGCGCTTTGCCGAGTTGCGCAAGATGGGTATCCGCACGGTGATGATCACCGGCGACAATCCGATGACGGCAGCGGCGATCGCGGCGGAAGCCGGCGTCGACGACTTTCTCGCCCAGGCAACGCCCGAGGACAAGCTGAAGCTGATCCGAGACGAACAGGCCAAGGGCAAGCTGGTCGCCATGTGCGGCGACGGCACCAACGATGCGCCGGCCCTTGCCCAGGCCGATGTCGGCGTCGCGATGAACACCGGCACGGTCGCCGCCCGCGAGGCGGGCAACATGGTCGACCTCGACAGCGATCCGACCAAGCTCATCGAGATCGTCGAGATCGGCAAGGCGCTGCTGATGACACGCGGCTCGCTGACGACCTTCTCCATCGCCAATGACGTTGCCAAGTATTTTGCCATCATCCCGGCGATGTTTGCGATCTTCTACGTCGCGCCGGGACAGACGACCGGCCCGTTGCAGGCGCTCAACATCATGCATCTGGGCACGCCGCAGAGCGCCATCCTGTCGGCCATCATCTTCAACGCGCTGATCATCATCGCGCTGATCCCGCTGTCGCTGAAAGGCGTCAAATATCGCGCCATCGGCGCCGGCGCCCTGCTCCGCCGCAACCTCCTCGTTTACGGCCTCGGCGGCATCATCGTGCCGTTCGTTGGCATCAAGGCGATCGATATGATCGTCACCGCCCTCGGCCTCGCTTAAGGAATAGATCCATGCTCACCCAGATAAGACCCGCGATCATCATGATCGTCTTCTTCACGGTCCTGACCGGACTGATCTATCCGATCGGCATGACCGGCATTGCCCAGGCGCTGTTTCCGCACCAAGCCAATGGCAGCCTGATCGAGAAGGACAAAACGGTCATCGGCTCCGAGCTGATCGGCCAGGTCTTCGCCAGCGACAAGTATTTCCATGGCAGGCCTTCGGCGGCCGGCAATGGTTACGATGCCACCGCCTCCGGCGGCACCAATCTCGGCCCGACCAATCCCAAGCTGATCGAGCGCATCAAGCGCGATGCCGAGAAGCTGAAGGCGGAGAATCCGAACGCACCGGTCCCAATGGATCTGGTGACGACGTCGGGCAGCGGCCTTGACCCGCAGATCAGCCCGGAGGCCGCCTATTTCCAGGTTCCGCGCGTGGCCAAGGCCAGGGGCATCGACGAAGCCAAGGTCAAGGCGCTCGTCGACGGCCAGGTCGAGGGCAGGGAGCTCGGCTTCATGGGAGAGCCTGTCGTCAACGTGCTGGCGCTCAACCTGGCGCTCGACGCGGCTAAATAGGTGATGGAGAGGTCCGGGGATCGACAGCATCCCCGGACCTCGCCATGATCGATCCTGATGCCGGACGACAGAAGCAACGAAAACCGACCTTCCCCCGACGCGCTGCTCGAGCACGCCGAGCGGGAGGGACGCGGCCGCCTGCGGATATTCCTCGGCGCCGCGCCCGGTGTCGGCAAGACCTACGAAATGCTGATGTCGGGCCGTGCCAGGCTGGCGGACGGCATCGATGTGGTGATCGGCGTCGTCGAGACGCATGGCCGCAGGGAAACCCAGACCCTGGTCGAGGGTTACGAAGTCATCCCCCGCCGCAAGATCGACTACAAGGGGCGCGTCCTCGACGAGATGGACATCGACGCCATCCTCGCCCGGCGCCCCGCATTGGTTCTGGTCGACGAGCTCGCCCACACCAACGCGCCCGGCAGCCGCCACCCCAAGCGTTATCTCGACGTCCAGGAGATCCTGGCGCGCGGCATCGACGTCTACACGACGCTCAACATCCAGCATGTCGAAAGCCTGAACGACGTCGTCGCGCAGATCACGCGGGTCAGGGTGCGCGAGACGGTTCCCGATTCCATCATCGACCAGGCCGACGATGTCGAAATCATCGACCTGACGCCCGACGACCTGATCAAGCGGCTGGAAGAGGGAAAGGTCTATTTCCCCAACACGGCGCAGCGCGCCATCGAGAACTATTTTTCGTCGGGCAATCTGACGGCTTTGCGCGAACTGGCGCTGCGCCGCACCGCCCAGCGTGTCGACGAGCAGTTGCTCAATCACATGCAGTCGCACGCCATCCAGGGCCCATGGGCCGCGGGCGAGAGGGTGCTCGTCTGCGTCGACGCGCGTCCGGGCGGCGCGGCCCGCATCCGCTACGCACGCAGGCTGGCCGACCGGCTTCGCGCGCCATGGACGGCGCTGCATGTCGATACGCCGCGCTCGGCCGGCATGTCCGAGGAAGACAAGGACCGGCTCGCCACGCTGATGCGCCTTGCCGAGCAACTCGGCGCCGAGGTGACGACCATTCCCGGCCAGAACGTCGCGCAGGACATCGTGCGCCACGCGACGGCCAACAATTTCACCCATATCGTGGTTGGCAGGCCGACCCGGTCGCGCTGGCGCGAACTGATCGAGGGCTCGCTCACCTATGATTTGATCCGCAACGCCGGCGACATCAGCGTCCACGTCATTTCGGGGACCGAGCGGGATGCCGAAGCGACCTCGAGAAGGGTCAAGGCAGCGGCCGAGCAGAAGCACTTCCAGATCTGGCCCTATCTGCTGGCCACGACCTATGTTGCGGGTTCATTGGCCGTCAGCGCCGTCCTCGACCAGTTCCTGGACGTCCGCAATCTGGCGATCGTCTTCCTCCTGGCGGTGCTGACATCGGCGGTGGCCGGCGGCCTTTGGCCGGCGCTCTATGCGTGCTTCCTCAGTGCCCTTGCCTTCAACTATTTCTTCCTCGAGCCGCGCTACACACTGACGATCCGGGATCCCGAGAGCATCGTGGCGCTCGCCGTCTTCCTTGCCGTGGCGGTGATCGCCAGCAATCTCGCCGCGCGCATGCAGCGCCAGGCCGTCGCCGCCCGCTCGCGGGCACGGGCCACCGAGGACATCTACCTCTTCTCCAGGAAGCTCGCCGGCGCCGGCACGCTCGACGACGTGCTGTGGGCCACCGCCTTCCAGATCGCCTCGATGCTGAAGCTGCGCGTGGTGTTGCTTCTGCCCGAAGACGGCACCATCACCGTCAAGGCAGGCTATCCGCCGGACGACACGCTGGCCGAAGCCGACATCGCCGCAGCCCGCTGGGCCTGGGAACACAACCGCGCCGCCGGGCGCGGCGCCGATACGCTGCCTGGCGCCAAGCGCCTTTATCTGCCTTTGCGTACCGGGCGCACCGCGATCGGTGTCGTCGGTCTCGACAATGACAAGCAGGGCCCGCTGCTGACGCCCGAGCAACAGCGCCTGCTCGATGCGCTGGCCGACCAGGCGGCGGTGGCGATCGAACGCGTCCAATTGGTCGCCGATGTCGACCGCGCCAAGCTCGCCGCCGAAGCCGACCGGCTACGCTCGGCCCTGCTGACCTCGATTTCGCATGATCTGAAAACGCCGCTCTCGGCGATCATGGGAGCGGCGGGCACGCTCAAGGAATTCGCGCCGGGTCTGCCCGAGCCGGACCGGGCGGAGCTCCTGTCGACGGTGATCGACGAATCGGAGCGGCTGAACCGCTTCATCGCCAATCTGCTCGACATGACCAAGATCGAATCCGGGGCCATGGAGCCGAACTATGCCCTGCATTATGTCGGCGATATCGTCGGCACGGCGCTCAACCGCGCCCGCAAGATCACCAGCGAACACAAGATAGAGGTCGATATTCCGCCCGACCTGCCGATGCTGAAGCTCGATCCCGTGCTGTTCGAGCAGGTTCTGTTCAACCTTCTCGACAATGCGTCGAAATATTCGCCGTCCGGCTCGACGATCCGCGTGCAGGGATGGGCCGACAATGGATCCGTCATCGTGCAGATCATGGATGAGGGGCCGGGTATTCCGGGGCATGATTTGGAACGTGTGTTCGACACCTTTTACCGGGCGCGCAAGGGCGATCAGGTGCGCGCCGGCACCGGCCTTGGCCTGTCGATCTGCCGCGGCTTTGTCGAATCGATGGGCGGCACCATCTCGGCCGCCAACCGGACCGACCGCACAGGGGCTGCGTTCACCATCAGGATCCCGATGCCGGCGGAAGCACCCGATGCCGGCAATCGCGGCGAAGAGACCAGCGTGGATCGGCCTTCATGACAAATTCGAATGTCAGGATACTGGTCGTCGATGACGAGCCGCCGATCCGCAAGCTGCTTCGGGTCGGCCTCGGCAGCCAGGGCTATGTCATCAGCGAGGCGCCGAACGCCAAGGTGGCGATCGAACTGATGGAACAAGAAAAGCCGGATCTGGTGCTGCTCGACCTCGGCCTGCCTGGCATGGGCGGTCATGAGCTCCTGCGCAAATGGCGTGACGAGGGCCTCGACATTCCCGTCGTCATCCTCTCCAGCCGCACCGACGAGGCCGGCATCGTCAATGCGCTCGAACTCGGCGCCGACGATTATGTCACCAAACCGTTCGGCATGAACGAACTGGTGGCGCGCATCCGCGTGGCGTTGCGGCACAAGTTCCAGCAACAGGGCGAGAAGCCTGTATTCCAAAGCGGCGACCTCAGCGTCGATCTGGTCAAGCGCATCGTCAAGGTCGAGGGCGAGGAGATAAAACTCTCGCCGAAGGAATACGACATATTGCGCATCCTGGTGCAGCATGCCGGCAAGGTGCTGACCCACCATTTCATCCTGAAGCAGATCTGGGATGATTCGACCGACGTGCAGTATCTCCGGGTCTATGTCAGGCAGCTCCGGCAGAAGATCGAGAAGACCCCCGACCAGCCGCGCTACATCACCACCGAGACCGGTGTCGGCTATCGGCTGCGTGTCGATTGAGACAGCTCGAATTGAAGTTCTAACTTTTTGTTTTGACGCAATTCCGGGCGGAAAACCGTACACACTTTTCCTGGAATTGCTCCAGTCAGCCGACGGCTTCCAACGGCCGAGTTGCGGCCACCGACGTCCGCAAGGCGGCGAGACAGCCGAGGATGCCAAGCGGGACGAAGGCAAGGAACAGCCAGCTCGCGACATTGGCCGCCGCGTCGTGGTTCAAGCCTTGCGAGAAGCCGCTGGCATTGGCGACGATGCCGGCAAGGGCGGCCCCCACGGCGTAGCCGATGCGCTGCATGGTCGGCACCGCGGCCGAGGCGATGGTCTGCTCGTCGTCCGGGGCGGAGGCGACGATGACGCGGGTCAGGAACGGCCAGGCAATGCCGAAGCCGCCGCCCTGCAGCAAGGCGCAGACCAGGATCAGCGGGATCGAGCCCAGGGGTATCGTATAGGCAAAGCCGGCGATGCCCGCCGCGATCATCAGCGCGCCGGTAACAATGATCAGCCGTTCACGCTGCGGCGGCGCGTTGGCGACGAGGATCGACAGGATCGACCAGGCGATCGATTCGGCGGCGATGATGTAGCCGGTGGTCAGCAGCGGGATGTCGTGCAGGCTGGTCAAAAGCAGGGGCCCGTAGACGCCGAAGGAGCAGGTCGCGACGGAAAAGGCGGCGACCATGGTCATGCCGGCACCGACCGGAGTGCGCCACGAAAACAGCCGCGCCGGGAACAGCCGCGAGCGCGGCTTCAGCGCGTCGATGGTGAAGAACAGCGCGAGCCCGGCCAGGCCCAGCACGATCAGCAGAGAGGAACGCAGCAAGGCGATGTCGATGCCGGCCGAGGCGATCAGCACCACGGCGACGGCCAGGCAGGCAAGGGCGGCGAAGGGGAAGGGCGGGGTCTTGCCGGCGCTCCTGCTGGGTTTCTTCGCCTCCGGCGTGTTGAGCACGAGGAAGCTTGCCAACGCCATGGCGGTACCGCCGAGGGTGAAGACGCCGAAGGCCCAGCGCCACGACAGGAATTCGGTCATGATAGCGCCCAGCAACGGGCCGCTGAACGCCGCGACGCCCCAGATCGCCGACATGATGCCGAAGAGCTGCGGCCAGATGGTGCGCGAAAACAGCCGCTCGACCGAGACGAAGGCGAGCGATACCAGCGCGCCGCCGCCCAGCCCCTCGATCAGCCGGCCGGCCAGGAACAACTGCATGGAAGGCGAGGTGGCGCAGATCAGCGCGCCGGCGGCGTAGAGCAGGGCCGCGACCACCATATTGGTGCGCAGCGCCACGTAGCTCACCAGTCGCCCGGCGGCGGCACCGGCGTCGATGGCGCCGAGCTCGTAGATCGCCAATGACCAGCCGACGAGCTGCACCCCGGCCAGTTCGCCGACCATCGCCGGCATGACGGTTGCCACCATCGTCTCGTTGGTGGCGTGCAGCAGGATGCCGAGGCTGATGAAGCAGAAGCGCGCCAGGTCGCCGCTCGCCCACAATGCGCGCCAGTCGACCCTGTTTGTGCTGATTTCAGTCATGTCCACCCCATGCTTTTGCATATCGCGATGCCGGCGCACGGCACCAGAAGCCAGCAAGGCTTTCCGGCAGGACCATGCGCGGCAACAGCGCCGGATAGCGTGCCCATCGGGGTGCCGGTCCGGTCGGGCTGGGCTTGTAGAACCTCAACCGCGGTTGAGCTCAAGCGGTTTTTTCAAGGAGGTCAGTTCTCGGTGCTGCGCAGCTGGAACTGGCTGACGCCGATGGCGAGATTGATGCCGGTCTGCGTCTGCAGGCTGAGCGGCTGGAGGGTGAAGGCCTGCGAGGAGCCGCCGGCCAGGAGATTGGCGCCGGCGCCGACGGCGGCCGTCACCTCGGCGCTGGCGCCGATATAGTCGCCCGCCAGCGCACCCGGCGCGTAGATGTTCTTCAGCGGCGTCAGCACCAGCCAGCGCATCACCGACTGTTTTGTCGTGCCGATGTCGAGGCCGTATTTGTTGACCGCGCCAAAATAGGCCTCCGGCGCGAAGCTCTTGTCGGTCGGCGTGAAGGTGCAGCTCAGATCCTTGGTCGAGCCGAAGATGAAGCCGGTGCCCCCGCCAATGGCGCATTCAAGGGTACCAAGTTCGATGCCTCGGTCCTGCGCCTGCGCCTGTGTCGCGCCGAGCACGAGTGCGATCGCGGCAGCGGCGATGGCTGTCTTCGGCATATCGTTCCCCCTCAAAATCAAACGGCGCGGAACCATCCTATATGGTTCCGCGCCGTAAGGTAGAGAGGAGCGCAAGGCTCCGTTCGATCACTTCAGCGAATGAATCAGCTGAAGCGAGGTCACGGCCACGGCGAGATTGACGCCGGTCTGCGCCTGGACGCTGAGCGGCTCCAGCATGAAGGCGCCGTCGAAGCCGCCGACCAGCAGGTTGGCGCCGCCGCCGGTGACGACGCTCGCCTCGGCATTGACGCCATAATAGCTGCCGGCAAGGTCGCCCGCGTCGCGGTCGCGGGTCGCGGCAAGAACCGCCCAGACGAGCTGGCCCTGATGTGTCTGGCCGAGATCGACACCGATCTTGGAGATGACGCCGGTGTAGATCTCCGACGGGCCGTGGTGGTAGGGACGGAAGACGCAGGACACGCCCTTGTTGGAGGCGACGATATAGGCGGTGCCGCCGTCGATGGTGCAGTCGAGAGTGCCGAGCTGCAGCTTTCCGGCGCTGGCCGGAGCGGCAGCGAACACGGTCGTTGCAAGGGCAGCGGCGCTGACGAGTTTCTTGATCATGGGAGGGTCCTTTCGCAAATCGCTTGGAATAACGGCTCGAGTGACCAGACCGTTCCGCTGAAAACTTGGCGCGAACAAGGCAAGGGTCAACGGCTTGGTGCGGGGGTTAACGCGCGGTTGCCGGATGGGCGGCGATCTGCAACGCCGCGTGTCCTTTCGGACACGCCGACGTCGCCATAATGCTTAGCCGGCTCTGCTAACGCCGATATCAGCTGACGCGGGCGAGGCCGTCCTTGGCCGGCTGGTAATTGGGGTTGAGGCGCACGGCTTCCTTATAGGATTTCGCCGCCTTCGCCTTGTCGCCGCGCCGCTCGTAGATGAGCGCCTGATTGGCCCAGGCCTCGGCGTTCTTGCCGTCGAGCTTGATGGCCATGTTGAAGTCGGAGAAGGCGTTGTCCTCGTCGCCCGTCGCCAGATAGGAGAGGCCACGGCCGTTGTAGGGCTCGGCGGCATCCGGCGCCAGCGAGATGGCGGTCGAGAAATCCTCGATGGCGAATTTGTGCTGGCCCTGGCTTTGATAGATCAGGCCGCGATTGTGGTAGGCGCGGGCGTCCGTCGTGTCGAGCTGGATCGCCTTCTGGAAGTCGTTGAAGGCGTCCTGGGTGCGGCCCGCCTTGCGGTAGAGATTGCCGCGGCCGATATAGGCGGCGTCATAATTGCCGTTGATCTGGATCGACTTGTTGTAGTCGTCGAGCGCGGCCGCCTGATTGCCGAGGAAGCGCTGGATGAGCGCGCGGTTGGAATAGGCCTGGTAGAAATTCGGATTGAGCTGGATGGCCTGGTTGAAGTCCTTGAGCGCCGCCTGATACTGGCCGCCGCGGCCATAGGCCGAGCCGCGCACATTGTAGCCTTCGGGGTCCTGGGGATTGCGCTGGATGACGGCCGACAGCGAGGAGATGTTCTCGCTCGACCCTTGCGCCTTGTCGATGTTGTTGAACTCGCCGGTCGGGCCCGATGTCTGGCAGCCGGCCAGCACCAATCCGGAAAGCAGGGCTGCCGTCAGGGCGAAACCACGCAATGCGGTCCCGCGCTCCACGCTTATTGCGTTCATGTCTGCCCTGTCCTCACTTATGCCGCGTCGTTCAGGTCCGGATCCCCCCTCCGGGCCGGGTCACAATCAAAATAAAAAGGTGGCGGCGATTCCGCATCGCGCCACCTTGGTATCCTTCGAAAAGGACGAAATATTGGCGATAATCAGCGCGGCGGACGCGCTGCGCCAGCAGCACCACCGGCAGCCACCGGACGCGGCGTCATCGGCAGCAGGCCTTCGCGCTGGGCGCGCTTGCGGGCCAGCTTGCGGGCGCGGCGCACGGCCTCTGCCTTTTCGCGGGCGCGCTTCTCGGAAGGCTTCTCGTAGTGACCGCGCATCTTCATTTCGCGGAAAATGCCTTCGCGCTGCATCTTCTTCTTGAGCGCGCGAAGCGCCTGATCAACGTTATTGTCGCGGACGAGTACCTGCACGGGCAATCCTGTCTTTCGGGTTTGATATCAACAGGCAAGTAGCCATAGCCACTAGCCTCCGCGGCGGTCGACACCACGAATTGTGGCGGCTGATAGCAGAATCAGGCCGCGCTGTCCACAGCCGAAATGCAGGACAACAGCCAAATTGCCACGGTCGCCCCGAGATAGGGCGCCAATTACGCCGTGGCCAGGTGCAGCCGTTCGAAATCCTCGAAGAATTCGCCGTAGTCACAAGTGATCTCTTCGCCGGAGGCAATGTCGCGGGTCGCTGTCGCGCCGCCATATTGCGAAAAATCGGTGTTCGGCGTCGCCGAATGGTTCATGAAGCGGCCATTGTCGACCTCATAGACCATGAAGCCCGGCCGATCCGGGCTCGGATAAGCATAACGGTCGAGCAATTCCTTCAGAGGCTGGGGTGCGGCCTCGTATTCGTCCATCGGGATCAGCCGGTCGAAATCCGGGTTAAGCCGCCAGATCGACGCGCCCTTCCGGATTGGCTCGGCGGCGAACATGCCCACGCCCTCGATCGCGCTCGCGGCCACATAGGTTCGGATCAGCATCATGGTTTCGGGACCCGTTTCGACAGGAAACGGAATCGCCAAATCGCGCGGAAAAAGCAAGACCGGCTGCCTGCGTCAAAGCGGTGAACCGGCCTGTTCGCCACAAAAAAACTTCACGTCCGGCTGATCGAGACGCCGCCGTCGGCGAACAGCGCGGTTCCCGTTGTGAAGCTCGAGGCATCGGAGGCGAGATAAAGCGCCGAGCGGGCAATCTCCTCCGGCTGCGCCATGCGCTTCAGCGCATGGATGCCTTCGACGAAAGCGCGGGCTTCGGGCGTCGTTGTCGTTGCGCCCGGTGTGTCGGTGCCGCCCGGCAGCAATGCGTTGACGCGCAGGCCTTTCGGCCCGTATTCGGCGGCCAGCACCTGTGTCAGGCCGATCAGGCCGGCCTTGGCGGCGGCGTAGGCGGCCATGCCCGGCATGCCGGCAGTGTAGCCGACAAAGCTCGAAGTGAAGATCAGCGAGCCGCCGCCGCGCTCCAGCATGGCCGGTATCTGATACTTCGCGCCGAGAAAGGCGCCGGTCAGATTGACGTCCATCGTCTCGTGCCATGCTGTCGGCATCATGTCGGGCAGGGGCGCCATCAAGCCGACGGCGCCGGCATTGTTGAAGGCGATGTCAAGGCCGCCGAAGCGTTCGACCGCCAGATCGACAAGCGCCTTCGCATAGGCTTCGTCCCTGACGTCGCCGGCAAGCGCGATGGCCTTGCCCTCCACGTCCGATATCTCGGCGACAAGCGTATCGAGCTCGGCCTGACGTCGGGCGGCGACGACGAGCCTGGCCCCTTCCTCGGCGAAGAGTTTTGCCGTGGCGCGGCCGATGCCGGAACTGGCGCCAGTGACGATGGCGATCTTGTTGGCGAGTGCGAGCATTTTTTTGGCATCCCTGTTTTTCGCGCCGGTCTGGCCGGCAATCGGGATGTTGGTCGCAGATGGAGCAGGTCGGAGCCACCCGATACCTGCGAAGGTCGCGTCGTCCTGAACTATTGCTTCAGCAGCCAGCCCAGCCGGTCGAGCGAAAATGCGTAGCTGATGGCGATGAGCAGCGCGACGACGATGCCCGCGGTCGTGTGACCCGCGGCATAGAATCCGGCAGCGCCGCCGAACAGGATGACCAGTTCGAGCGCCAGCCGCACCGTGCCCGGAACCGGCACAGGTGCGCGGCCCGACCGGCTTGGGTCGTTGAGCACCGCGAAAGTACCCCACAGCACGGCCGCAATGATCGGCAAGGCCAAAGCGAGGACCCAGCGCCACCATCCGTCGGCGACATGCCAGCCGGCAATGCCGAGACCGAGCAGGGCGGCAAGCTCCAGCAGGAAGCGCAAGGCCAGATTCCACCAGGCATTGCCCATATTCGTCCTCCAGAATCGCCCGACGGATAATGTGGCTGAACCCAACCACGGCAGCCAGCCCGCATGGGTCTTTTTCGTCGTGGCGCAAAACGGCAAGCGCCGTCGCAAACAGCGCAAGGGTGGAAGCGCTGTTTCGCTAGTGATACACCTCGCGCGCCGGGCCGAACAAAAGCCCGGCTGCAATCCGCGAGATCTGTTGGCGCGAGGCTGGGACGTTGAAAAAATATTCGGTATTCGCCATCGCCCGCGAGGCCATGCGCGGCCACAAGGGTTGGGAGGAACAATGGTCCTCGCCTGAGCCCAAGAAGGAATACGACGTCATCATCGTCGGCGCCGGCGGCCATGGCCTGGCCACCGCCTACTATCTCGCCACGGTGCATGGCATCACTAATGTCGCGGTGCTGGAAAAGGGCTGGCTCGGCGGCGGCAACACCGGCCGCAACACCACCATCATCCGCTCCAATTATCTCTATGACGAAAGCGCCGGCATCTACGACCATGCGCTGAAGCTGTGGGACGGGCTTAGCCAGGAGCTCAACTACAACGTCATGTATTCGGCGCGCGGCGTCATGATGCTGGCCCACAATGTGCACGACATCCAGGTGCTGAAGCGCCATGTCCACGCCAACCGGCTGAACGGCATCGACAATGAATGGCTGTCGCCTGAGCAGGCGAAGGAATTCTGCCCGCCGCTCAACATCTCCAGGGATGCGCGCTATCCGGTCGTCGGTGCCGCGCTGCAGCGGCGCGGCGGCACGGCGCGCCATGACGCGGTCGCCTGGGGCTATGCGCGCGGCGCTTCGGCGCGCGGCGTCCACATCATCCAGAATTGCGAGGTCACCGGCGTCAAGCGCGCGGCCAACGGCGCGGTCATGGGCGTCGACACGACCCGCGGCTTCATCGGCGCCAAGAAGGTCGGCGTGGTTGCCGCCGGCCATTCCTCGGTCATCATGAACATGGCCGGCGTGCGCATGCCGTTGGAAAGCTATCCGCTGCAGGCGCTGGTGTCGGAGCCGGTCAAGCCGGTGGTGCCGTGTGTGGTCATGTCGAACACGGTGCACGCCTATATCTCGCAGTCCGACAAGGGCGAGCTGGTGATCGGCGCCGGCACCGACCAGTATGTCTCCTATTCGCAGACCGGCGGCCTGCACATATTGCAGCATACGCTGGACGCCATCTGCGAGATGTTCCCGATCTTCACGCGCATGAAGATGCTGCGCTCGTGGGGCGGCATCGTCGACGTGACGCCCGACCGCTCGCCGATCCTGGCCAAGACGCCGGTGCCCGGCCTCTACGTCAATTGCGGCTGGGGCACGGGCGGCTTCAAGGCGACGCCCGGTTCGGGCCATGTCTTTGCCCACACCATCGCCAGGGACGATCCGCATCCGATCAATGCGCCCTTCACCATCGAACGCTTCCGCACCGGCCGGCTGATCGACGAGGCGGCGGCGGCGGCAGTGGCGCACTGATGATGGCGCAGATGGCTGTCGCGATGCCGCTGATGCTGGCGGGGGAACAAGGCATGTTCCACATGCCTTCGGCTGAAGAGGTGCGGCTGCAGCCGATCACGCGCGCCGGCAACGAGGCCGGATGGCCGTTTTCGGTCGACGAGGGAACGCTCGCCTGCGTCTGGGGTGGCGGCCAGAAAATGGTGATGTTCTTCGAAGGCCGGCCGAAGGACCTGGATGAAGACGAGGATTTCAAGCCGCGTGGCGTCATCGTCACGACCGACCCGGTGCAACTGACGCTCGGCAACATGGCCAACCGCGCCCTGTTTCGCGATTCCGCTGACGTCGAGGAGCGGCTGCGGCTCGTCGCGCCGTTCGTGACCATGGGCCAGAAACTTTGCGACCAACCCCCCGGCGCCCGCGTCGGCCACGGCGAATTGTAGGAACAAACAGAATGCTTCTCATCCGCTGCCCCTATTGCGAGGAAGAGCGCCCGGAACTCGAATTCCGCAACGCCGGCGAGGCGCATATTGCGCGCTCGACCGACATTGCTGGCGAGAGCGACGACGATTTCGAGAAGTTCTTCTTCATCCGCTCCAACCCCAAGGGCATCATCTATGAGCGCTGGCGGCACATGCATGGCTGCGCGCGCTTCTTCAACGCAGTGCGCGACACCGTCACCGACAAGTTCGTCATGACCTACAAGGCCGGCGAACCCAAACCCGCCAAGCTGCCCGGAGTTGCCAAATGAGCGGCGCGTTCCGCATCCCGAGAGCCGGTCGCCTCAGCCAGGCCAAGACCGCGCGGTTCAGCTTCGACGGCCAGTCCTATACCGGCATCGAGGGCGACACGCTGGCCTCCGCGCTGCTTGCCAATGGCGTGCATCTGGTCGGCCGCTCGTTCAAATACCACCGGCCGCGCGGCTTCCTGTCGGCCGGCGCGGAAGAGCCGAACGCATTGGTGCAGATCGTGCGCGACGGTGCGCGCAAGACGCCGAATGTGCGCGCCACCGTGCAGGAGCTCTATGACGGGCTCGCCGCCAATTCGCAGAACCGCTGGCCGTCGCTGTCCTTCGACGTCGGCGCGGTCAACGACCTGGCATCGCCGATGTTTTCGGCCGGCTTCTACTACAAGACCTTCATGTGGCCGAAGGCGGCCTGGAAAAGCTTTTACGAGCCGAAGATCCGTGAAGCCGCCGGCCTTGGCGTTTCGCCCGACAAACCCGATCCCGACCATTATTCGTCGCGCTACGCGCATTGCGACGTGCTGGTGCTGGGTGGCGGCGCGGCCGGGCTCGCGGCGGCCTTGGCGGCAGCGGAAACCGGCGTGCGCGTCATCCTCGCCGACGAGCAGGCCGAGTTCGGCGGCAGCCTGCGTTTCGAGACGGGTGCCAGGATCGACGGCCAGGACGGTTTTGCCTGGGCGCAAGCGGCGATCGCCAGGCTGAGCGCGATGGACAATGTCCGCGTGCTGCCGCGCACGACGGCTTTCGGCTATTACGCGCAGAATTTCGTCGGCCTGGTCGAGCGCGTCAGCGATCACCTGAAGGCTCCCGGCCATGATTTGCCGCGCGAGCGGCTGTGGCAGGTGCGGGCCAAGCGCGTCGTGCTGGCCTCGGGCGCCATCGAACGCCACATGGTGTTCGCCAACAACGATCGGCCGGGCATCATGCTGGCGGGCGCGGCGCGCACCTTCCTCAACCAATATGGCGTGGCGGTCGGCAGGAATATCGGCGTCTACACGGCCAATGACTCGGCTTACGCCGCGGCGATCGATCTGAAAAAGGCCGGCGTCAACATCGCGGCGATCGTCGATCTGCGCGACAACCCGACCGGTCCGGTGATCGACGAGGCGCGGGCGCTCGGCATCGAGATCAGTTTCGGCCGCGCGGTGATCCGTGCCGGCGGCAAATTGCGCGTGTCCTCGATGACCGTGCAGCCGAAGAATGGCGGCGGCGAGCGCACCATTTCCGTCGATGCGATCCTGATGTCGGCCGGCTGGACACCGTCGGTGCATCTGTTCTCGCAGTCGCGCGGCAAGGTCGCCTTCAACGACGAGACCAAGCGCTTCGTGCCCGGCACCTATGCGCAGGATTGCGTCTCCGTCGGCGCCTGCAACGGCACGGATGGCTTGTCGGCGACGGTGGACGAGGCCTATGCGGCCGGGGCCAAGGCGGCCAAGGATGCCGGTGCGAAAACCGCCAAGGGCGCCAAGCCGAAGGTCGACGCCTCGGAAAGCTGGTCGCGCGGCATGCTGGGCGCCGCGCCCGGCGCCGGCCCGGACACGACGGTGAAGGCCTTCGTCGACTTCCAGAACGACGTCACCGCCAAGGACATCCGCCAGGCGGTGCATGAGGGCATGCGCTCCATCGAGCACGTCAAGCGCTTCACCACCAACGGCATGGCGACCGACCAGGGCAAGACCTCCAACATGCACGGCCTGGCGATCGCCGCGGAGACGCTGGGCAAGCCGATCCCCGAGGTCGGCCTGACGACCTTCCGCGCGCCCTACACGCCGGTCACCTTCGGCGCGATCGTCAGCCATGCGCGTGGGCCGCTGTTCGACCCGACGCGCAAGACGGCGACGCATCCGTGGGCCGAAGCGCAAGGCGCGGTCTTCGAGGATGTCGGCCAGTGGAAGCGTGCCTGGTATTTCCCGAAAGCCGGCGAGGACATGCATGCCGCGGTCGACCGCGAATGCGTCGCGGTCCGCACGACTGCCGGCCTGTTCGACGCCTCGACGCTCGGCAAGATCGAAGTGGTCGGGCCGGATGCGGCCAAGTTCATGGAACTGCTCTACACCAATCCGTGGGAGAAGCTCGAGCCCGGCCGCTGCCGTTACGGCATCATGCTGCGCGAAGACGGCTTCATCTATGATGACGGCGTCGTCGGCCGGCTGGCGCCGGACCGCTTCCATGTGACGACGACGACCGGCGGTGCGCCGCGCGTCATGAACCACATGGAAGACTATCTCCAGACCGAGTTCCCGCATCTGAATGTCTGGCTGACCTCGATCACCGAACAGTGGGCGGTTATCGCGGTGCAGGGGCCGAAATCGCGCGACATCATCGCGCCGCTGGTCGAAGGCATCGACATGTCCGACGAGGCGCTGCCGCACATGTCGGTGCGCGAAGGCAAGATCTGCGGCGTGCCGACAAGGCTGTTCCGCATGTCGTTCACCGGCGAGCGCGGCTTCGAGGTCAATGTGCCGGCCGATTACGGCCAGGCCGTCTGGGAAGCGCTGTGGGCGGAAGGCCAGAAGCACGGCGCCACCGCTTACGGCACGGAGTCCATGCACGTGCTGCGCGCCGAGAAGGGCTACATCATCGTCGGCCAGGACACGGATGGCACGGTGACGCCGAACGATGCCGGTCTCGACTGGGCGGTCGGCAAGAAGAAGACCGACTTCGTCGGCATCCGCGGCATGGCGCGGCCGGACCTGGTCGCCAAGGGCCGCAAGCAACTGGTCGGCCTCAAGACCAAGGACCCGAAGGTGGTGCTGGAGGAAGGCGCGCAGATCGTCGAGGATCCGAAGCAGGCAATCCCGATGAAGATGATCGGCCACGTGACGTCCAGCTACTGGTCGCAGAATTGCGGCCGCTCGATCGCGCTGGCGCTGGTTGCCGGCGGCCGCGACCGGATGGGCGATACGCTCTACGTGCCGATGCCGAACGGGGTGATCGAAGTGGAGGTTACCGGCATGGTGTTCTTCGACGAGACGGGAGGCCGCCTCAATGGCTAAGGCTGCTGCAAAGAAGACGGCTGCGGCCGCATCGCCTTCGGTCGACCGCCGTCCGGCATTGGCTGGACGCAGTACGACAGCGACGGGCGTGAAGGTTGAAGTGCTGCCGCCAGCCGAGCGCATCTCGTTGCGCGCGCCGGAGGCTTCGGTCGCGGCGCTGTCGAAGGCGCTTGGCCTGACCTTGCCGAAGAAGCCGAAGACTTCCGCGTCGAAGGGCGGGCGCACCGCTTTGTGGCTCGGCCCCGACGAGTGGCTTGTCATCGACGAAGGCGGAAACGATCCGCTCGCCGACTGTGCGACGGTCGCCGCGCTTCATTCGGCTGTCGGCATCTCACACCGCAACATCGCGATCTCCGTCGCCGGTCCGGCGGCCGAAGCCACGATCAATGCGGGCTGCCCGCAGGACCTGTCGCTCGACGCCTTCCCGGCGGGCGCGGCTTCGCGCACCATCCTCGGCAAGGCCGAGATCGTGCTGTTGCGCACGTCGGACGATGCCTTCCGGGTCGAGTGCTGGCGTTCGTTCTCGGACTATGTCTTTACTTTCCTGTCCGAGGGAGCCCGCGACGCGGCTGGCTGACCCGGAACGTTTTGCCGCCTGCGTTCGTTGTGCGGCAACAGGTCGAGGGAGAAGTGTCGATGCCGTCGAAGTCCGCGCCGAAATCGCCGCAGTCGAATGCCAAAACCGCGGCGGTGCGCTCGCTTGAACATGAGCGGCATCGCGAGGCCGACGCCGAAGAGGAACTCGAGGAAGGCTTGGAGGACACGTTCCCGGCCAGCGATCCTGTGTCCATCACCAGTTCGGCGATCCCCGGCGCGCCCGCCAAGCCGGGCAAGGCCAAGACCGTTTCTGGTCGAAAAACCCGCAGGCCCTGATTTTCAGCAATTTTGGTCGACAGGCATCTTTCCAAGGCATCGCCAGTTGGGATATTCAAAGCGCTTTGGAGGAGGAAAAATGCCGATAAAAGCTGTTGTCTGGGGCGAGAACGTCCATGAACAGACCAATGCCGCCGTGCGTGACCTCTATCCGTTGACCATGCATGGCACCATTGCCGCGGCGCTCAACCAGGACAAGGGCATCGAGGCAACCACCGCCACCTTGCAGGAGCCGGAGCACGGGCTGAGCGAGAAGCGCCTGGCCGCCACCGACGTGCTTTTGTGGTGGGGCCATGCCGCGCATGGCGAGGTCAAGGACGAGATCGTCGAGCGCGTGCAGAAGCGGGTTTGGGAAGGCATGGGGCTGATCGTGCTGCATTCCGGCCATTACTCGAAAATCTTCAAGCGGCTGATGGGCACGCCCTGTTCGCTGAAATGGCGCGAGGCGGGCGAGCGCGAGCGTGTCTGGGCGATCAACCGTGGTCACCCGATCGCCCAAGGCATCGGCGAATGCCTGGAGATCGGCGAGACGGAAATGTATGGCGAGCCCTTCGCGGTGCCGGAGCCGCTGGAGACGGTCTTCGTCTCCTGGTACGAGGGCGGCGAGGTGTTCCGTTCCGGGCTGACCTACCAGCGTGGCGCGGGCCGCATCTTCTATTTCTCACCCGGCCACGAGACCTATCCGATCTACCACAATGAGGGCGTGCAGCAGGTGCTGTGCAATGCCGTGCACTGGGCGCACAATCCGGCACCCACATGGTCCGGAATCACCAATGCGCCGAACGTGCCGACGGACAAGGCCAAGGAGAAGATCGTGCAGAAGGGCCTGCGCCTGCATGCCGATGGCGATAAGGGGTTGAGTTGATGGGGAACCTGATCTGATGCATCGCCTGCTCTTGCTCGGCACCGGCTGGATCGCCGGACATCATATCGAAGAGTTCGCAAAGGTTCCTGGTTGCAGCATCGTCGCCTGCGTCGATCAACTGCCTGGCCGCGCCGCGGCGTTCGCCGCTGCCAACGACATCGGCGCTTCTTTCGAGAGCCTTGAAGCGGCGATCGCCTGGGGCGATTTCGACGCCGCCATCAACGCCACTCCGGACGGTGTGCACAAGGCGACGACGCTGGCGCTGCTTGCAGCGGGAAAACATGTCTTTTGCGAGAAGCCGCTGGCACCGAACCATGCCGATGCGCTTGCCATGACCGAAGCGGCCGAGGCCGCCGGCCTCGTCAACATGGTCAATCTCACCTACCGCAATTCACCGGCGATCCAGGAAGCAAGGCGTCTGGTGTTGGCGGGCGCGATCGGCGAATTGCGCCATGTCGAGGCGAGCTACAAGCAGAGCTGGCTGGTCAGCAAATCCTGGGGCGACTGGCGCGTCGAGGACAAATGGCTGTGGCGACTGTCGACCCGGCACGGTTCGACCGGGGTTCTGGGCGATGTCGGCATTCACATCCTCGACTTCGCCACCTATGGCGCGGCCCAGGATATTGTCAGCCTGCACGCCGATCTGGTGACGTTTCCGAAGTCCGAAGGCGACCGGATCGGCGACTATGTGCTGGACGCCAATGACAGTGTGGCGATGACGGCACGGCTGGCATCCGGCGCGCTGGCGACGATCATGGCGAGCCGCTACACAACCGGCCATGGCAATGACCTGTCGCTGACGCTGCACGGCACCAAAGGAGCGCTCAAGGTCGAGACCGATGGCAAGGCAGCGCGGCTGTCGGCGTGCCTGGGAGAGGATGTCGATGTTCAGCTCTGGCGAGAGCTGGCCCTGCCGGATGTCAAGCGCAACGCCCGGCGTTTTGTCGACGCGCTGGATGCCGGGCGGAATGGCGACCCGTCCTTCCGGCGCGCCGCCGACATTCAGAAGCTTATCGACGCCGCCTTCGAGAGTTCGGCGAGCAGGCTGCCGATCTCGGTCGGCTGACGTCTGGCCATAGCAGCGGTTGGCAGTCTTGGCGCCTTCAGCACCGCCTTCAGCGGCAAGGTTGGCTGCGTACCTACTCGATATCAGGCGCAGAACCTGGGCTACCTATCTCGTCCATGCCCGGGGAAACCCCGGGCGGGTATGCGGTCGATCTTAGAAGGCGCTCGGCAGGATCCAGGGATTGATGCTGATGCCAAGGCGCGGGCCCTTGCCTTCAGCAGTATTTTCCGCGGCGCCCTTCTTCTCGACCGAGCCGGTCGAGGCGCAATCCAGCTTCACATTGGTCTTGGTGTCGACGCAGGTCGCGGCCGGCAGGTGCTTGACCGGCTGGGTGGTGCCGGCGGCGAAGGCCGAACCGGAAAGTGCCAGCACGGCGGCGAGGGTGAGGAGTGTCTTTTTCATCGTCAGTCTCCGTTTTCGACGAGTGAATTTCTTTCGTACATGTACGGCTCTGCGTACAGATACGTCCGCCGATCGCGAAGTTCAAGTCAAGATCGTACGCGTACGATAAATTTTTTGTTAACCAAGAATTTGCCCTCGGTTTGGTTCGAAAGGTGGCGAGGAAGCGTGGAAACGAAGGAGATGTCGTTCAGCAGTTGACCGGTGTGTCGGTCAATGGCGGCACGTTCTGGGTGCTGAGTGCGGCCAGTTGGAAATCGCACATGCGTTTCACGAAAGCCTGCGGGTCGCCGAAGGGGTAGAAGGGAAAGGTGATCAGCAGCGAGATCGTGCCGTGGCCGACCGCCCACAACATGGTGGCGATGGCGCGCGGATCGCCTTGCAGTTTTCCGGCGGCGACGCAGGCTTCGACCCGCGTGATCAGCACCTTCATCGCCGGGTTGGCCTCGTGCATTTCTTGAAAACTCCGACCTTCCGGCGGCCTGGTCTTTTCGGTCATGAAAACGGTGCGGTATTCATTGGGATTGCCGAGGCCGAAGGCGGCATATTCAGTCATCACCGCCTGCAAGGCCTCGATCGGATCGTCGGACGGATGCTCCTCGATGCGGCGGGCGAGCGTTTCGAAGGCGTCTTCGGCCAGCGCGAACAGAATGTCCTGCTTGTCGGCGAAATAGGAATAGACCGACATCGGCGCATAGCCGACCCGCTTGGCCAGTTTGCGGATGGTCAGGCCCTCATAGCCTTCTTCCTGAACGAGCTTATGCGCGGCTTCGACCAGTTCGGAACGCAGCTCGGCCTTCTGTTTTTCGCGGCGTTTCTGGACGCTCAGCGGCAAGTCCGGTGCCTTTCGGTGGTGTCTGGGGTTGGCGGTATCTGGGCTAAATTATATACGCTGTACGGAAACGGACAAGGGCGCCGCAGGTTCCCAAGCGGGAGGCATCAGATCGCCCCGACGCCACCGTCTATGGCCAGCGCATGGCCGGTCATGAAGGAGTTGGCCGGGTCGGCGGCGAAGAGGATGGCGGCGATGATTTCGTCGACCTCCGCCACGCGTTTCATCGGCACGCCGCGTGTCAGTTCGGCCAACGCCTCTGCCTCCGGGGCACCCGAGGCGCGCACGAAACTGTCCACCATTGCCGTCCTTGTGTGGGCCGGGCAGATGGCGTTGATGCGCACACCCTTGGTGGCATATTCGGCGGCCGCCGATTTGGTCAGCCCGACGACGCCATGCTTGGCGGCCGCATAGACCGAGAGTTTCGGCGCGCCGACCAGTCCGGCAACCGAGGCGATATTGACGATAGCGCCGCCCTTGGCCGTCGCCCCGAACTGGCGCTCCATCTGCGGGATCTGGTGCTTCATGGCATAGAAGACGCCAAGCAGGTCGATCTCAAGCACGCGGCGGGCCTCGTCCGACGCAACCTGCGGCAGGCGCACGAAACTCTGGACGATGCCGGCATTGTTGATGGCGACATCCAGCCTGCCGAATCTTTCGACCGCCAGCCGGACCAGGTCCTCGGACAATTTTTCGTCCGCTACGTTGCCGGCCAGGAACGCCGTCTCGGCGGGCAAGGTTGCGGCGAGATCGGTGAGCGCCTTTTCGTCGATGTCCGACAGCACCAGCCGCGCGCCCTCGGTGGCAAAGCCTTTCGCAGCACCCCGGCCGAGGCCGCCGGCGGCGCCTGTGATCAGCACCGTTGCCCCGTCAAAGCGGCCCATAATGGCTCCCCGTCATGTCTGGTTGTCGATCAGTCTGGCGGCGAGATGCGACAGCAGCTTCACCGCCTCGCCATAGGTCCTGGCCTTTTCGGGATTGGAGGCATTGCCGTCCAGCGCGCGCCTGTAGACGCCCTGGCAGATCGCCGCCAACCGGAAGAAGGAGAAGGCGAGGAAGAAGGTCCAGTTGCCGATGCCGCTGAGGCCGCGCTGCCGGCAGTAGGCAGCGACGTAGTCTTCCTCGGAAGGCAGGCCGAGCGCGGCGCGGTCGACGCCGCCGAGGCCGCGAAAGCCGGAAGCATGCGGCAGGCGCCATTGCATGCATTGATAGGCGATATCGGCAAAGGGGTGGCCAAGCGTCGACAACTCCCAGTCGAGCACCGCGATGACCCTTGGCTGGCCCGGCGCGAAGATCAGATTGTCCAGCCGGTAGTCGCCATGCACCAGCGATATCAGGCCGTCATCGGCGGGCAGGTGCGTTTCCAGCCAGGCGATCAGTCGGTCCATGTCGGCAATGATGGCGGTTTCGGAGGCGCGGTACTGGCTGGTCCAGCGTGCCAGCTGCCGTTCGAAATAATTGCCCGGCCGGCCGAAATCGGAGAGACCCACCGCGTCGACATCGACATCGTGCAGGGCCGCGAGCGTGCCGTTCATGGCGTCGTAGATGGCGGCGCGTTCTTCGTTGTCACGTGCCTCGGGCAATGCCGGATCCCAGAAGATACGGCCGTCGAGGAAATCCATGACATAGAACATGCGGCCGATCGGCGAGTCCTCGGCCGACAGATGCAGCATTTCGGGCACCGGAACGGCGGTGCCGGCAAGGGCCTTCATCACGCGGAATTCGCGGTCGACCTGATGCGCCGATTTCAGCAACTGCCCCGGCGGCTTGGCGCGCAGCACATAGCGGCCGCTGTCCGCCGTGATGAGATAGGTCGGGTTGGACTGGCCGGATTTGAATTTTTCGATTGAAGCAAGCCCGAAAAAGCCGGGTATTTCCGTCTCGAGGTAAGGCGCAAGCGCTGCCTGGTCGAGCGCGTTGGGGTCGATCATGCGGTCTCGGGCTGGCGTTCGATCAGCGTCAGCGTCAGCCAGCGGGCGGTCAGGGCCGGTTTCTTCGAGCCCTCGATCTCGATCGTCACGTCGTGCGCCGTCTGCACCCAGCCCGAGGGTCTCACCTTGACGTCGGCCAGCACGAAACGGGTGCGGATGCGCGCGCCGGTCTTCACCGGCGCCAGGAAGCGCAGCGAATCGAAGCCGTGGTTGACGCCCATCTTGCTGTTTTCCAGCGGCGGCATTGTCTCGAACGTCATTGCCGACAGCAGCGACAGCGACAGGAAGCCGTGCGCGATGGTGCCGCCGAACGGCGTCTCGCGCTTGGCCCGCTCGGGATCGCAGTGGATGAACTGGTGGTCGTCGGTGGCGTCGGCGAACTGGTCGATCATGCGCTGCGTCACCACCCGCCACGGCGAAACGCCAACCTCCTTGCCGACACTGGCCAGAAGCACATCGAGACTGATCGGTTCCACGCTCATGTCCTCCAGTTCACCTCCGGCTTCTACGGCCGGAAAATGTCATTCCTTGAACAAGGTCAATCCATGCTGCACCGACTGCCCGCCGTCGATCGGCAGGATGGCGCCGGTGACATAGCTGCCTGCACGGCTGCACAAATAGAGCGTTGCGCCGGCAATGTCATCCGGTGCGCCGATACGGCCGATCGGAACATGGTTGCCGACATGTTTGGCCTGCTCATCCGTACCGGTGGCAAAGGCCGTCATGCGGCTCTGGAAAGGGCCGGGGGCAAAGGCGTTGACGGTGATGCGGCGGGCGGCGAATTCGAGTGCGAGCGTACGCGTCAGGTGATGCACCGCGGCCTTGGACGCCGTGTAGGAATAGGCGTCGTCGGCCAGCGGCTGCGTCCCCATCACCGAACCCAGATTGATCACCCGTGCCGGATCGGCGTCGCTTGCCGCGGCCTCGAGCAGCGGCAGCAATTCGCGGGTCAGGTGGAAGACGGCGGTGACATTGACGCCGAGCACCTTGGCCCATGCCGAATAAGGAAAACTCTCCAGCGGCGCGCCCCAGGAAACGCCGGCATTGTTGATCAGGATATCGAGCTTGGCGGTCCGCGCCTTGACCTCGGCGACGAGTGCGGCGATGCCGGCTTCGCTCGAGACGTCGCCGGCAAAGCCCTCGGCCCGGCCAGGGGCGCCAAGTCCGTTCAACGCATCGGCGACCCTGATGCAATCCTGGCCCTTGCGCGAAGCGATCATCACGCTGGCGCCGGCCTTGACCAGCGCTGTCGCCGCCATGCGGCCGATGCCGGTCGCCGCGCCCGTCACCAGCGCGGTCATGCCGGCCACCGAAAACAGCTCGTCGAGATAGGCCATTCCAATCCTCCGCGCTGCCCTGGGCAAAGAGTTCGCGTTGACAAGGCTATCCGAAGTACGGTCATCCTTGCCACGGGTAAATTGCCGGGCCTCTATGAAGGGTTAGCGACCGATGACGGAGATGAATCTCGGCATGACCGAGCGGCTGAAGCCGATCCACGCGCGCGTCGCGGCCATGGTGCGTGACGAGATCATGCCGCTCGACAAGGAATTCTTGGGCGAAGTGGGCAAGGCAGGCGACCGCTGGGTCTACAGCCCACGCCAGGGCGAAATCCTCGAAGGGCTGAAGAAGACCGCAAGGGAGCGCGGCCTGTGGAATTTCTGGCTGACCGGCTCGGAACGCGGCTATGGCCTGTCCACCGTCGAATATGCCTATCTCGCCGAGGAAATGGGCAAGGCGCATCTCGGCGCCGAAACCTTCAATTGCTCGGCGCCGGACACCGGCAATATGGAGGTGCTGGAGCGCTACGGCTCGGCCGACCACAAGAAGGAGTGGCTTGAGCCGCTTTTGGACGGAAAAATCCGCTCGGCCTATCTGATGACCGAGCCGGATGTCGCCTCGTCCGACGCCACCAACATTGCGATGCGCTGCGAGCGGCAGGGCGACGACTATGTGCTCAACGGCGAGAAATGGTGGGCCTCGGGCGCCGGCGATCCACGCTGCGCCATCTACATCGTCATGGTGCGGACCGGCGGCGACGGCGAGCCGCAGCACCGCTGCCATTCGATGATCCTGGTGCCCTCGGACACAAAGGGCGTGACCAAGGTTCGGGCCATGCAGGTCTATGGCGACGACGACGCGCCGCATGGCCACATGCACCTGCGCTTCGACAATGTGCGTGTGCCCGCCTCGAACCTGATCCTCGGCGAGGGCAGGGGGTTCGAGATCGCGCAAGGGCGGCTCGGTCCCGGGCGCATCCATCACTGCATGCGCGCCATCGGCCAGGCCGAGATGGCGCTGGAGATGCTGTGCCAGCGCTCCGTGCGCCGCGAGGCCTTCGGCCAGAAGCTGGCGAAACTCGGCGCCAATTTCGACATCATCGCCGAATGCCGCATGGAGATCGAGATGGCCCGGCTGCTCTGCCTCAAGGCGGCTTGGATGATCGACCAGGGCGATGCGCGCGCCGCTGCCCCCTGGATCAGCCAGATCAAGGTCATCGCGCCGCGCGTCGCGCTGAGGATCACCGACGAGGCGGTGCAGATGTTCGGCGCGCAAGGCATCAGCCAGGACACGCCTCTGGCGCGCTCGTGGACGCATCTGAGGACATTGCGCCTGGCCGACGGGCCCGACGCCGTGCATCGCCGGCAAGTGGCGCGGACGGAGCTGAAGAAGTACACGCAGGAGAAGCTCTGAGCAGGCGCTCGGTCAACCGTGCCATGGGCCTTCTGCCAACAACAAGGAGTGTCACCGATGACCATTCCCTCCGAAATGAAGGCGTTGCTCCTGGTCGGCGACGGCTACACCAAGACGCCGAGCGGCAGCGCGCTCGCGTCGATGGAGCCCTATCTCGAGCCGGGCCGCATCGCGGTGCCCACGCCGGGCCCGAGCCAGGTGCTGATCAGGGTCAGCCTGGCTTCGATCAACCCATCCGACGTCGCCTTCATCAAGGGTCAGTACGGCCAGCCGCGCGTCAAGGGCCGGCCAGCCGGCTTCGAGGGCGTCGGCACGGTCGTTGCCGGCGGCGACGACCCCTATGCCAAAAGCCTCGTCGGCAAGCGCGTCGCCTTCGCCACCGGCCTTAGCAACTGGGGCTCGTGGGCTGAATATGCCGTCGCCGAAGCGGCGGCCTGCATTCCGCTGCTCGACACGGTGCGCGACGAGGACGGCGCGGCGATGATCGTCAATCCGATTACCGCCATCGCCATGTTCGACATCGTCAAGCAGGAGGGCGAAAAGGCCTTCGTCATGACCGCCGGCGCCAGCCAGCTTTGCAAGCTGATCATCGGCCTGGCCAAGGAGGAAGGGTTCCGGCCTATCGTCACCGTGCGCCGCGATGAGCAGATCGCGCTGCTGAAGGAGATCGGCGCTGCCCATGTGCTCAACGAGAAGGCGCCGGATTTCGAGGCCACGCTGCGCGAGGTGATGAAGGCGGAGCAACCGCGCATCTTCCTCGATGCGGTCACCGGGCCGCTGGCTTCGGCCATCTTCACCGCCATGCCGACGCGCTCGCGCTGGATCATCTATGGACGGCTCGATGCCGACGCCACCATCATCCGCGAACCCGGCCAACTGATCTTCCAACACAAGCATATCGAGGGCTTCTGGCTGAGCGAATGGATGCGGCAATTCAAGGAGCGGCGCGGTCCAGCGATCCTGGAAGCGCAGAAGCGCTTTTCCGACGGACGCTGGTCGACCGATGTCACGGCTGTCGTGCCGCTCGCCGAGGCGATCGCGCGGGTGCCGGCGGAACTGGCCAAGCCCAACGGCAAGGTTTTCATTCGGCCTTGATGCTGTTCGAAGCAACGCCAGAGGCGCGAATACGAGGCCGTTCAGAGGTTCTTCCCGGTCAGAAGCCGCGGCGTCCAACCATCCGCGGCGGCCCGCGGAGATGATGGCCGTGTCTTTCAGCCCCTATGCCACTTCGCTTTGTCCGTGATATGCCGCCATCGAAATGCCGGACGGTGCGGGCAAGGGCTTGTTCCGGAATGTGTGGGGTGCCTTTGATGACGATTTCCAAGCCGGTTTTCGACCGTCTGGGACTTGGCCTGTGGATGGGAGCGTTCCTGGTCGTCCTTGCCATGATCCTGTGGTCGCCCGACACGCGTTCGGTGTTGCAGGCCTACAGATACGGCAGTCAGGAATTCCTGGCCGGCCGGCCGCTCTACGATATCCAGTCCGAGATGGGATATCTCTACGCCCCGGCCTTTGCCGCGCTCTATGTTCCCATACTCGAGCTCGGACCGCATCTGGGTGGACTGGCGTGGCATATCATCGGTTTCGCGGTGCTGACCTACGCCGCGATGCGGCAGGTGCGCAGGCTCGGCGGCGAGGAATTGCCATGGCTGCTTTCCTACGGCCTGTTCCTTGCCTTGCCGATGGCGCTGGGGGCGATCCGCAACGGCCAGGCGACGATCCTGCTGACCGGCGCCTGCTGGCTTCTCACCTTGTCGGCGCTCGAAGGGCGGCGTGCAGAAACCTTCTTCTGGGCTTCGGTCGCCATCATCGCCAAGCCGACCGCGATCATCATGCTTTTGCTGGTCGGCGCCCTGCGCCTGCGGCTGATACCGGTGCTGGTGCTGGCGGTGCTGTTCGTGCTCGCCTTGCCCTATGCGTTCGCTCCCGCGAGCTATCTCAACGACCAGTATCGTGTCTTTGGCGGGATGCTGACCTCGATGGCTGTCGACAATACCAGCCACTTTGTTCCCACCGACTTCACGGCGCCCTTCACGACAATCGGCTTGCCCCTCCCGGAATTCGGCGCAACCATCGTGCGTATCGTCATGGCCTTGTTCACGCTTTCATTCGTCATCTGGTTCGATCGCAAGCTCGAACGCGGGACGGCTGGTCTCGCCATCTTCCTGGCGGCGACGTTCTACATGTGCGTCTTCAACCCGCGCGTCGAGCCCAACACCTATGCCATGATCGCCGTGCCGGCCGGTCTCGCTATCGCCTTGTTGTGGCGCGAGGAACGGGGCGGCGTCCTGGCTTCGGTGCTCTCCGTGATTCTGTTCCTGACCGGATTGACGGGCGTCGAACGTCACATCCATGATTTCCTGTACCCCTGGTTCCGGCCGATCGCGGTGACCCTCATTGCCGGTCCCCTGATCTGGTGGTTCTGGGCCAGGGCGCGAGGCAAGGTGAGGGGAGTCAAGGTGATGAATGAAAGGCCTGTCGCAAATGGCTGAGGCGCGGCCCATTCTCGATATCGTCGCGCCGTTCTTGAACGAGGCGCAGTCGGCATCGGCCTTTGCCGCATTGCTCGACAAGCTCGAAGCGGAAGTGTCACAGCGTTTCGGCATGGAAGTCCATAAGATCCTGGTGGACGACGGCAGCCGCGACGACGGCGCCGAGCGGTTTTCTCAGGCGCTGTCGGGTTCCTGGGAGATCGTCCGGCTCAGCCGCAATTTCGGCAAGGAGGTCGCGGTGCTCGCGGGCCTCGACCAGTCGCGCGGCGACATGGCGCTGGTCATGGACGCCGATCTCCAGCATTCGATGGACACCAGCCTGAAGATGATCGCCGAACTGGTGGAAAATCCGGATATCGACGTCGTCTACGCACAGAACGACCGCCGCGAAGCCAGTTGGCGGCGCAGCCAACTGGCGAAGCTGTTCTACAGTCTGATCAACAGCAGCCAGCGTTTCGACATTCCAGAAAATGCCGGCGACTTCCGCGTCATGCGTGGCGCCGTGGTGCGCGCGCTGACCAGCCTGCGTGACAAAAGGCGCTTCAACAAGGGCCTGTTCGCCTGGGCCGGCTTCCGCCAGAAGGCCATAAGCTATTCGCCGGAAAACCGTGTCACCGGCAAGTCGAAATGGAGCCGGCTCAACCTGATCGCCTTCTCGCTGGAAGGGTTTACGTCCTTTTCCGTCATTCCGCTGCGCATCATCAGCCTGAGCGGGATGCTGGCGGCGCTGGCGGGGATCCTCTACGGAGCCAAGGTGTTCTTCGAGGTGCTGTTCTACGGCATCGCCGTCCCCGGCTATCCCAGCCTCATGGTCGCCGTCGTCCTGCTCGGCGGCCTCAACCTCACCTTGCTCGGCCTGATCGGCGAATATGTCTGGGTCACGCTTTCGGAAAGCAAGGACCGCCCGATCTATATCGTGCGCGACGTCGTGCGCGGCGTTTCGGACAGGCCGCCAGGCGCGTCCGGCGCATGACGCGGCGCATCCGCCTGATCGCCGACGATTACGGCCTGGCGCCCGGCGTTTCCGCCGGAATTCTCGACCTGCTCGATCGCGGCCGCCTGACCGGCACCAGTTGCATGACCGGCTTTCCGGAATGGCGTGATGCGGCGGCGCGCATAAAGCCGCTGCGCGGCCGCGCAGCGGTGGGGCTGCACTTGACCCTCACCGACCAGCCAGCCGTCACCGGCCGGTCGAGCCTGGCGCCGGAAGGCCGGCTGCCGCCGCTGCGTTCGCTGGCGCTGCCGGTGCTGCGCGCAAGCATTGACGAGCGCGATGTCCATGCCGAGCTGGACGCGCAGCACAGCCGCTTCGTCGAGGCGCTTGGCCGCCAGCCCGACTTCATCGACGGGCATCAGCACGTGCATTTCCTGCCCGTCGTGCGCACATGGCTGCGGGGGTGTTTTCCCGAAGCCGGCGGCCGGCCGGCGCTGCGTGGCGCTCCGGCGCTGGGCGATGCCGTCGTCGCGCCGAAGGTCGCGGCAATCGCCGCCGTGGCCGCCGGCTTCAACCGGTCGATGGCACGCGCCGGCTTTACCCTTTTCGAGCCGCTCGCCGGCATCTATGACTGGCGGCAGCCCGAACGGTTCGCGCCGGTTCTGCAGGCCGCCCTCGAGGCGCTGCCGGAACGAGGCCTGTTCATGTGCCATCCCGGCCATGTTGACGAGACGCTGCGGGCGCGCGACCCGATGCAAGGCGTGCGCGAGGTGGAATACGCGGTGCTGGCCTCCGACGCGTTCGGTGCGAGCCTCGCACGCGCCGGCGTCGAGATCATGGACGGCAAGGGATGAGCGGCGCCGACCAGCCCCGGCGTTCGACCGGCAGCAAGATCGTGCGCTTTGCCATTGTCGGACTGGCGAACACGGCCATCGACCTTGCCGGCTTTTTTCTGCTGCTCAAGCTGCATGTCCCGCCGCTGCCGGCCAATGTCGTCTCATGGTCGATCGCCGTCATCTTCTCTTTCTTGGCCAACGGCTTCTGGTCGTTCGAGCGCAACCAGGCCATCCGGCTGCATGACGCCTTCCTGCGTTTCGTCTCGCTTGGTGCGTTGATTTCGCTCGGCGTCTCCAGCCTGTCGATCGCACTTTTCGCCGGTATTGCCGGCGTGTGGCCGGCGAAGATCGGCGGTGTCATCGTGGCGGCGGTGCTGAATTTCCTTGCCGCGCGCTGGTCGATCGAAGGCCGGTTGCTGAAATAACGGCTACTGCGCCGGCTCCACACCGACATAGGCGGCTTCCTCGAGCTCGCGCTTCAGGCGTGTTTCCTCATGGGTCTTCGGTGTGACGAAGCGGCCAAGCAGGAGATAGGCGACCGGCGTCAGGAACAGTGTCGAGACGGTGGCCAGCCCCAGTCCGCCGACGATGACCCAGCCGAGCGCCACGCGTGCCTCGGCACCCGCGCCCACCGCCAGCACCAGCGGCACGCCGCCAAGTATGGTGCAGATCATCGTCATCATCACCGGCCGCAGGCGGATGGTCGAAGCCTGCTCGATCGCCTCGCGCACGCCGAGCCCGCGATCGCGCAGCTGGTTGGCGAACTCGACGATCAGGATGCCGTTCTTCGCCATCACGCCGACCAGCAGCACCAGGCCGATCTGGCTGTAGGCGTTGAGGCTGGTGCCCGACAGCAGCAAGGCGAAGATCGCGCAGGCCAGGCCGAGCGGCACGGTCGCCATGATGATGACGGCGCTGACGAAGCTTTCGAACTGGGCGGCCAGCACCAGGAGGATGATGACCAGCGCGAAGCCGAAGATGGTGACCATGGCGCTGTTGGTTTCGCCCAGCGTGGCGGCTTCGGCCAGCGGCAGGATGCGGCTGCCCGGCGGCAAGAGCGGCGTGGCGATCTCCTCGGCGCGGCTCAGCGCGTCGCCAAGCGCGAAATTGCCCGAGAGGTTGGAGGTGATGGCCACCGATGGCTGCTGCTGTTCGCGCGACAGCGATGGCGGCACGGCGCGTTCGGTCAGCGTGGCTATGGTCGACATCGGCACGAAGCGGCCGTCTCCCGTCTTCAGGAAGACGTTTTCCAGATCGGTCGGATCGTTGATCGGATTGGTGGTCGAGACCAGTTTCACGCCATAGCTGCGGTCGGCGATGTAGACGTCGACGACATCGTTGCCGTCGAGCATGGCCTGCATGGTGTTGGCCAGCCCCGTGATGTCGATGCCGAGGTCTGAGGCGCGCTCGCGGTCGATGGCGACGGCCAGCTGCGGCTGCGTCGGGTCGATCGACAGGCGCGGCGTCTGGAAGCCCGGATCCTTCTGCATCTCGGCGATGATCTTCACCGCCGCGTCGCCGAGCGCCTTGCGGTCGTTGCCGACCAGCGCGAATTGCAGGCCGTTGCCGGCGCCGCGGATGCCGAGGCTGTTGGGCTGCACCGGGAAGATGCGCACGCTCGGCACCTGCCTGGTCAGCTGGCTGATCTCGGCCATGATCTCCTGCTGGCTGCGGCTGCGCTCGTTCCAGGGCGCCAGCGTCATCACCATGAAGCCGGAATTGTAGGAGCCGTTCTGGCCGGCATTCTCGAAGGTCGAGCGGATCTCGCCGGAATCGCGCATCGGCTGGATCAGCTTCTCGATCTTCTGCATCTGCTGCGTCGTGTAATCGAGGCTGACGCCTTGCGGCGCATTGATGCGCAACAGCACGGCCGCGCGGTCCTCGGTCGGCGTCAGTTCCTGGCGGATGGTGCCGAACAGGGTGAAGGCAGTGCCGGCAAACAGCACCGCGACCAGAACCACGATCCAGGGCGCATCGAGGCAAGCGTGCAGGGCGCGCCTGTAGGCGGTATTCAACACGCCGCCGATACGGGCGCCGAAGCCGTGGCCGCCCTCGTGGTGAAGTGAGGCGCCGGTCAGCATGCGCGAGGCGAGCATCGGGCAAAGCGTCAGCGCCACCACGCAGGACAGCAGCACCGACATGGCAAGCACGAACCCGAATTCGCGGAACAGGCCGCCGGTCTGGCCGGGCAGGAAGGAGATCGGCACGAAGACGGCGACCAGTGTCAGCGTCGTGGCAACGACGGCGAAAAACACTTCCTGCGCGCCGAGCACGGCGGCCGCACGCGGCCCCATGCCTTCGTTGCGCCGTCGCACGATGTTTTCAAGCACAACTATGGCGTCGTCGACGACAAGGCCCGTCGCCAGCACCATGGCGAGCAGCGTCAGGATGTTGACCGAGAAGCCGGCCAGATAGATGGCGGCGATGGTGCCGATCATGGCGACCGGCATCGACAGGCCGGGGATGAGCGTGGCGCGCCAGTCGAGCAGGAAGATGTAGATGACGATCAGCACCATGGTCACCGACAGGCCGAGCGCGATCTCGACCTCGTGGACCGCGCCCTTGACGAAGACGGCGTCGTCGCTGGTGATCTTGATCGCCATGCCCTTGGGCAGGTTTTCCTGCAGCTTGGCGACAGCGGCCTGAACGCCGGTCGAGATGTCCAAAGTGTTCGATTCCGCCTGGCGGATGATGCCGATGCCGATGCCGGTCTTGCCATCGGAACGCAGCGTGGTCTGGCCGACATCGGGGCCGAGCGTGACGGTGGCGACATCGCGGATGCGCGTCGTGCCGCCGATGATGATGTTTTCGAATTCCTCGGGCGTGGTCACGTCCGCCGTGGTGCGGACGATCAGGTCCTGGTTGGTCGTGGTGATCGATCCGGCAGGGGAATCGAAAGCGACCGACGCCAGGGCTGTCCGGAGGTCGGCGACGGTGAAGCCGAGGCTGGCGAGCTTGTTCTGGTCGACGTCGATGCGGAAGATCTTGTCGCGGTCGCCATAGACCTGGACGTCGGCGACGCCGGGCACGGCTGCCAGTTCGTCCTCGATCTGATCCTGCACCACCACGGTCATGTCCTGGACCGACATGTTGTCGGACGTCACAGCAAGCCGCATCACCGCATCGGAATTGGCATCGGCCTTGACGATGCGCGGCGGATCGGCGGTGTCCGGTATCTGGTTGGCGACGCGGCCGACGGCATCGCGCACGTCGGAGGCCGCGACGTTGAGGTCGACGCCGTCGTTGAATTCGATGGTGACGCGGCTCTGGCCGAACGAGGAGGAAGACGAGATCGACTTGACGCCGGAGACGCGGGCGACGGCACCTTCGATCGTGTCGGTGAGCTCGCGGTCGACGGTTTCGGCCGCGGCGCCCTGGAAGGTGGTGGAAACGGTGACCACGGCGCGGTCGACGTCCGGAAGTTCGCGGATCTCGACGCCGTAGAAGGCGGCGAGGCCGGCAACCGCGATGAGGACGTTGAGCACGAAGGCCATGACCGGCCTGCGGATGAACAGCGCGGTGAAGCCGGTATCGCCGGCGGCGTTGACGGGTCCGGTCATGAGCCTTCGGCGGTGTCGGCGGCGCGCTGCTCCTGGCCGGCGATGCGGACCTCGCCGCCCTCGCTGACGCTCTGCGTGCCTTCGGTGACCACCATGTCGCCGCTGTCGATCTCGGCATCGATCAGCACGGTCTCGGTGTTGCGCTGGATGATGCGCACCGGCACGCGCTTGGCCTTGCCGTCCTCGATCTGCCAGACATAGGCGCCGTCCGAGCCCCACAGGATCGCCAGCGGGCTAACGGCCGGGTAGGTCTGGCCAGGGAATTTCATGGTGATGGAGAATGACATTCCGGCGCGCAGCGAATCGGCGGGATTGGCGATCTTGGCCTTGACCAGCAGCGTGCGGCTCTTCTCGTCGATGTGGTTGTCGATGGCCGAGACCGTGCCGGTATAGGCGCTGCTCGGATTGGCGATCGGCGTCGCCGTCAGTTGCGCGCCGACCTTGACGGCGGCGGCGAAGCGCTCGGGCACCTGGAAATCAACCAGGATCGAGGAGCGGTCGTCGAGCGTGGCGATGGCCGACTGGTTTGTCACGTAGTTGCCGGCCGAGATCGGCAGGATGCCGACGGTGCCTGATATTGGCGCCAAAATGGAGCGGCGCTGCAGCGCAAGCTCGGCGTCCTGCAGCGCCAGCTTGGCGCCCGCCAGAATCACCTCTGCATCAGCGACGGCGACCGGCGTCGCGGCATTGGAGGCGCGCAGCGATTTGACGCGGTCGAGCTTGGACTGCGCATCCTGCAAGGCGAGCTTGGCGCGGTTCTGTGCGATGATCTCGGTCTCGGAATCGAGCGTCGCGATCATCTGTCCCTTGTCGATATGGCCGCCGGATTCGACCAGCAATTCTGCAAGGCGGCCGGAACTGTAGGGATTGACGGTCACCGAAGCGTTGGCGCGGCCGGTGCCGATCGCCTGCAGGCGGTCGTTGATGACAGCCGAGGCGGCCGGCGATGCAACGATGGTGGCAATCCGGAGGCCGTTGCGCCCCGCCTGCCGGGAGCCAGCCGCCGCAGTGTCCTGCGCCGAAGGTGTCGCGCCATAAGCCCAGTCGATGCCCCAACGCGCCAGCACTTGAGGAGCCCCGGGGTAGAAGCGCGCCCACACAGCCGCTGCTGCGACCACGACCACAAACGCAAGGACAATCTGTTTCCAGTTCGGCATCGACACTCCAGCGGCAAGAATCGCCTGCCGGTTCCAGACGGAAGCGGATGCAGCGACGATACGGGCTGGCGGCGAAAACCGGCCACGCCACATCCCGGTATCAGCGGTTTATGGCAATTATCACGCAATCGTGCACATTAAATCTCGGTAACATGAACTCGAGATACCCGCCTGGAGCGGATGCGATTGGCCGGTGACCTTGCTAACGCAGACCTTCCATCTCGCGGATGCGCCGGGCGCCGTCGGCCTCGAGCTGTCTGGTGACGGCGCCGATCAGCGTTTCGGCGACGACGAAGAGCGCGGCCGAGGAATCCCAGGCGGAAGGCACCGCGGTTCGTCCGACGATGACGTGGCGGGCAAACCGGGCGATCGGCGACAGCCACTGGTCGGTGAACAGCACGATCTGGACGCCGCGCTGATGCGCCTTTTCGGCGAAGCGGACGAGGCTGTCCTGGTAGCGCCGGATGTCGAAGATCACCAGAACGTCGCGCTTGCCCATGTCGATCAGCCGGTCGCGCCACATGCTCTCCTGGCCGGCTAGGTGAAAGACGTCGGGCTGGATGACGGCAAGGTGGGCGGCCATGTAGCGCGCCAGCGGATCGGTGAAGCGGCCGCCGATGAGGAATGTCTTGCCACGCCGGTCGGCAAGCCGTGCCGCGATGTCCGCCAGCTGCTTATCGGAGAGGTGGCGAAAGGTCTCGCGCATATTGTCGAGCGTCGCTTCCAGCATCGGCGAGACCGTGCCGCCGCCGGGCGAGGGCGGGTTGAGCGTTCGTATGGCCGGCGACTGCAGCTGCGCCGCCAATTCGTCCTGCAGGCTCGACTGGAACTCCGGATAGTTCTGGAAGCCGAGCCGGGCCACGAAGCGCAGGATCGTCGGCGAGGAGACGCCGGCCGCGGTCGAGAATTCGGCGACCGTCTTCAGGCCGATCATCGGATAGCTGGCGATCAGCGTCTGCGCCGCGCGCCGTTCGCCGGCCGGCATCGTGCCGATGCGGTCGGCTATCAGTTCGGCAATGCTGGAAATCATCTTTTCCCCCACCCCTTGGCCTGGTCCATGAGATCGCATTTGACAAAGCCTGGTAAACTGTATGAAATCATCCATAGGGACGCAATGAGGCAAAATACGTAACATACGATACAGCGCTCCCCGGGGACGACAGACTATGGAGAAAGCACGGCCCGCCAGCCTTGCATCGCCCGATACCGTGAGGGTCACGAACCCGGGCGGATCGAGCCCTTTCGTGCTGACTTGCGACCACGCCTCCAATTTCCTGCCCGCCGAATTCGGCACGCTCGGCCTTGCCGCCGAAGACCTGTCCCGCCACATCGCCTGGGATCCAGGCGCGCTGCCGGTGGCAACGCGCATGGCGCAAGCGCTCGATGCGACGCTGGTCGAAACCCGCATTTCGCGCCTGGTCATCGACTGCAACCGGCCGCTCGACGCGCCGGACCTCGTGCCGCCGGTCAGCGAGACGACATCCATACCGGGCAATGCCGGCCTGTCGGAAAAGCAGCGCGCGGTACGGATCGCCCTGTCATGGCAGCCATTTCACGGCACCATCGAACGCATCGTCGAGGAACGGCTGGCGCGCGGCCAGGAGACCCGGCTGGTGTCCGTGCATTCCTTCACACCGGTCTACAAGGGCCGCGACCGGCCCTGGCATATCGGCATCATCCATGACGAGGATCGCCGGCTGGCGTCGCCACTGATATCGGCGCTCAAGCGGCTTGCCGGCATCACCGTCGGTGTCAACGAGCCCTATTCGCCGGCCGACCGCGTCTATTTCACGCTGGAACGGCATGCACGCTCGCGCGGGTTGCCCTGCGCGATGATCGAAATCCGCAACGATGAAATCTCCGGTGAGACCGGGCAGCGGAAATGGGCGGATCTGCTCACCGGCATATTTTCGAATCTGGAGCCCGAGGAGGCCAGGGGCTCCCGACAACGCGCCATGGGAAAGTCAGTTCAATCGGCCAGCTAAAAACCAAATAGGGGACTAAAATGTCAGCGCAAGACTACACAGAAGTCGACAAGCACGAGGACCTAAAGGTTCTCCACGGGATGGGCTATGCTCAGGAATTGTCGCGAAGCATGAGCCGCTTCTCGAATTTCGCGATATCGTTCTCGATTATTTGCATTCTGTCGGGCGGCATCAATTCCTTCGCCCAGGCCATCTCGTCGATCGGAGGCGCCGGCGCCGGCATCGGCTGGATCGTCGGCTGCGCCGTGTCCGGATTCTTCGCCCTTGCCATGGCGCAGATCGCATCCGCATTTCCGACCGCGGGCGGCCTCTACCACTGGTCGTCGATTCTTGGAAACCGCTTCACCGGCTGGCTTACCGCCTGGCTCAATCTGCTCGGGCTTATCACCGTGCTCGGTGCCATCAATATCGGCACCGCATTCTTCTTCGTTGGTACGTTCGGAAGCTGGTTCGGCATCACCGGCACGCCGGGCGAGATCGTCGGATTTGTTGCCATCATCACGGTCATCCAGGCGCTCTGCAATCATTTCGGCATCAGACTGACTGCCATGCTGACGGATGCCTCCGGCTTCCTGATCCTCGGCGCCACGGCCGTGCTGATCGTGGCCTGCCTCGTGTTTGCTCCGGCGATCGACGTCACGCGGCTGTGGACCTTCACCAACTATTCCGGCGATGCCGGCGGCGGCGTTTTCCCGCAGTCGGATTCCATGACCTATCTGTTCCTGCTCTGCCTGCTGCTGCCGGTCTATACGATCACCGGTTATGATGCGTCGGCGCACACTTCGGAAGAAACCCTGAAGGCGGCGCACTCCGTGCCGCGGGCGATCATCTCGTCGGTGCTGTGGTCGTCGCTGATCGGCTGGGTGATGGTTTGCGCGATCACTCTGGCCATTCCGGACCTGGCGGCAGGTGCCAAGCAGGGCTGGAGCGTGTTCTTCTCGACCATGGACACAATCCTGCCGGTCTGGCTCAAGGAACTGCTCTACCTTGCGATCCTGATCTCGCAGTTTCTGTGCGGCCTTGCGACCGTCACCTCCGCCTCGCGGATGCTGTTTGCGTTCTCGCGTGACGGCGGCATGCCCGTCGGATCGGCCGGACTGGCGAAGGTCTCGCCGAAATATCGCACTCCCGTCAACGCGATCTGGACGGCCGCGATTCTCGAGATCGTCTATGTTTTCCTGGCCCAGTTCATCTCGATCGGCGGTACAAACATCTACACCATCGTCGTCAACTCGACGCTGGTCTTCCTGTTCCTGTCCTTCATCATTCCGATTGTGCTCGGCATGATGACTTTCGGAACCGCCAAATGGCCGAATCCCGGCCCCTGGAATCTCGGCAGCGGCCTGTTCAAACTATTCTGCGTCCTGTCCGTCATCGGCATGGCGATTATCTTCTACATCGCCGTCCAGCCGCCGAACGACAAGGTACTCTACATTACCGTCGGCTTCCTCGTGCTGACCGCGGTGCTCTGGTACGGCTTCGAGAACCGCCGCTTCCAGGGGCCGCCGATTGGCGACCAGATCGCAGCGCGTCAGGCGGCGATCAAGGCCGCCGAACAGGCGGTCGGCGAGACCGGAAACTGATGCTTTTCTTCATGACCATGGCCGGCATCGTGCCGGCCATGGTTTCGTTACTCCCTCTCAATCGACCAGCGCTGGAGTGCCACAGGAATGGCCGGAAATTTCTCGTTCGATCAGTTGAAGAAAGCGGTCTCCGGCGGTGAGATCGACACGGTGCTGGCCTGCATCGTCGACATGCAGGGGCGGCTCGCGGGAAAGCGGTTCCTGGCGCAGTATTTCGTCGATTCCGCGCATGACGAGACGCATGGCTGCAACTATCTCCTGGCCGCCGACATCGATATGGAGCCGGTGCCGGGCTACAAGGCGGCAAGCTGGTCGAAGGGCTATGGCGATTTCGTCATGAAGCCGGATCTCGCCACGCTGCGGCGCATTCCATGGTTGGAAAAGACTGCGCTGGTGATCTGCGACGTGCTCGATCACCACGACCATGAGGATTTGGCACACTCGCCCCGCGCCATCCTGAAGAAGCAGGTCAAGCGGCTCTCCGAGCGCGGCTATATCGGCTACTTTGCCTCCGAGCTCGAATTCTACCTGTTCAGCGAGACCTACGATTCGGCCCGCAAGAAGCACTGGCAGGGCCTCGACACCGCCTCGCCCTATATCGGCGACTACCAGATCGGCATCACCACCAAGGAAGAAGGCGTCATGCGCCGGCTTCGCAACGAGATGGAAGCGGCCGGCATTCCGATCGAGAACTCCAAGGGCGAGTGGGGTCCCGGCCAGGAAGAGATCAATGTGCGCTATGCCGAGGCGCTCGACATGGCCGACCGCCACGTCATCCTGAAGAACGGCGCCAAGGAGATCGCCGAGTCCGAGGGCAAGGCGATCTCCTTCATGTCCAAGTACAATTACGGGCTCGCCGGCAACTCCAGCCACATCCACAATTCGCTGTGGAGCGCCGACGGCAAGACGCCGCTGTTCTTCGACAAGAAGGCTGACTGGACGCTGTCGACGCTCGGCCAGCAATGGGCGGCGGGGCAGTTGAAATACGCCAAGGAGTTCACCTGGTTCCTGGCGCCCTACATCAATTCCTACAAGCGCTTCCAGGCCGGCACCTTCGCGCCGACCAAGATCATGTGGAGCGAGGACAACCGCACCGCCGGCTTCCGCCTGTGCGGCGAGGGCACCAAGGGCATCCGCATGGAATGCCGCATCGGCGGCGCCGACCTGAACCCCTATCTCGCCTTCGCGGCGCTGATCGCCGCCGGCCTTGCCGGCATCGACGAGAAGCTCGAACTGCAGAAACCTTTCGTCGGCGATGCCTATCAGGCTTCGCGCCTCCCGGAGATTCCGAAGACGCTGCGCGACGCCACCGAGACGCTGGCCAAGTCGAAGATGCTGAAACAGGCGCTCGGCGAGGACGTGCTCGAACATTATGTCCACACCGCCAAGTGGGAGCAGTTGGAATACGACCGCCGCATTACGGATTGGGAACTGCACAGGGGGTTCGAGCGGTACTAAACTATGTGGGGCTTCGCCGCCCTTGGCCATCGCCTGAATGGCGGGCGGCGTCAAAAATCAAGATTTCATGAAGTGCGAGGACTGAAGGAATGGCCGAAACGGTCAAGTTGAAATCCCCCATCGACGGCTCGATCTACGCCGAGCGGCCCGTGGCAACGGACCAGGCGGTCAACGCCGCGGTCGAGCGCGCCAAGGCGGCACAGGAGAAGTGGGCGCAGGTACCGATCGTCGAGCGCGGTAAGTACATTCTCGCGATGCTCGAAGCGCTGGTGGCGATGACCGACGAGATCGTGCCGGAGATCGCCTGGCAGATGGGACGTCCGGTGCGCTATGGCGGCGAGTTCGGCGGTGTCAAGGAACGCACCAATTACATGGTCGAGATCGCCGAGCTGGCGCTGAAATCCGTGCCGGCCTCAAACCCGAAGGATGGGTTTCGCCGCTATGTGAAGAAGGATCCGCTCGGCGTCGTCATGGTGATCGCGCCGTGGAACTATCCTTACCTGACCGCCGTCAACACCGTCGTGCCGGCGCTGATGGCCGGCAATGCCGTCATCCTCAAGCATGCCGCACAGACGCTGCTCGTCGGCGAGCGTTTTCAGCAGGCCTTCGACAAAGCCGGCCTGCCAAAGGGCGTGTTCCAGAATGTCGTGCTCAACCACGCGCAGACCGAAAAGCTGCTCGGCTCAGGCAAGATCGACCATGTGAACTTTACCGGTTCGGTCGGCGGCGGCCGCGCCATCGAAAAGGCGGCGGCCGGCACTTTCATGACGCTCGGCCTCGAGCTTGGCGGCAAGGACCCGGCCTATGTGCTGCCCGACGCCAAGATGGACCATGCGGTTGCCAATCTGGTCGACGGTGCCTTCTATAATTCCGGCCAGTGCTGCTGCGGCATCGAACGCGTCTACGTGCACGAGAAGGTCTATGACGAGTTCGTCGAAGGCTTCATCGCCGAGACGAAAAACTATGTCGTCGGCAATCCGCTGGAGCAGGCGACGACGATGGGGCCGATGGCGCAGGCGCGTTTCGCTGACCTGATCCGCGAGCAGAAGGCCGAAGCGCTGCGCAAGGGCGCCAAGGCGCACATCAACATGAAGGTGGCTGACGACAAGGCCGGTTCGCCCTATCTGGCGCCGGAAGTGCTGACCGAAGTCGACCACCAGATGAGCGTCATGCGCGAGGAAAGCTTTGGCCCGATCGTCGGCATCATGAAGGTGCGCAACGACGAGGAGGCGATCGCGCTGATGAACGACAGCGCCTATGGGCTGACCGCCTCGATCTGGACGCGCGATACCGAACACGCGGTGGCGATCGGCAACCGCGTCGAGACCGGCACGGTGTTCATGAACCGCTGCGACTACCTCGATCCGGCGCTGGTCTGGACCGGCGTCAAGGACACCGGCAAGGGCGCGGGACTGTCGGCCATCGGCTACGACAATCTGACTCGGCCGAAATCCTTCCACCTGCGCGAAGCCATCTGATTTTTCGAAAGACAAAAAATGTCCCAGCTCATCTCCAAATGGAACTACCCCACCACCGTCCGTTTCGGCGCCGGGCGCATCAAGGAACTCCCAGAGGTGCTTGCAGCCACCGGTATCAAGCGGCCGCTCTTCGTCACCGATCCGGGCCTGGCGAAACTGCCGGTCGTCGCTTCGACGCTGAAAATCCTCGACGACGCCAAGGTGCCTTACGGTGTGTTTTCCGAGGTGAAGCCGAACCCGGTCGATTCCAACCTCACCGCCGGCATCGCCGTGTTCAAGAAGGGCAAGCATGACGGCGTCATCGCCTTCGGCGGCGGCTCGGCGCTCGATCTTGGCAAGCTGATCGCCTTCCAGGCCGGCCAGACGCGGCCGGTGTGGGATTTCGAGGACGTCGGCGACTGGTGGACGCGCGCCAATTCGGATGCGATCGCGCCGATCATCGCCGTGCCGACCACGGCCGGCACCGGCTCGGAAGTCGGCCGCGCGGGCGTCATCACCAATGAGGAGACGCACACCAAGAAGGTCATCTTCCATCCGAAGCTCTTGCCGGCGATCGTCATCGCCGATCCGGAACTGTCGGTCGGCATGCCCGCTTTCATCACCGCCGGCACCGGCATGGATGCGCTTGCCCACTGCCTGGAAGCCTATTGCGCGCCGGGCTATCACCCGATGGCCGACGGTATTGCCGTCGAGGGTGTCCGGCTGGTGTTCGAGAACCTGCCGAAGGCCTATGCCAACGGCAAGGACCTGGTCGCGCGCGCCCATATGATGAGCGCGGCCGCCATGGGCGCCGCCGCTTTCCAGAAGGGGCTGGGTGCCATCCACTCGCTGTCGCACCCGATCGGCGCGCTCTACGACACCCATCACGGCATGACCAATGCGGTGTTCATGCCCTATGTGCTCGCCTTCAACCGTGACTCCATCGAGGAGCGTATCGCCCGGCTCGCCGCCTATTGCGGCATCAAGGGCGGCTTCGACGGCTTCGCCAAGGCGATCATCAAACTGCGCAAGGAGTTGAAGGTGCCGCACGCGCTGCCGGGCCTGATCAAGGGGCTCGACATGGACAAGAAGCGCAAGGCGCTTATCGCCGACATGGCGGTGGTCGATCCGACTGCCGGCGGCAACCCCGTCAAGCTGACCAAGAAGGCGGCGCTGACGCTGCTGGAAAACGCCATCGCCGGCACGATCTGAGACGCTTTCCGCATGGAAAATTGATCTGAAAAAGGGGCAGAAAAACAAGGGGAGGAGATGAAGGGCAAGGCACAAACTAATTAGCCGGAAAAAGAATCGCGAGGCGATTGCTACAACCGGTTAAAAAGAGTTTACTTTTTCGCACTGCGAGCAGCCGGTTTCACAAAGCTTTCATCTGGCTGTCACATGAAAACGATACCGCATCGCAGGCGTCCAACGGCGTCAGTTCAACGGAGAGAACACATGTTCAAATTCACGGGGAAGGTGCTTTCCCTTTCGGCCGCGACCCTGATGGTGTCGTCGGTGATTTCGTCCGCGGCTTCGCTGGATGATCTCGTCAAGGCCGCGAAGGCCGAAGGCCAGCTCACCACCATCGCGCTGCCGCATGACTGGTGCGGTTACGGCGCGGTCATCGACGGCTTCAAGGCTAAGTATCCGGAAATCACCATCAACGAACTCAACCCCGATGCCGGTTCCGGCGACGAGGTCGAGGCGATCAAGGCGAACAAGGACAACAAGGGTCCGCAGGCTCCCGACGTCATCGACGTCGGCCTGTCTTTCGGCCCGTCCGCCAAGAAGGACGGTCTGATCCAGGCTTACAAGGTGTCGACCTGGGACTCGATCCCCGACAGCGCCAAGGATGCCGACGGCTTCTGGACGGGCGATTACTACGGTGTGCTTTCCTTCCAGGTGAACAAGGACCTGGTGAAGGTATCGCCGACGGACTGGGCCGACCTGCTGAAGCCGGAATTCGCCAACTCGGTCGCTCTTGCCGGTGATCCGCGCGCTTCGAACCAGGCCATCCAGGCGGTATATGCCGCTGGTCTCTCGTCGGGCGCGGCGGCTGGTGAAGCTGCTGGCACCGCTGGCCTCGACTTCTTCAAGAAGCTCAACGCCGCCGGCAATTTCGTGCCGGTCATCGGCAAGGCCGCGACGCTGGCCCAGGGCCAGACCCCGATCCTCGTCACCTGGGACTACAACGCGCTCGCCGGTCGCGACACGCTGAAGGGCAACCCGCCCGTCGACGTCGTCGTGCCGAAGACAGGTGTCGTCGCCGGTGTCTACGTGCAGGCAATCAGCGCCTACGCACCGCACCCGAACGCAGCAAAGCTCTGGCTGGAATACCTGTATTCCGACGAAGGCCAGATCGCCTGGCTGAAGGGCTATTGCCACCCGATCCGCTTCAACGATCTCGCCAAGAACGGCAAGATCCCGGCTGACGTGCTGGCCAAGCTGCCGCCGGCCGAGTCCTATGCGGCCGCGGTGTTCCCGACGCTCGACGAGCAGGGCAAGGCCAAGGAAGCCATCACCAAGAACTGGGACGCCGTTGTCGGCGCCAACGTCAAGTAACAGTTGAGATCCACCGGGCGGCTTCACGGTCGCCCGGTTCTTTCTCTCGAAGACGGTAGCCGGCGCATGACCGATATCTCAATGTCCGACCCCGCTGTTACCGGCAAGACGGCGCCTCCCGCCGAGGCGCGCAGCGTGAGGCTGCCGACGCAATGGCTTGGCGTCGCGCCGTTCTTCATTTTCGCCATCATGTTCCTGATCTTGCCCACGCTCTACCTTATGCTGGGCGCATTCCAGAACGATGCCGGAGAATTCACACTCGAAAACATAGTCGCATTGGCGCAGCCGTCGATCGTTGCCGCCTACTGGATTTCGATCAAGGTCAGTCTTGCCTCATCGCTGATTGGCGCCTTTGCGGGTTTGGCGATTGCGATCGCCATCGTGCGCGGTGGCCTGCCGGACTGGATACGCTCGGCGACACTGACGTTTTCCGGCGTGGCCTCGAATTTCGCCGGCGTGCCGCTGGCCTTCGCATTCCTCGCCACACTCGGCCGGCTCGGCCTCGCGACGGTCATACTGAACACCCTGTTCGGCCTCAACATTTACGCACACGGCTTCAACATCCTGTCGTTCTGGGGCCTGACGCTGACCTATGTCTACTTCCAGATCCCGTTGATGGTGGTCATCATCGTGCCGGCCATTGACGGGCTGAAGAAGGAATGGGGCGAGGCCGCCGCGACGCTGGGCGCGACCGTGTCCCAGTACTGGCGCATGGTGGTCATTCCGGTGATCTGGCCGAGCTTCCTCGGCACCGTGATCCTGTTGTTCGCCAATGCCTTCGGCGCCATCGCCACCGCCTATGCGTTGACCGGCTCGTCACTCAACATCGTGCCGATCCTGCTCTATGCCCAGATTCGTGGCGACGTGCTGCACAATGCCCATCTCGGCTATGCCATTGCCTTTGGCATGATCCTGATTACCGGTCTTGCCAATGTCTTCTACATCTGGTTCCGCACCCGTTCCGAGAGGTGGCTCAAATGAAGGCTGGCAGATTCTGGGCCTGGGTCGTCTTCGCGCTGGGCGCGGCCTATTTCTTCATCCCGTTGATCGCGACGGTGGAGTTTTCCATGCGCATGCGGCGCGGTGCGTATTCCTTTGATGCCTACAAGGTCGTGCTGGGCGACGCACGCTTCCAGGCGACATTCGGGTATTCGGTGCTTGCCGCCGTTTTCACCATCATTCTCGGCGTACTGATCGTGGTGCCCGCCGCCTATTGGATCCGGCTGCGCCTGCCGCAGCTGCGCCCGATCGTCGAGTTCATCACCTTGCTGCCGCTGGTCATCCCGGCCATCGTCATCGTCTTCGGATACATCAGAATGTATGGCTCGAATTCGCCGTTGCCGTTCCTGGCGACCGACACGGGCACCAATGCCTTGTTGGTGATCGGCTATGCCACACTGTCGTTGCCCTATATGTACCGCGCGGTGGATACAGGACTTCGCACCATCGACGTGCGCACTCTGACGGAAGCGGCGCAGATTCTGGGCGCCGGCTGGGGGACGATCGTCACCCGTGTTATCCTGCCCAACGTGTTGATCGCGGTGTTGTCGGGTGCGTTCCTGACCTTCGCGATTGTCATTGGCGAATTCACCATGGCAAGCCTGCTCAACCGGCCGGCCTTCGGCCCGTATCTGCAGAACATCGGCGCCAACCGCGCCTATGAGCCGGCAGCGCTTGCAATCATTGCCTTCGCCATCACCTGGGGTTGCATGTCGCTGATCCAGATCCTGTCCCGCTTCGCGCCGAAATCGGCGAACCGCCCGAACTGATCGAAAGAACACCACCATGGCCGAGCCATTCCTCTCCATCCAGCACGTCCGGAAATCCTTCGGCGCCACCACGGTCGTGGAGGATTTCAATCTCGACGTCGAGCCGGGTGAATTCGTCTCCTTCCTCGGGCCGTCCGGCTGCGGCAAGACCACCGTGCTGCGTATGGTCGCCGGCTTCGAAGAGCCGAGCGCCGGCAAGATCGTCGTCGCCGGCAAGGACATCACCCGGCTGAAGCCCAATCAGCGCAATGTCGGCATGGTGTTCCAGGCCTATGCGTTGTTCCCTAACCTGACCGTGGCGCAGAACATCGGCTTCGGCCTGAAAGTCGCCGGCATGCCCAAAGCGGACATCGACGCCCGCGTTGCCGAGATGCTCGGCATTATCAAGCTGCCGCAGATGGCCGACCGCTATCCCTACCAGCTCTCGGGCGGCCAGCAGCAGCGCATCGCGCTGGCGCGCGCGATCGCGCCGAAGCCGAAGCTGCTTTTGCTCGACGAGCCGCTGTCGGCGCTCGACGCCAAGGTGCGCGTGTCGCTGCGCGAGGAAATCCGCTCGATCCAGAAGAAACTCGGCATCACCACCATCTTCGTCACGCATGACCAGGAAGAGGCGCTGTCGATCTCCGACCGCATCGCCGTCATGTATGGCGGCAAGGCCGAGCAGGTCGGCACGCCGTTCGAGATCTACAACCGGCCGGCGACCAAATTCGTCGCCAATTTCGTCGGCACGCTCAACGTGCTCGAAGGCAAGGTCACCGATGCCGCGGCCGGCACGGTTCAGGTCAACACGCAGGAAGTCTCGCTCAAGGGCAAGCTCAACGGCTCGAAGTCCGGCGACACGCTGTCGCTGGCGCTGCGGCCCGAGGCGATTTCGCTCGGCCGCCAGCCCGGCCGCGATTCCAGCCTGATCGGAGAGATATCCGAAGTGCACTTCCTCGGCTCGGTGATCCGGGTCCGCGTCGGCATCGGCGGCAACACGGTGTCGCTCGACACCTTCAACAACTCGGCCACGCCGCCACCCGCGGTCGGTGAGAAGGCCGAGATTTCGTTCTCATCGGGCGACATGCTGGTCTTGCACTAGCGGAGCGAACGTCATTCCGCGGCGGTCTCTAATGCGCCGAACAACGCGTCTTGATCGTCGATGCTCGCAACCCTCGATGCCGTGGGTTCGATGTCTGTAGTGACGAACCGTCGGCGCCGCCCCTCAGGTCACTTTTAAATCCCAGGGCAGGCCAAGGCTTCGACAATCAACAGTATCCTGCCGAGGGGTACTGCCAACAGTCGCTCTTCGCCGCTACGATGAGCCATGGCCCTTTTTGAACTCACCCTTGTCCTGCTTTTGACGGCTGTCGCGCTGACGGCGCTGTCGCGGCGGCTGGAGGTCCCCTATCCGTCGCTGCTGGCCCTGGCCGGGGTCGGCATCGCCTTCGTGCCTGGCGCACCGATGATCGAGATCGATCCGGAACTGGCGCTTGCGCTGTTCATAGCGCCGGTGCTTCTCGATGCCGCCTATGACACGTCGCTGCGCGACCTGAAGCGCTACCGGCTGTCGCTGCTGCTGCTGGCGCTTGGCGCCGTCGTCTTCACCACTGTGGTGGTTGCCTTCGTCGGCTGGAAGATGGCCGGCCTGCCGATCGCCGCGGCGATCGCGCTTGGCGCCATCGTCGCGCCGCCGGATGCCGTGGCGGCGAGTGCCGTTCTCGGGCAATTCAAGGTGCCGCACCGCATCACCGCCATCCTGCAGGGCGAAAGCCTGCTCAACGATGCCACCGCGCTCTTGATCTACCGGCTGGCGGTTTCGGCAGCACTCGGCTCGATCATGCTGAGCAACGCCATTCCGGTGATCCTGCTGTCAACGATCGGCAGCCTGATTGGAGGTTATCTGCTTGGCCGCCTCTCGCTCTTGACGCTGACCCGCATCGAGGATGCGGCGAGCAGCACCGTGGTGCAGTTCGCCGGGACATTCGGCGTGTGGATATTGGCCGACAAGCTCGGTCTTTCCGCCATCATCACCATCGTCGTCTACGCCATCACGATTGCGCGCAGTGCACCGCGCCGCATGTCGGCGAGACGCCGTGTCAGCACCTATTCGGTCTGGGAGTCGGCGGTGTTCGTTCTCAACGTTTTGGCTTTCGTGCTGATGGGCCTGCAGGCACGGTCGATCGTCGGCCGGCTTTCCGGCGAAGGGCAGGGCGAGGCCTTTCTGTTTGCCGCGACGGTGCTGGTGGTCGTCATCGCTGCGCGCCTCGTCTGGGTGGCGAGTTATGTTGCGATCATCCGATGGCTTGCCCGTCTCGGCGGCGAAGACAGAAAGCGGGATTTGCCGACATTTGGCGGCGCCGTGCTGGTCGGCTGGTGCGGTATGCGCGGGCTGGTGACGCTGGTGGTGGCCATTGCCCTGCCTGCCGGCTTTCCCGGCCGCGATCCGATCGTGCTTGCCGCCTTCGCGGTGGTTCTGGGTACGCTGGTGCTGCAGGGGATGACGCTGAAGCCTCTGCTGCGGATACTCAACTTCGATCCCGACAGAACCGTCGACAATGAGGTTGCGCAGGCGCGCGTTGCCGTCATGCAGGCCGCACTTGACGTGTTGAGCCGCAAGACATCGGCCGCGGCGGCTGTCGTGCGCGAGCAGTACGAGGCTCAGCGCGTGATCGCGGAAAATCCGGAGGACGCACAGGCGGCAACCGAATACGACCGGCTGCGCCTCTACGCCATCAACCGCCAGCGCGACACGCTGGAGGAATTGCGCAGCAACGGCACGATCGGCGACGAGGCCTATCACCGGCTGGAAGAAGAGATCGACTGGGCGGAACTGGCGGCGTCGCCAGCGGGCCGGTTCCAGCCGTTGACGACGGATTAGAAGATCGCGCGGCGGGGCAGGGGAGGCTGCTGGCACAAGCCGCTTGCATTCTCCTGCACATTGCAAGCAATCCACTGAGCCGCTACTGCCATCGCCGAAGGTGAGCCGGATAAGCAATGAAGCTGGTCAGCTACAACATCCAGTACGGGTTCGGCAGCGACGGCCGCTATGACCTTTCGCGCGCGGCGCGCATCGTCGACGGCGCCGATGTCATTGCCCTGCAGGAGGTCGAGCGGCACTGGCAGCGCAGCCATTTCGACGACCAGCCGGAGCTGCTGTCGCGCCTGCTGCCGGACTATCACTGGATCTACGGCCCGGCCTTCGACATGGACGCCAGCGAGCGGCGGGACGGTCGCCTGGTCAATCGGCGCCGGCAGTTCGGCACCATGGTTCTGTCGAAACCGCCGATCGTCTGGTCGCGCCTGCATGCGCTGCCGATGCGCCGGACGCTCAGGCCGCTCAACACGCGCAACGCGGCGCTCGAATGCATGATCGGCACACCGGCCGGCCCGGTGCGGGTGCTGTCCTTGCATCTCGCCCATATCGCGGCGGAAGAGCGGCTGGAGCAGATCGACTATCTGCTGGCCGAACACCGCCGTGCGCCGTCCGAAGGCGGGCCGTGGAGCGGCATCGATGACGAGCCTTCGCGCAACTGGACCAGCGGCGAAGCCGAGCCGGAAAATCCGCTGGCGGCGATCTGGATGGGCGATTTCAACATGGAGCCGGGCAGCGCCGAATACCGCCGCATCGTCGGCAGCACGCCCTATCATCGGGGTGCTGCCTATCTCGACGGCTTCGTCGATGCCGCCGTTGTGGCGATCGAACCCGCTGATGACTTCCACACGCATGAGAAGATCATCGACGGCAGGCTGGCAAAGCGCCGGCTCGACCACTGCTTCGTCGGCGGTATGTTCGCGGGGCGGGTCCGCTCGGTCGCATCCGATACAGGCGAGGTGGCGTCCGATCACTTCCCGGTCCGGGTCGACATCGATCTCGAAACGCCACTCGGCTTGGGAGGTCGATAGACCCGAAATGACGCTTTTCGTCTTCTTCGCGGTGCTTGCCGCAGCCGCCATGCACGCGATCTGGAACGCGCTGGTCAAGGTGCATCTCGACCGCTTCCTGTCGATCACGCTGATGACATTGGGCATGGGGTTTGCCGCGCTGTTCGTGCTGCCTTTCGTCGAGTTCCCGAAGGCCGCGGTCTGGCCGTTCATTCTCGCTTCGGTGGTCTTCCACATGGGCTACCGAACCTTCCTGATCGGCGCCTACAAGGCCGGCGATTTCGCCCAGACCTATCCACTGGCGCGCGGCACGGCACCGCTGCTGGCAGCACTTGGTGGCATCGTGGTGGTGCAGGAGGTGCCGGCGCCGTTTGCCATTCTCGGCATCCTGCTTTTGTCAGCCGGCACGCTGGTGATGTCGTTTCGCGGCGGCGCGCATCTGGAGAGGCTCAACCTGCGCGCCGTCGGCTTTGCGCTCGGCACGTCGATCTTCATTGCTAGCTATACATTGTCGGACGGCAGCGGCGCGCGGCTGGCGGCGACGGCGCAAAGCTACGCGGCCTGGCTGTTCGTCTGCGACGCGACATGGGCGCTGGTGCTGTGCCTCATCTTCCGCGGGCCGCAGTCACTGCCCGTGCTGGCGCGCGACTGGAAGGCCGGGCTGTTCACCGGCGTGCTCAGCGGCGCGGCCTACTGGATCGTGATGTGGGCGATGACCAAGGCGCCGATCGCCTCGGTGGCATCGCTGCGCGAAACGTCGATCCTGTTCGCCATGCTGATCTCGGTCTACGCGCTCGGCGAGAAGATGACGGGCTGGCGCGGCGCCGCCGCGCTCAGCATTGTTGCCGGGGTTATCGCGCTCCGGATGGGTTAGGCCGCACTCAACCCAGGACTGTCATCACCTGGCCGCGCCGCTCCGGGCTGAAGCGGATGACGACGATGATGCAGACGGCGACCACGCCGGCGAACAGCGCCAGCGCATAGCCGTAGCTGCCTCCGGCCGACTCCGCTATGCCCGCCTGATACGGACCGCCATAGGATGCGGCAAGGTTGCCGGCCTGATAGATGAAGCCGGGCAAGGTCGCGCGGACCGCCCCCGGCGACAGTTCGTTGAGATGAACCGGGATGACGCCCCAGGCGCCCTGGACGGCGACCTGCATGACGAATGCGCCGATGGCCAACATGAAGGGCGTGGTGCTGTAGGCCCATAGCGGGATCGACGGCAGGGCGATCAGGCAGGCGAGCGTGATGGCGTTGACGCGGCCGATCCTCTCCGACAGCGCGCCGAAGGCCAGGCCGCCGACGATGGCGCCGATATTGGCGACGATGGTGATCCAACTCACCGTGTGCGGATCGAAGCCATGCTGCTTCTTCAGGAAGGTCGGGTAGAGGTCCTGCGTGCCATGGCTGAAGAAATTGAAGAACATCATCAGCACGACGGCATAGAGCGCGACGCCCCAGTGCTTCTGCAGCGTTTCCAGGAGCCCCGGCTTGACCGATTTCCGCGCCTCGGCGAAGGCCGGCGATTCCGGCACGTGCGAGCGGATGAAGAGCACGATCAGCGCCGGCAAGAAGGAGAGCAGGAACATGGCACGCCAGCCGATCGTGTAGCCGCCGATCGTCTGCTGGTAGAGCAGGCCGTAGACCACCGCCGCCAGGAGGTAGCCGGCGGGATAGCCGCATTGCAGGATGCCCGATACGAAGCCGCGCGCGCTGGGAGGGATGGATTCCATGGCGAGCGAACTGCCAAGCCCCCATTCGCCGCCCATGGCGATGCCGAACAAAGCGCGCAGGGCGAGGAAAATGCCGAGATTGGGCGAGAAGGCGGCGAGCGCGCCGATCACCGAATAGCTGACGATGTTGAGCATGAGGATGGGCTTGCGCCCATATTTGTCGGCGAGCATGCCGAAGAAAAACGCGCCGATGAAGCGCGTCGCCAAGGTCAGGAACAGCGCCTTTGAGACTGCCGGGACATCGGTGTGGAATTCACTCGCAATATCGGTGAGCAGGAATGTCAGAAGGAAGAAATCAAAAGCGTCGAGCGTCCAGCCCAGGAATGAGGCCAGAACGGTTTTCTTCTGCTCGGCAGTGAGATTCAAGGCGTCCTCCTTTGGTGCCCCCAAAGGAACGATATGTCGCCCCTCTCGCAAAAGAGAACAGCGATCAGCCGGAACCGGCGGTCACTTTTTCGTAAGGTCGAGGTCGAAGACCATCAATCCGTCCGTGCCGCCTTCGAGTGCGGCGACCAGCCGGGCGCCGGCGCGCTGATGGGCTTCATGGACGAGATAGGCGTCGCGGGCGGCGGCATCGCGGAAATCGATGGTGAAGCCATGGCCAAAGCCGCGGGCGAAGGGCTCGGGGCTGACATTGGCACTGAAGTGGACCGTGTCCATGCCGTCGATAACCTTTCGAAGCGCTTCGAGGTCGGCATGGATCGCCGTGCGTTCGCTTTCGGAGACATCGCCGCGAAACCGGGCGAAGACACAGTGCCTGATCATTTCTTCATCCCCTTCAAGCAGCCCGGTTGCTGGAAAACACGGCCGGCGGCAGCGGTTCGCGGCCGAGGATCAGATCGGCACCCTTCTCGCCAACCATGATGGTCGGTGCATTGGTGTTGGAGGAGGGCACGCGCGGCATCACCGAGGCGTCGCAGACGCGCAAGCCTTCGATGCCGCGCAGCCGCAAATCGGGCGTCACGACAGCCATCTCGTCATGGCCCATGCGGCAGGTGCCGACCGGATGGTGATCGGTCTTTGCGCTGCGGCAGGCGTAGTCGAACAGTTCGTCGTCGGTCGCCAGCGACGGGCCGGGCAGCACTTCGCGCAGCACGTAGGGCTGAAGCGCCTTCTGCCGCATGATCTCGCGCGCCAGCCGCAGGCCCTTGATCGACATGGCGCGGTCATAGGGATCGGACCAGTAGTTGGGATCGATCAGCGGATGGTCGGCCGGGTCGGCGCTCTTCAGTCGCACCGTGCCGCGCGAGCGCGGCCGCAGGAAGGCCGAGTTCAAGGTGACGCCCGGATTGTTCAACTTCTCGACGCCGGCCTCGATGCCGGAGCCCAGGCCGAGATGGAACTGGATGTCGGGCGAGGCGGCGGTCGGGTCGGCGTACCAGAAGCCGCCGGTCTCGAACAGGCTGGAGGCCACCGGCCCCTTCTTCAAAAGCAGATATTGCAGGCCGGCCCAGGCCGTGCGGTGCAGCTTGGCGTAATTGTCGTAGGTGTGGTCGCCAGTGCATTCGGCGATGACGAACAGATCGAGATGGTCCTGCATGTTGGACCCGACGCCGGGCAGGTCATGCACCGGCGTCACGCCGACCGATTTCAGGTGGTCGGCCGGGCCGATGCCCGACTGCATCAAAAGCTTCGGCGAGCCGATGGCGCCGGACGAGACGATCACCTCGCGCCCGGCGCGCAGGATCTTCTTCTCGCCACCTGGCCGGTCGACGACTTCAACGCCGACAGCGCGGCCGTTCTCGACGACGATGCGTGTCACCAGCACATCGGTCCGGACGGTGAGGTTCTTGCGGGCGCGGATCGGCTTGAGATAGGCGACCGAGGCGGAGGAGCGCCGGGCATCCTTCTGGGTGAGCTGGTAATAGCCGACGCCTTCCTGGGCAGCGCCGTTGAAGTCGGGGTTGAAGGGAATGCCCATCTCCTGGCCGGCGCGGAAATAGGCTTCGCAGATCGGCAGCGGCGAGATCGGGTTCGACACGCCGAGCGGTCCCTGGTCGCCGTGAAAATCGTTGGCGAAACGCTGGTTGTTCTCGGCGCGCTTGAAATAGGGCAGCACGTCGCGATAGCCCCAGCCGGCGAGACCCTCTTCCTTCTCCCACGCGTCGTAGTCGCGGGCATTGCCTCGCGTGTAGATCTGGGCGTTGATGGACGAGCCGCCGCCGACCACCTTGGCCTGCGTGTACCAGAAGACGCGGTCCTTCATGTTTTTCTGCGGCACGGTGGACCAGCCCCAGGACGCAATGCCCTTGGTCATCTTGGCGAAGCCCGCCGGCATATGAATGTAGGGGTGCCAGTCCTTGCCGCCGGCTTCCAGCAGCAGCACGGAATTCAAGGGATCCTCGCTCAGCCGGTTGGCCAGAACACAGCCGGCCGGGCCGGCGCCCACGATGATGTAGTCTGTCATGTCGTTTCCACCTATAGCCGCGGCACGGAGAGCGCGCCGTCGACATTGATGATCGAGCCGGTCGAAAAGCCGAGCCTGCCGGCGGCAAGCGTCGCCACCACCGCGCCGATGTCTGACGCTTCGCCCCAGCGTTTGGCCGGCACCAGCCCGCTGTCGATCAAGGCATCGTATTTGGCGGTCACGCCTGCCGTCATGTCGGTGCGGATGATGCCCGGACGCAACTCGAACACGCCGATATTTTCAGGGGCGAGCCTGAGCGCCAGGTTCTTCACCCACATGGAAAGCCCCGCCTTCGATATGCAGTATTCGGAGCGCTCCGGCGAAGCCATCTCGGCGCTGACCGAGGTGACGGTGATGATCGATCTTGCATGGCCGCCGGGTGTGGCCAGCATTGCCTTGGCGACGGCCTGGCTGAGGAAGACCGTGCCGCGCAGGTTGATATCAAGCGTGCGGTCGAAATTTTCGGGCTTCAGCTCCAGCAGGTCGCCGCGCACCACGGCGCCGACGCCGGCATTGTTGACGAGACAGTCGATGCGGCCGAAGACGCGCATCGCGGCATCGACCAACACGGCGTGGCCGTCGAGATTGGCGACGTCACAACTGACATAGGCGAGTTTCGCACCGCGCGCCGAGATGTCTGCGTCGAGCCCGTCAGGCGCCTGTTCGGCGAGGTCGGCAACCAGAATGTCAAAGCCGGCATCGGCCAGCGCTTCCGCGCAAGCCAGCCCGATCCCGCGCGCGCCGCCGGTGACGATGGCTGCGGGGCGGGTCATGCGGCAAGCTCCATCTTGCGGATATGGTCAGCCACCCGCAACGCCTGAGCGGCGACCGACAGCGCCGGGTTGACCGCAGCCGAGTTCGGCAAAAAACTGGCATCGACGACGAACAGGTTCCGGTGGTCGAACGACCGGCAGAACGGGTCGAGCGGCGCGGTCGCCGGATCGTCGCCCATCCTGACCGTGCCGCACTGGTGCGAGGGCGTGCGCTTATCGAAGGGGCGCGACAGCACGATGGGGTAGCCGCAGGCGCGGAAGTTTTCGCGCATCACCTTGGTCAGTCCGTCGAGCGACTGCATGTTGGAGCGCCGCCACTGCATGACGATGTCCTTGCCGTCGACCATGATGCGGCTTTCGGGATCGGGCAGGTCCTCGCACATCAAATACCAGTCGACGGCATGGCCGGCCATGAAGTCGAGCACGAATTTCGGCATCGTCCTCACATTGGCCTTGAGCATGTTGCCGTCGATCTTGCCGAGCAGCTGGACATTGCCGAGCGGTTTGCCGCCCCTGCCGTCCGACAGATAATAGTCGTTCAGCATCAGCGTCTTCTGGTAGACGGCATCGTTCCTGCGGCGCGGATCGATCGCCAGCATGGCACTGGAATTGTGGTTCATGAAGTTGCGGCCGACCTGGTCGGAGCGGTTGGCGAGGCCCTTGCCGCCTCCTTTGCCGTTGCCCGGTGAGGGCGAGCGCAGCAGGATGACGGCGGAATTGACCGCGCCGGCGGACAGGATGACCAGTTTCGGCGACACTTTCTTCAGTTCGCCGTTCTGCCGGTAGTGGATCGCGGCGATGCTTTTGCCGTCGGGCGCCACCTCGAGATACTCGACGTAGCAGCCGGTCTCGAGCCGGATGTTGCTGTCCCCAAGCGCCGCCGCCAGTGGCGCTGTCTGGGCGTCCATCTTTCCCAGGCCGGTGTTGGGGAAAGCGTCCCAGCCGGTTCTGCCTTCCTTCAGCCAGGTATCGATGTCGACGCCGAGCGGCAGCGAGGCCGGATGCAGGCCGAGGCCCTTCAGTTCAGCACGGGCGCGCGCGATCGGTGCTTCGTCGGGCACCGGCTTGAAGGCGTAGGGGATCGAGTGGAACGGTTCGGTCGGATCCTCACCCAGCGTGCCGCGCACGCGAAACAGCTGCTCCGCCCTGGAATACCAGGGCTCGAACTCGTCGTAGGAAAACGGCCAGGCGGGCGAGACGCCGCCGTAATGCTCCATGGCCGAAAAATCTTCCTTGCGGTAACGGATCAGCACCGCGCCGTAGAATTTCGAATTGCCGCCGACATAGTAGTAATTGCCGGGGTTGAAGGCGGCACCGCCGGCCTCGCGCCACATCTCCTTTGGGCGATAGTGGCCGTCGACGAAGATCGAGCGGGTGTCGCGGGCATGCGGGGTTGCCGGCAAGGGCTCGCCACGCTCCAGCATCAGGATCGAGGCGCCGCTGCCGGCCAGGCCGGAGGCGATCGTGGCGCCGCCAATGCCGGAGCCGATGATGACGATGTCCGGATTTGCCATGGCCGTCAGCGGATGCGGTTCTCGGTCGCCGGATCGAAGAACACCGCCTTGGTCAGGTTGAAGGCGAGCGGCGTGCTGGTGCCAGGCTGGATGTTGGCGTCGGCGCGCAGCCGTGCCACCACGCCCTTGCCGCCGAGATTGGTGACGGCGAACGTGTCGGAACCGGCCGGCTCGACGACCTCGATATGCAGGTCGGCGGTGGCGATGTTCGAGGCGTTGCGCTCGGCGCCCTCCGGATCGGTCAGCGCTTCCGGCCGTACGCCGAAGATGATCGGCTTGCCCTGGAATGCCGAGAGACCTGCTGGCGCATTGGCCATCGGCAGCGTGATCGGCTCGCGCGCCTCGCGTTGCAGCACGACGGACAGCGCATTGCCCGATGTGGCGATGGTCGCCGGAATCAGGTTCATCGCCGGCGAGCCCATGAAGTCGGCGACGAAGAGATTGCTGGGGTTGTTGTAGATCTCGGCCGGGGTGCCGAACTGCTGCACCTCGCCGTCGCGCATGACGGCGATCTTTGTCGCCAGCGTCATCGCCTCGATCTGGTCGTGGGTGACGTAGACGATGGTGGTGCCTGTCGTGGCGTGCAGGCGCTTGATCTCGATGCGCATGTCGACGCGCAGCTTGGCGTCGAGGTTGGACAAAGGCTCGTCGAACAGGAAGAGTTTGGGGTCGCGCACCAGCGCCCGGCCCATGGCGACGCGTTGGCGCTGGCCGCCCGAAAGCTGGCTCGGCTTGCGCTGCAGGAGATGGCCGATCTGCAGGACCTTGGCCACCTTGTCGATCGCCTTCTGGCGCTCGTCGGCCGGCACGCCGCGCATCTCCATGCCGAAGGAGATGTTCCCGGCCACCGTCATGTTCGGGTACAGCGCGTAGCTCTGGAACACCATGGCGATGTCGCGCTTCGAAGGGTGCAGATCGTTGATGGCGCGGCCGTCGACGCGGATCTCGCCCTCGGTGATCTGCTCCAGGCCGGCGATGGTGTTGAGCAAGGTGGACTTGCCGCAGCCGGACGGACCGACCAACACCAGGAAGCCGCCCTTTTCGAGCTCTACATCGATGCCCTTCAGGATCTCGACATTCCCGAAGCGCTTCTTCAGCCCATCAATTTCCAGAAAAGCCATGGTCGTTCCTTCTGAATTGGTCAGCCTTTGACCGCGCCGGCCATCAGCCCGCGCACGAAATAGCGGCCGGCGACGACATAGACGATCAGGGTGGGCAGGGCGGCGATCATCGCGGCCGCCATGTTGACGTTGTATTCGACGACGCCGGTCGAGGTGTTGACGACATTGTTGAGCGCCACCGTCATCGGCATCGCATCGCCGGTGCCGGCATAGGCCGAGGCGAACAGGAAGTCGTTCCAGATGTTGGTGAACTGGTAGATGACGGTGACCACGAAGATCGGCATCGAGTTCGGCAGCATGATGCGGCGGAAGATCTGGAAGAAGGAGGCGCCGTCGACCTGCGCGGCCTTGATCAATTCGGTCGGGAAGGCCTCGTAATAGTTGCGGAAGAACAGCGTGGTGAAGCCGATGCCGTAGACGACGTGGACGAAGACCAGATTGACCGTCGAATTGCCGAGGCCGAAGCTGGTTCCGACGGAGTTCTGCAAGGTCACGCCGAAGCGGCCGACGCTGCCAAGGATCGTCGCCATCGGCAGCAGCACCGACTGGAACGGAATGAAGCAGGCGAACAGCATCAGCCCGAACACCAGCGTCGCGCCGCGAAAGCGCCATTTGGTCAGCACGTAGCCGTTGAGGGCGCCGAGCATGGTCGAGATCAGCACGGCCGGAACCACCATCTTGATGGAGTTCCAGAAATAGCCCTTGATGCCGGCGCAGGTGAGGCCGACACAGGTCTCGCCCCAGGCCTTCAGCCACGGGTCGAAGGTCGGCGCCTTGGGCAGCGCCAGCATGTTGCCGTTCTGGATCTCGTCCATGGTCTTGAACGAGGTAACCAGCATGACGAACAGCGGCATCAGGTAGAACAGCGCGAACAGCGCCAGAAGCCCGTAGATGACGATGCGGTTGACGAGCTTGGTGTTGATGCCGCCGGAGGCCTGGCGGGCAGGGGTGGCGACAGCGCTCATCGCGGCTTCTCCCTGAGTTCCGAATAGAGATAGGGCACGATGATGGCGATGATGGTCATCAGCATGATCACCGCACTGGCCGATCCGACAGCCATTTCGTTGCGCTTGAAAGTGTATTCGTACATGAAATTCGAAGGCAGCCAGGCCGAGCCGCCGGGGCCGCCGGACGTCAGCGCCACGACAAGGTCGTATGACTTGATGGCGAGGTGGGCGAGCACGATGAAGGCCGACAGGAAGATTGGCCTCAGCAGCGGGATGACGATGCGGCGGTAGAGCTGGAAGGTTGTGGCGCCATCGATCTGCGCTGCCTTCATGATCTCGCCGTCAATGCCGCGCAGGCCGGCCAGGAACATCGCCATGATGAAGCCGGAGGCCTGCCAGACGCCGGCGATGACCACGGTGTAGATGACGAAATCCTTGTTCTTGATCCAGTCGAAATGGAAGCTCGTCCAGCCCCATTGATGCAGCGTCTGTTCGAGGCCGAGGCCGGGATCGAGGAACCATTTCCAGGCGACGCCGGTGACGATGAAGGACAGCGCCATCGGATAGAGGTAGATCGGCCGCAGCACGCCTTCGCCGCGGATCTTCTGGTCGAGCAGGATGGCCAGGAACAGGCCAAGCGCCAGGCAGATCAGGATGTAGAGAAAGCCGAAAATGCCCATATTGGTTATCGACGTGTACCAGCTCGATGGCGGGTCGGTGTCGAAGGTCCAGCCCCACAGCCGCTGATAGGCGCGCGAACCTGTGATGACGTAGGACGGGAAGGTCTTGGAATTGGTGAAGGACAGATAGATCGTCCACAGGATGAAGCCGTAGACGAAGACGATGGTGATGGCGAAGCTCGGCGCCAGAACGATCTTCGGCAAGGCCTCCTGCAGGCGCGAGCGCACCGAGGTGCGCGACCGCTCCGGCGTCAGCTTGATCTGGCTTGTTGCTACTGTGCTCATGAGCTCCTCCCGTTTCGGGTCGTCCGTGCGCCGCCGTCAGGCGGCAAGGCGGCCCCGTGTATACGGGTCTTCGGTCGGCATGGTGTCGAGCCGGCCAATCCTGAGATAAAACCTTCCCCGCCAAAGCGGGGAAGGTGATTTCGAGCGTTGCGCTTACTTGGCGTCGTCGATCGCCTTGACCAGTTCGGTCACGGCCTCGTCCGAGGTCTTGATCTGACCGTGGACGAACTTCGAGACCACGTCCTTGTAGGCATTGGCGACAGCCGGCGGGGCGCCGTAGCCCTGGGCCAGCGAGCCGAACAGCGTGCCGCCTTCGTTGGCCGCCTTCAGGTCGGCGATGCCCTTCTTGCCGCAAGCGTCGAAGTCGGTGTCCGGAACGTCGGTGCGGGCCGGAACCGAACCCTTGACGACGTTGAAGGCCGACTGGAAGCTCTTCGACAGGGTGGCGGTGGCCAGCGCGACCTGGGCGGCCTTGCGGTCGTCCGGAACGTTGAACATGCCGAACATGTCGGAGTTGTAGATCACCGAGCCGTCGGTGCCCGGGAAGCGATAGCACAGGAAGTCGGTGCCCGGGGTCTTCTTGGCGGCGTGGAACTCACCCTTGGCCCAGTCGCCCATGACCTGCACCAGGGCGTCGCCCTTGATGACCATGGCGGTGGCAAGGTTCCAGTCGCGGCCCGAGAAGTTCGGGTCGACATAGGTGACGAGCTTGGCGAGGTTGTCGAACGACTTCTTCATCGTGTCGGACTTGAGCGAAGCGTCGTCGAGGTCGTTGAAGGCCTTCTTGTAGAACTCGGGTCCGCCGGTCGACAGCACGACGGAGTCGAACATGGTGGCTTCCTGCCAGTTCTGGCCGCCGAGAGCGAGCGGGATCACACCCGCGGCCTTGGCCTTGTCGAGCAGGGCGACAAAGTCGTCGAAGGTCTTCGGCTCGGTGCCGCCGATCTTGTCCATGACGGCCTTGTTGATCCACAGCCAGTTGACCGAGTGGACGTTGACCGGAGCCGCGACCCACTTGCCTTCATAGACCGAGAACTTCTGCAGGGCCGCCGGAACCGACTTGTCCCAGCCTTCCTTCTTCGCCGTCTCGGTCAGGTCGCCCATGACGCCGGCCGCGGCATAATCGAGCACGGTGTAGCCGAGCATCTGCGAGGCGGTCGGATAGTTGCCGGCCGCGACCATCGCCTTCAGGGCGGTCATGGCAGCATCACCGCCGCCGCCGGCGACAGGGACGTCCTTCCAGGCATAGCCTTCCTTGGCCAGGTCGCCCTTCAGCACGTTGAGGGCAGCCGCTTCGCCGCCCGACGTCCACCAATGCAGCATCTGCACTTCCTTGACGTCCGCGGCGTGCGCCGAGAACGCAAAGCTCGTCGCAAGAGCCGTTCCGATAAGCAGTTTGCGCAACATGTACTTCCTCCCTTGTTGCATTACACGACCGGTGGAAGCCCACCGGGTTCTTCCCAACTCAGCCGACCCACCATCCGGTGCGCTGGCCGCGATGAAACTGGATTGTCTTTTCCTCGGTATAGTCCTCGACGGCGCGTTTGCCGAGTTCGCGTCCGAGACCGGACTGCTTGTAGCCCCCGAAAGGCAGCTCGGGATAACCTTCCATGAATGTGTTCACCCAAACCGTCCCCGAACGCACCCCACGCGCCACCGACATGCAGGTGTCGATGCTGGCGCTCCACACGCCTGCAGAGAGACCATAGGGCGTGTTGTTGGCGATGTGCAACGCCTTCTCAATCGATTCAAAGGTGAGCACTGAGAGCACCGGTCCGAACACTTCCTCACGCGCAATGGCCATGTCCTCGGTGACGCCACGCAGGATGGTCGGGTCGAGATATTGGCCGGCATTGGAGGCCAGCTGCTTGCCGCCGCTGAAGACATTGCTGCCTTCGCCCGCCGCTGCCGCAACGTAATCCGTCACCTTGGCCAGATGGTCGGACGAGATCATCGCGCCGACCCTGGTTTGCTCGTCGAGCGGGTCGCCGACCTTCACCCTGGCGGTGAGTGCCTTGACGGCGCTGAGAAAATCTCCGGCGATCGCCTCGTGCACGATCAGCCGGCTGCCGGCATTGCAGCATTCGCCGGCATTGAAGAAGCCACCGAACACCGCCGCGTCGGCGGCGGCCTCGAGGTCGGCATCGGGAAAGACGATCTGGCCGTTCTTGCCGCCAAGTTCCATCGAGACCTTCTTCAGCGATTGCGCGGCGGACGCCATGGTCATCTTGCCGACGCGGGTCGAGCCGGTGAACGACACCATCTCGACCAGGGGATGGCCGACCATCGGCGCGCCGACATCGGCGCCCAGACCGGCCAGGATGTTCACGACCCCGGCGGGCAGGCCGGCTTCGAGCAGGATGTCGCCCAGCACGAAGGTCGAGGCCGAGGTCATTTCGCTCGGCTTGACCACTGCCGTGCAGCCGGCGGCGAGCGCGAAAGGCAGTTTCTGGCTGACGATGAGGAACGGGAAATTCCACGGCGTGATGATCGACACGACGCCGATCGGCTCGCGCACGACCACGCCCAGCATGGCATCGCCGAGGTTGGCGTAGCTCTCGCCATGCAGTGTGCGGGCGAGCGAGGCGGCATAGCGCCAGATGTCGACGGCGCCGCCGATCTCGCCGCGCGCCTGGGCGATCGGCTTGCCGGATTCCAGCGCGTCGAGCCGGGCGATGTCTTCCAGCCGTGTCTCGATCAGGTCGGCCGCCCTGAACAGGATCGCGGCGCGCTCGCCGGCCTTCATGCGTGGCCATGGGCCGGTCTCGAACGCCTTGTGCGCGGCCTGCACCGCCGCTTCCACCTCCGCCTCGCCGGCTTGTGCATAGCGCGAAACGGTGAAGCCGTGGCCGGGGCTCTTGCGTTCCAGCGTGCGGCCGTCGCGAGCATCGACGTGCTTGCCGTCGATCAGCAGCCGGTAAGATTTCGGCGCGGCTAAGGCCTCGGCGGGCATGGCGATGTTGAGGGGTGCGTTCATCAGAGGGTTTTCTCTAGCTTCTTGAAAATGCTGGCTTCTGCTTGGTTTTGAAGGCGTCAACGCCAGCCTTGAGGTCGCCGGTAAGCGCGATAAAGCCGCTGGCCAGCGCTTCGGCAGCGGCCGCACTTTCCTCGCCCTCGGCCACCGCGATCATCAGCTTGGCCGCTTCCGTTGCCAACGGGCCGCGCTCGGCGATCTTTTCCCCCCAGCTCTTGGCACCGTCGAACGCCTTGCCGGTTTCGGTCACCCGGTCCACCACGCCAAGGGCCTGCGCTTCGGGAGCGAGAAGTATATCACCACCCAAGGCCATGCGCCGCACCGTCTGCGCGCCGAAGCGGCGCACGGCGCGCTGCGTGCCGGACCAGCCGGGCACGACGCCGATCGAGGTTTCGGGGAAGCCCAATTTCACATGCGCCTCGGCGACCCGGAAATCGCAGGCGACCGCCAGTTCCAGCCCGCCGCCCAGCGCATGGCCGGACAGCACGGCGATGGTCGGTTGCCGCAGCCGCGCCAGCCGGTCGAAGACGCGGTGGCCGTAGCGCACCCATTGCACCTGGAAATCGGCAGCACTCATCGCGCCCCAGGCCTCGACATCGCCGCCGGCGCAAAAGCCCTTGCCTTCGCCGCGCAAGAGCACGACGCGGACGCCTTCGGCCAGCTCTGCCTCGTCGAGCGCGGCTTCGAGCGCGCGCAGCATCGGAATGTCCAGCGCGTTGAACTTTTCCGGGCGGCGCAGCGTGACGATGCCGATGGCGCCGTCCTTTTCGAATGTAACGAGGCGCTCAGCCATGCGCGCCTCCGAGCGAGGCGCCGCCATTGAGCGACAGGCCGATCGGCCCGTCCTGGTAGAGCGCCGCCGGCGTCACCTTGAGGTCGTTGGCGACACCGAGCGGCATCTCGGCCTGCGCCAGGACATCGCGCCCGAGGTCGATGCCCGGCGCCAGCTCGGTGACCATCAGGCCGTCGGGCGTCAGCTTCATCACGCAGCGCTCCGTGACATAGGTGATGTCCTGGCCCTGGGCGACGGCGCGCTTGCCGGAAAACGAGATGTGCTCGACCTCGTTGACCACCTTCTTGACCTTGCCCTCCTGGTCGATGCGGATGCCGCCATCGGCCAGCGAAAGCTTGGCACCGGCATTGAAGAAGCCGGAGAAGACGATCTTCTTCGCCCGCGCGGTAATGTCGACAAAGCCGCCGGCGCCGGCGGTGACATGCGGCCGCGCCGACAGTTTCGACACGTTGACCGAGCCGTGGCGGTCGATTTGCAGGAAAGACAGCAGCGAGGCGTCGAAACCGCCGGCCTGGAAATAGATGAACTGGTGCGGCGAGGGCATGATCGCCTCGGCGTTGGAGGCGCAGCCGAACTTGAAGTCGAGCAGCGGCACCCCGCCGACCGCGCCCTGCTCGATCACCCAGGTGACCTTGCCGTGCTGGCCTTCTTCCAGAAGGATGCGCGGCACATTGGCCGAGATGCCGAAGCCTATGTTGACGGCCATGCCGTCGCGCAATTCCATGGCGACGCGGCGCGCGATCACCTTCTGCACGTTCATCTCGGCGTTGCGGAAGGTCGACAGCGGCCGGAAGATCTCGCCCGAAATCGCCGGGTCGTAAGGCGTCAGCGTCGTCTGCAACTGGTCGGGCGCCACCACGATATGGTCGACCAGCACGCCCGGCACACGCACATCATGCGGCTTCAGCGTGCCGTTCTCGACGACGCGTTTGACCTGCGCGATGACGATGCCGCTATTGTTGCGGGCGGCGAGCGCCTGTTCGAGGCCGCCGAGATAGGCGCCTTCATGCTCATAGGTGAGGTTGCCGCGCTCGTCCGCCGTAGTGGCGCGGATGATCGAGATGTTGGGCACGATCGAGCGGAAATAGAGCCATTCCTCGCCGTCGAACTGCTGTACCGACACGATCGGCTCGCTGGCCGCGGCGTTCATGGCGCAGCCCTGATGGCGCGGGTCGGCAAAGGTGTCGAGACCGACCTTTGTCAGCACGCCCGGCCGTTTGGCGGCGGCCTCGCGGTGCATGTCGAACAGGATGCCGGATGGCACGTTGTAGGCGGCGACCGAATTGTCGCCGATCATCTTCCATATCTGCGGCGGCTCGGACGAGGAGGGGCCGGAAGGATAGGAACCGCATAGCGTGCGCTTCAAGAGGCCCGGCTTGGCCAGATGATCGATGCCCTTGATGCCGTACATGTCGCCGGCGGCGATCGGGTGCAGCGTGGTGATGTTCTTGGGGTGACCTTCGCCATCGAAGCGCTCGCCGATGGCGGCCAGCACCGCGTCCGGACAGCCAAGGCCGCTCGACGACGACACGGATACCGTCATGCCATCCTTGATCAGGCTGGCTGCCTGTGCCGCTGAAACGACCTTGCTCACTTCATGCTCCCGAGTTTCGGGTCGATCTTGACGGCCTTGCCGGAGCTGGCCGACTGCAACGCCGCCTCGGCTGATGCGAGCGACCAGATGCCGTCCTCGCCGGTGGCGGCAGGCTGGCCCTTGCCGAGGATCGCGGCATGGAACCGACGCACCGATCTGACGTAGAGATCCTCGCGGTCGAAGCTCAATTGCTCCTCACCCTTGGCTGTGCGCAACAGCACCGAGCCGTCCGGTTTCTGGGTCATCACATCGCTGGCGATCAGCGAGCCTTCCGAACCATGCACCTCGAAGCCGGTGCCGGCGAATTTGGTGGTGAAACCCTCATGCGACTGGGCGATGAGGCCCGACTTGAAGCGCCAGATGCACATGGCACCGTCTTCCAGACCGCCGGCGGCCATGCCGGCCGATTGCGTGAAGGCCGAGACCTCAACCGGATCGTCGCCAAGCACGAAGCGCAGCGTGTCGGCATCGTGGACTGTGATGTCGAGCACCACGCCGCCGCCGGCTTCCGGTTTGGTGATGCGCCAGCCCTGCAGGTTCTCCGGCAGATAGACGGAATGGAAGACGCGCGCGGCGATCGGCTTGCCGATGCGCCCCGATGCGATGGCGTCACGCATGGCGCGATGCGCGCCGGCGTTGCGCAGATGATGGTTGGTGCCGAGCACGATGCCGGCCGCCCTGGCCGCCGCGACCATTTTGCGCGCGTCGGCGCTGGTCAGCGCCAGTGGCTTCTCGCACAGCACATGCTTGCCCGCCGCGATGGCGGCAAGCGCCTGTTCGAGATGCAGTTCGTTGGTGGTCGAGATGTAGACGGCGTCGATGTCGGACTTCAGCAAGGCATCCAGCGTAGACACCGCGGCTGGAATGCCGTTTTCCCTGGCATAGGCCGCCGCGCGTTCCGGATTGGAACTCATCACCGCCGCGATCTCGCCGCCCTCTTGCGCGCGAATGGCGTTGATCATGAATTGCCTGGCGATCGTGCTGGCGCCGATCAGCCCCCATTTGACACTCACGCGGCGCCTCCCGTTCCCGTGGGCCTGTTTCGCGTGCGGAGATCCGGACCGCAGCTTTCCCTAACCACGAGATTGACCGCGCCGATATGGTCTTCGGCCCGCGTGGTGCGGGACTGGATCAGCTTGAGCATGACGTGGGCGGCGCGCTCGCCGAGGCCGGCTGTGTCCACCGCGACGCTGGTCAGCGCCGGCATGTAATGTTCGGCCTCGACCACGTCGTCGAAGCCGACGACGGCGAAATCCGGTCCCGGCTCAAGCCGACGCTTGCGCAATGCCAGCATCACGCCAAACGCGACGGCATCGTTGAAGCAGAGGGCGGCGGTCGGTGGCTCGGCCATTGTAAGGGCGGTCTCCAGGCAAGCGAGGCCGCCTCGGCGGTTTGTTTCGCCCTCGACGACCAATACGTCGCGGGCGGAGATGCCCAGCGTCTCGCAGGCCTCGCGAAAGCCGCCCAGCCGTTCCTGATAAACCACCAGATCCGAGGTGCCGCCGAAGAAGGCGAGCCGGCGATGTCCTTTGGCGATCAGATGGGCCGCGGCAAGATAGGCGCCGCGATGATTGTCGGGCGCGATAACAGGGATGCGGCTTTCAGGCAGGCGGCGCATGGCGAAGACCACCGGCACGCCCGCCAATTCCAGCCGCCGGAAAGCGCCTGGCGTGGTGCCGCGCGCCGGTGACACGATGAGACCGGCGACGCCCTGTTCCATCAGCGACTTCAGCACCTCTTCCTGGCGCACCGGATTCTCCGCCGTGTTGGCGATGAAGGGCACGATGCCGGCCGACTGGAAGACGCGTTCCATGCCGACCGCCAGCTCGGCGAAGAACGGGTTGGTGAGGTCGTTGATGACCATGCCGATGACATTGGAATGGGCCTTGCGCAGATTGGCGGCGCCGCGGTTGTAGACGTAGCCGACATCCTCGATCGCCTTGCGCACCTTGACCGCGGTTTCAGGCCGGATCAGCCCGCTGCCCTGGAGCACGAGCGATACCGTCGATTTGGACACGCCCGCCTCGCGGGCAATGTCGAATATCGTGGCCTTGGCCCGGCTGGCCATCTCGATGCGTCCTCCCAGCTTTTCTCACTCAAATCTATTGGAACGTTCTAATCACTGGTTCAATCTTGAGTCAATCGCGAATTTTTCTCAGCCGCAAAAACTGATTGTGCGTACTCAAATAGCACGGCCGGTAAGGCCTTCCGTGTTGCAACGCAGCATTTGCCGCCAGATTCGCTCCGAATCTTAAAGGTTCTTGATTTATTGGAACGTTCCATTTAATAGGCACGGCGAAGGGAGAGGTCGATGGATATTGTCTTGCCTGGCGAAGGTGGCTGCGGCGCCCGTTACGCGCTTGTCGGACAGCCGGTGCAGCCGGCGGTCGGCGCGCGGTTCTCGCGCATCGCCTATGCCGCCGCGCATGTCGTTGCCGACCCCCTCGAAATGACCGATCCATGGTCGCGGCCGGCGGTCGACTGGGACAGGACGATGGCATTCCGCCATCATTTGTGGCGGCTCGGCTTCCGCATTGCCGAGGCAATGGACACGTCGCAGCGCGGCATGGGTTTCGACTGGGCCAATGCGAAGGAATTGATCCGCCGCTCGATCGCCGAGGCGCGCGCTGTCGAGGGCGCCGATCTTGCCTCCGGTGCTGGAACCGACCAGCTGGCGCCGACTGCTGCCAGGACGCTCGACGAGGTGATCGCTGCCTATGACGAGCAATTCGCTTTCATCGAAGGACAGGGCGGCAAGGCGATCATGATGGCCAGCCGTGCCTTGGCGGCCGTCGCGAAGGGTCCGGACGATTATGCGCGCGTCTATGACCGCATCTTGAGCCAGGCCTCCGGCAAGGTCATCCTGCACTGGCTGGGGGATATGTTCGACCCGGCCTTGAAGGGCTACTGGGGCAGCGGCGATTTCGAGACCGCGCTCGATACGGTGGTCGCCATCATCGAACGCCACGCAGACAAGGTCGAAGGCATAAAGATATCGCTGCTCGATGCCGGCAAGGAGGTCGCGTTGCGCAACCGGCTGCCGGACGCCGTCGTGATGTTCACCGGCGACGACTTCAACTACCCCGAACTGATCGCCGGCGACGGCAACAGGCATTCGCACGCGCTGCTTGGCATTTTCGACGCCATCGCGCCTGTCGCCAATGCCGCGCTGGCAAGGCTCGCCGAGGGCGACCGCGCCAGCTATGACGCGCTGATGGCGCCGACCGTGCCGCTGTCGCGAAAAATCTTCGAGGCGCCGACCGAATATTACAAGGCCGGCATCGTCTTCATGGCCTGGCTGAACGGCCACCAGGATCATTTCACCATGGTCGGCGGCATGCAGTCGGCGCGCGGTATCCGCCATTATGCCGAAATCTTTCGCCTTGCCGACCAGGCAGGCCTGCTGGCCGACCCTGACCTTGCCGCATCGCGGATGAAGAACCTGTGTGCCGTCGCAGGCATCTGACGATGGTTCGCGCAGAGATCCGAATCTTCTTTTGAACCAATTTCTCCCGGGACGCGACCGCCATCAGGCGTGCCGAGGCTCAGGCCATCCTTCACCGATCCAAAGGTTTTCGCGGCTTCGGCATCGCTGCCAGGCCAGGTCGGGAGCCACCATCCGGCGAATGGATCAGGGTGACGCATTTCGCCAGCGGCAGGACGAGTTGGTTCGATGTCCAATATTGACGTTGAAGCGGCACCAATATAGCTGATAGTTTATTTGTAGGTTGCGGGGGCGACAATGAAATGCTTGGTGATTAATCTTGACCGATCAGTTGATCGGCTGACCTCGGCTACAGCTCAGTTTTCTCGTATTGGGATTGATTTCGAGCGCGTCGCCGGTATCGACGCAATGAACGGGGCTCCGTTTACCGCGCCGCCGCTGACCGAAACCGAAATCTGTTGCTTTCTCAGTCACCGCCGCTGCTGGAAAACCATCGCGGATGGTCCCGACAAGTATGGCGCGGTATTCGAGGACGATGTTGTTTTCAGCCAGGACGCTGGTGGCGTTTTGGCTGATGACTCCTGGGTCCCGCCAGATGCCGATATCATCAAGCTGGAAACATTCCTCAGCCGAGTAAGACTCGGGAGCCGGCACATCCCCGTCAAAAACGGATACTCAGCAAGGCGGCTTCTCGGGCAACACTTAGGTTCGTGCGGCTACGTGATTTCCAAAAGTGCCGCCTATGGCCTGCTCAGAAATACGGAACGCTTTAGGGCAGCAGTCGACGTCGCCCTTTTCAGCCCAAATCAGATGACGGCCGCGCGCAACACGGTCTACCAATTGATGCCGGCTCTCTGCGCGCAAGCGGCCGTCGTTGGCATCGAGGGACCTTTGAGCTTGATCCAACTTGCTCCCAGACCCCATGTAAACAAGCGAATGGCCGACAGAATCCATTCAGAGGCGACGCGCATTTTCTGGTACTTGCGTAACAGGAATTTCTTATCGACAGAGAAAGTTGACGCTGTGCGGCTAGGCGGCCCCTCGGTTTATCCCAAATAAAAACGGTAGCTCACGCGGCATGTCGGCCAAGACGCCCGACAAATCGGCCTATGGGCCAAGATCCGTCGTCCACCCGGGCGGCGGATTTTGCTTTTCCCCTAAAAAGCAAACATCATCCGTTTCTGCGCCAAACGGAGGAGGGTGTCAGCTAAGTAGTTGAAAGGATGGTGGGCGTGACAGGGATTGAACCTGTGACCCCTGCAATGTCAATGCAGTGCTCTCCCGCTGAGCTACACGCCCATCCGACGTCGCGCATACACCATTTTTGGTCCGGCGCGTCAATAGCGAGAAAAAGGAAAGAAGGCGTCGTCTCGCCGCACCGGCAAACAGGTGCCGATGCCTCAGCTGAAGGCGGCTCAGGCCGCCTGCAGCATCTTCTCGACCTCGTTGACGAGATCGCGCAGGTGGAAGGGCTTCGACAGCACCTTGGCGTCTTTCGGCGCCTTGGAATCCGGGTTCAGCGCAACGGCGGCGAAACCGGTGATAAACATGACCTTGAGGTCGGGATCGATCTCGGTGGCGCGACGCGCCAGTTCGATACCGTCCATCTCCGGCATGACGATGTCGGTCAACAGCAGCGAGAACGGCTCCTCGCGCAGCCGCTCATAGGCGCTGGCGCCATTGTCGAAATCGCTGACCTGGTAGCCGGCGCGTTCCAGCGCCTTGACGAGGAAACGGCGCATATCGTCGTCGTCTTCCGCCAGAAGAATGCGTGCCATGATATCCCGTCCGAATCACCCGCCCGAGACTGCCGCCCAGGCAGCCCGTTAACCATCCTGTATATGAGGCGGTGACGGTAAACATCAAGTGAATACGGCGAAGCGTTATCCGCATTCGGCAGCGCGATGCGGACGGCGAAATGCTGGACATGCGGCCGGCAAGGTGGCACTTTCATACGATGATGCATCGGTGTTTTCGGGTTCGTGCAAATTGAAGACGGCAGCCGAGGATTTTTCGGTCGTTCAACCCTTCGAAATCCGATCGGGCGTCGAACAGCGCGTCCCCTTCCTGTTCAACTCACCGCATAGCGGCCGCTACTATCCGGAACGCTTCCTCGCCATGGCGAGGCTCGACCGCAACGCCATCCGCCGTTCGGAAGATTGCTACGTCGATGAGCTGTTCGGCGGCGCCGTGGCGCTTGGCGCGCCGATGCTGGCGGCGAATTTCCCGCGCGCCTATCTCGACGTCAACCGCGAGCCGTGGGAACTCGACCCGCGCATGTTCGCCGAGCCGGTGCCGTCCTTCTGCAACATCCGTTCGGCGCGGGTGGCCGGTGGACTTGGCACCGTGCCCAAGCTGGTGGGTGAAGGGCTCGACATCTATTCCGGTCGCCTGCCGCTCGCCGAAGCCGTCGCCCGCATCGAGGCCGTCTACAAGCCCTATCATGAAACGCTGAAGCGGCTTTTGACCAGAACCCATGCCCGCTTCGGCTTTGCAGTGCTGATCGACTGCCATTCGATGCCGGCAAGCATCCGCGTCGGCGACAGCGGCCTGCGGCCGGACTTCATCATCGGCGATCGTTTCGGCATCTCGGCCACCGCCGCCCTGACCGAGACGGCGATCGGCCTCTTGACCGCGATGGGCTATACGGTCGCCCACAACAAGCCGTATGCCGGCGGCTTCATCACGGAACATTATGGCCGCCCGGCGCGCCATCTGCATGCCCTGCAGATCGAGGTCAATCGCGGGCTCTACATGAATGAGCGGACGTTCGAGAAAGTCGCTGGCTTCGACGCGCTAGCCGACGATCTGACGCGATTTTCAGCGGATCTGATGGCGATGCCCGACCATCACTTCATCGACCTGCCGCTGGCCGCGGAGTGAAATAGCCGGCCCGAGGTGCAGGTGTAAAAAAAGACCGCATCGTTTGCACGATACGGTCGAAGTCTAGGGAGGAAACGCCCAAGGAGGGCATGGACAGGAAACCCTGTCCGAGGCTGAGGGTATTGTGCGGTGCACAAATGTCAAGCGATGTTCAGCCTTTTTTAATTCAGAGTGATGTGGAAATTGCCTTTCGATGACGCGGATGTGACATTTGGGCAACAAGTGTCGCCGCGAATAAATCGATAAACAGGCTTGTTTTGGCGGGAAAGTGTCGGCAGAGCCCGATTGGGCACTGGGCAATGCGGGAGAATCAATTGGACATCAGCATCGATTTCATGCGCCGCATCGCGCAGGCGGCAGCGGCCGAGACCTTGCCGCGCTTTCGCGCCCAGGGTGCCGTCGCAAACAAGGAAAAGGGCAGTTTCGACCCGGTCACGGAAGCCGACCGTGAGACCGAACGCGCCATCCGCGCACTGATATCGGCGCAGTATCCCGACCATGGCATTCTCGGCGAGGAGCATGGCAGCGAAAACACCTCCAGCCGGCATGTCTGGGTGATCGACCCGATCGACGGCACGCGCGCCTTCATTTCCGGCCTGCCAGTGTGGGGGACACTGGTCGGATTGACGGTCGACGGCGACGCGGTCGCCGGCATGATGGCGCAGCCTTTCACAGGCGAGCTGTTCTACGCCAACGCCTCGGGGTCGCACTATGAGGGGCCGGGCGGTCCGCGCAAGCTTGCGACCCGCAAGACGACAAGGCTCGATGAGGCGACGCTGTTCACCACCACGCCAGCGCTGTTCCAGGGCGAGGCGCGCACGCGCTATGACGCGTTCGAGAAACAGGTCCAACTCGCCCGCTACGGCGCCGATTGCTATGCCTTCGCGATGATCGCCTCGGGGAGCGTCGACATCGTCGCCGATCCCGGCCTGAAACCCTACGACATCGTGGCGCTGATCCCAATCATCGAGAAGGCGGGCGGCGTCGTCACCACCTTCGATGGCGGACCGGCGGAAAAGGGCGGCGATGTGCTGGCGGCGGCGACGCCGGAGCTTCACGCGGCGGCCATGGCTGCCCTGCGCGGCTGATATCTCCGGGCTTTCTTTGAAACAGTTGCTTCAGCGCGACCTGATCGAGCGCTGGAATGCCGCCGGCGTGCGTCCGTAGACCTGTCTGAACGACGCGCTGAAATGGCTGTGGCTTGAAAAGCCGAGGTCCATGCCGAGCGTGGTCAGATTGTCGTAGCGGCCGAGCAGGTCGAGCGCGCGCGCCAGCCGCAGGCGCAGATGATAGCGATAGAGCGGCATCGCCTCGACCTGCTGGAATATTTGCGTCAGATAGACCGGCGAGACTCCGACCTCGGCGGCAATCTCGGCCAGCCTCCAGCGCCGCGACAGATCCGACGCCAGCACCAGCTTGGCGCGGTCGACCAGTTTTTGCCGTCCGGCGCTGGCGCCCGCGACATGCGAGGTGCGCTCGCCGAGCGAGCGCCGCGCCAGCGTTAGCGCCAGCGTCTCGGCCTCCAGCGTTTCGGCGACATTGCAGCTCAGGCTGTGGCGCAGCAGCGCCACCAAGGCTTGCGCGCGCGGATCGATGCGCCGGTGCTGGCGGCGAAACGCCAGGACGCCACTGGCGCGCAACTGCTCCTTCGGCGCCAGTTCCCGCAATTGGCCTTCCTCGATGACGAGGTCGAGGCAGGCGTCGCCGCCCTCGATGGGATGGCTGACTTGGTAAGCTTCCGCCTCATTGAAGAACAGAAGCTGATTGGCTTCCGCGACCGCATCATTGCGGCCGACATGGCGCACGAAGACGCCGCGATAGGGGAACACCAGATGCGTGGCAGACGTGCACTCCTCATCGCTCCTGTGACGGCATTCGCCGCTGCAGACGACATCCCGCACCCTGACGGTGCCGGTGTCCAGAAGGAGCTGAACCGTGAATTGCGACATGGCCGTTGCGTTTTCCCTCGCGCCGGAATGATTCCGGCATTGCGATGGGCACTCTATCCAAACGGCTTGCCCAATCCTGTCAGGAGGCTTCTCGACGGACGCTTCTCAGTCCCACGAGCGACGCCTGAATTCCGAATAGGCTTCGCCGCGTGACAGACCGATGTCCTTGAGCTGTTCGTCGGTCATTTCCAGCAAGGCAAGCCGGCTTCGGCGCTTCTCCATCTGGCGGCTGATCCATCTCGCCGCCGCGATGCACTGGGCGTGCAAGGCCCGCAGGCTGGTTTCGGCGCGGGCTGGCGGCACTGGCGGCTGGCCAGCCAGGCGGTGTGCCGCCGCGTGATCGGTGCGCATGGCTCAATCCTCGCTCACGCCGGCCGCCGAGACGCCGGCTTCGTTCAGCGCCGTCGCGCATTCCTCGCAGCAGACCTCGACGGTCTTGCCGCCGACCTTGACGCGGATCGGGTCGGCGTCCAACTGGCAATCGCAGGCGGCGCAGGTTTTCTCGGTCATGATCTCATCTCCATGGCGTTCAATTCGACGCGTTGAGATGAGCATTTCGGCGCGAGCGCCGGCTGTCAGAATCTTTAGCGGTTTGCGCGCCGCGGGGAGCGGCCGGCCGATCATCCTGACAACGGTGTGTCAGCTATGCCGGCCTGTGAAAGGACCGCGGTGCCGGTCAGGCCGTCGGATCGTCCGAGCCGGGGATGAAGGCGTCGAAGGCGGCAAGGAATTGTTCGCGGTAGAGATCGACCTCCTGCAGGATTTCGTGCTTGGAGCCGTCGATCATCAGCAGCGAGCCGAGCCTCAGGCTTCTGGCGTAGGCTTCCACCGCCCTGGTCGACACGACCTGGTCGGCGCCGGCGGCGATGATCAGCAGAGGCACCTGAATCCGGGCCATGAAGTCGGGGTCGCTGATGGCTTCCGACGCCTTCGCCGCCGCCTGCAGCCAGCGTATCGTCGGACCGCCAAGCGCCATTCGCGGATACTCTTCGTAGATGCGCGTGTTGCGGCGGTAGCGCCGGGGATCCGACGTTACCTTGTTGGCTGGGAAAGGCAGCGTGTGTCTGGGCCGTGGACCCCAGGCGGCATAGAGCCGGCCCAGCCCCAAAGCGCAGAAAACCGAACAGATACGGCGGACCGTCGTGATCGAGACCGGCAGGTCGGGCAGGGTCAGGAACGGTGCGATCAGCACCATGCGGCGCACGCGGTTCACCATGGACGGCGCGGCAAGCAGCGCGATCACGGCCCCGGCTGAATGGGCGAGGATGTAATACGGCCCGCGGCAATCGGGCAGCACAATCTCCTCGAAAAACTGCTCCAGATCGGCCGTGTAGTCGCGGAAGGACCTGACATAGCCGCGCTGGCGATCGCGGATCAGCCGGTCGGAATCTCCCTGGCCGCGCCAATCGAGGGTGGCGACGCCAAAGCCGCGGGCGGCAAGGTCGCGAATGGTTTCGAAATATTTCTCGATGCACTCATTGCGGCCGGACAGCAGCACCACGGTGCCCCGTATCGGGCGCGCGGCCGCCGGGAACAGGCCATAGCGGATCTTCTTGCGGTCGCGCGTGATGAAAAAGCCACCGGTGGCGTTTTCCGGTCGCGGATTGCCCTCGGTTTCGTGGAAAAGCGGCGTGTCGTGGAGAAGGTCCGTCATGCGGCGCTTTGTGCTCGGCGTCTTCAGGTGCCAGCCTGTCGCGGCTGGCCTCGTCAAGGTGATAGACGCCAATGCATTAAAAGCAAAGCAAATCCGGGTCGTGCCGGGATCGCAATGGGAAGGCCGGAAGCCGCCCGAGGGCGTGCTTCCGGCCTCTGTCGATCCGGGAGGAAGGGACGTTAACACCCGGTTCGGCCTCGTTGCGGCATCCCTGTAATATCCGGTGCCGCCAATCCTTGATGTTGACCTCACTCTAGCGGCGGCTGTCTGAACAGGCGCCGAAGCGCCGGTTCATCTGCCGTTCATCAAGGGGCAGGCCATTCAGTTTTTGCAGCCGGAGGAAATCTTGAAATGCATTCGAGCGCTCCCCAAATGTTGAATGCGGTCGCCAATGTCGGGGCCGCTGGTCCTGCCGAAACGCCGCTTACGGGTTTCGCACCGGCCATACGCAAACCATGTTGCTCAACAGGAGAACACATCATGCGTCACGTTGATTTTTCCCCGCTTTACCGTTCGACCGTCGGCTTCGACCGTCTCTTCACCATGCTGGATTCGCTTGCGCAGCCCGATGGCGCGCAGACCTATCCGCCCTACAATATCGAGCGCACCGGTGAGGATTCCTACCGGATCTCCATGGCGGTTGCCGGCTTTTCGGACGAGGAAATCTCGATCGAAGCTCACCGCAACGTGCTGACCGTCAAGGGTGAGCGCAAGGACGAAGGTGACGGTGAAGGCGCCGAATTGCTCTATCGCGGCATTGCCTCCAGGGCCTTCGAGCGCCGCTTCCAGCTTGCCGACCACGTTGAAGTCGTCGGCGCCACGCTGAAGAACGGCCTGCTCTTCGTCGACCTCAAACGCAACATTCCCGAGGAACTGAAGCCGCGCAAGATCGCGATCACCTCGGCTTCGGCCAAGGCCAAGCAGATCGAGGCCAAGACCGCTGCGTAATGTAGCCCAGGAATAGAAGCGTCTCCTCCCGAGACGAAAGCGGCGCCGAAAGGCGCCGCTTTTTTGTTGTTCGGGGGCCGATTATCCGGCGATCAATTGGCCAAAGCGGTCGACTTCCTCGGCTGACGTCGCGAAGCTGGTGACGAAGCGGTAGAGCAGTTCCTCCTCGCCGATATGGCCGTCAAAGCCATGCGGCTTGTGCCAATCATAGAAGACGGCGCCCGCCGCCTGCAGTCTCTCGGCCTCGGTCTTCTTGATCACGGCGAACACCTCGTTGGCTTGCGGCAGCCAGGCCAGCTTCGCGTGGGCCGAATCCTCGATCGCCGCCGCGAGGCGGGCGGCCATGGCGTTGGCGTGGCGCGCTGTGTCGAGCCACAGGCCGTCCTTGAAATAGGCTTCGAACTGCGCCGCGACGAAGCGCGACTTCGAAAACAGTTGGGCGGCGCGCTTGCGCAGAAAGGCCAATTCCCTAGCGCGGTCGAGGTCGAACAGCACGATCGCCTCGGCGCACCAGCAACCATTCTTGGTGCCGCCGAAGGACAGGATGTCGACGCCGCGCTTCCAGGTCATTTCGGCCGGCGTCGTGTCGAGCGCGACCAGCGCATTGGCAAAGCGGGCGCCATCCATGTGCAGCGGCACGGAATGCCGTTTTGCGATGGCCGAAATCGTCTCGATCTCGTTCAGGCCGTAGATGGTGCCGACCTCGGTCGACTGGGTGATCGAAACCGCCATTGGCCGTCCCCAGTGGACGATTTCGGGCGCGAAGCGGCCAATGGTCCGCTCCAGATTGTGCGCGTCGATCTTGCCCAGTGCGCCGCCGACGGCGTGCAAGCGCGCGCCGCCGGAAAAATGCTCCGGCGCGCCGCATTCGTCCTCGATGGCATGCGATTCGCGGTGCGCGAAGGAAATGCCGCCGGGCTTGTTGAAGGTGGTCAGCGACAGCGCGTTGGCGGCGGTGCCGGTCGCCACGAAGAACACCGCGACCTCGCGTTCGAAAATCTCATTGAAGCGCTGGTAGACCGCCCGGTCGAGCGCGCCGTCGCCATAGGCGGTGGCAAAGCCGCCGGCCGCGGCCGACAGGCCGGCAACGATATTGGGATGGGCGCCTGCCCAATTGTCGGAAGCGAAGAACATGCATCTGCCTATGTCTGGGGAAGATCGGGGAAAATCAGCGCGGAGTTGAACGGTTCCACGCGCCAACCGCAAGGGCCAAGTGCCGGAAAACCGTTAAAGCCAGTCATGCCGACAAGGCAGGGATCGGCGACTGAAGCTTACGTTTTCTCTCAACTTCACGTAATTTTATGTCGCGGAAGGCTCAAGTTTTTTGTGAATCGGTCTTGTGTGCGTCGGGGAATTCTGCCATAAAAATTTAGGACAGTAGTGCTGTCTTATTTTGTCGCACAAAACAGGCTGGATTGGCGTAACATATTGGCCTCTCCGGCTGTTGCTGCGAGCGACAGGTGGACGGCCAGACTCTGGCCTGTACGATACCAGACGCGAACCATGTGGAAAGCCGCCTGGTTCGGCAAGGATTTCGCAAGACGTGCCGCAAGGATCAGGGTGAGCCAAGCGCTTGCCGAGGCAAACCAGCGCCTGAAGGGCTGGAACGGAGGACAGGACAATGACGGACATGACGCTCTCTGCGACGAACGGCCAGGCCGCGCAGACGAAAGCGGCTGCCGTCAAAAATACCTCTCGAACCGACATTGACCGAACCGATATCGGCCGAACCGGTTTTGCCCCTCGGGGCCTCTACGATCCGCGCAACGAGCATGACGCCTGCGGCGTCGGTTTCATCGTCAACATGAAGGGCGTGAAGTCGCATCAGATCGTCAAGGACGGGCTTGCCGTGCTCGAAAACCTGACGCATCGCGGCGCTGTCGGCGCCGACCCGCTGGTCGGCGACGGCGCCGGCGTGCTGGTGCAGCTTCCCGACCAGTTCTTCCGTGAGGAGATGGCGGCCCAGGGCATCGAACTGCCGCCTTCGGGCCAATATGGCGTCGGACACTGGTTCATGCCGCAGGACGCGGCGCTGCGCGCCCATATCGAGGACATCATCGCCGAATCGGCACAGTCCGAAGGACTGCCGCTCATCGGCTTCCGCGACGTGCCCGTCGACAATTCGTCGCTGTCGAAGGCGCCCGATATCGTCGCGTCCGAGCCGTTCCATCGCCAGGTCTTCATCGGCCGCACGGCCGATATTCCAGATGACGAGGAATACGAGGCCCGGCTTTATCTGCTGCGCAAGGTCATTTCGGGCCGCATCTATGCCGAGAACGACAACAAGGACATCGGCGCCTATTGCGTGTCGCTGTCGGCGCGCACCATCGTCTACAAGGGCATGTTCCTGGCCTATCAGGTCGGCGCCTATTACAAGGATCTCAAGGACCCGCGCTTCGAGACCGCGCTGATCCTCGTCCACCAGCGTTTCTCGACCAACACCTTCCCGTCATGGAAGCTGGCGCATCCCTACCGCATGGTCGCGCACAATGGCGAGATCAACACGGTGCGCGGCAACAACAACTGGATGGCGGCGCGCCAGGCCTCGGTCGATTCCGAGCTGTTCGGCAACAACATCTCGAAGCTGTGGCCGATCTCCTATGACGGCCAGTCCGACACGGCGTGCTTCGACAATGCGCTCGAATTCCTGTTCCAGGGCGGCTACAGCCTCAGCCACGCCATGATGATGCTGATCCCGGAAGCCTGGGCCGGCAACAAGCTCATGGATGCCGATCGCAAGGCTTTCTACGAATACCACGCCGCCCTGATGGAGCCGTGGGACGGGCCGGCGGCGGTCGCCTTCACCGATGGCCGCCAGATCGGCGCCACCCTCGACCGCAACGGCCTGCGCCCTGCACGCTACATCGTCACCGACGATGACCGCGTCATCATGGCTTCCGAAGCCGGCGTGCTGCCGGTAGCGGAGGAGAAGATCGTCCAGAAGTGGCGGCTGCAGCCCGGCCGCATGCTGTTGATCGACCTTGCCAAGGGACGCATCGTGCCCGACGAGGAGATCAAGTCGGAGATCGCCACCAGGCACCCTTACAAGACCTGGCTCGCCAACACGCAGCTCATCCTGGAAGACCTGAAGCCGGTCGAACCGCGCGCGCTGCGCAAGGATGTCAGCCTGCTCGATCGCCAGCAGGCGTTCGGCTACACCCAGGAAGACACCAAGCTGTTGATGTCGCCAATGGCGACCACCGGCCAGGAAGCCGTTGGTTCGATGGGCACCGACACGCCGATCTCGGCGATGTCGGACAAGTCGAAGTTGCTCTACACCTATTTCAAGCAGAACTTCGCCCAGGTCACCAACCCGCCGATCGACCCGATCCGCGAGGAGCTGGTGATGAGCCTGGTGTCCTTCATCGGGCCGCGGCCGAACATCTTCGACCTGGTCGGCAATTCGCGCCGCAAGCGGCTCGAAGTGCGCCAGCCCATCCTGACCAATGGCGATCTGGAGAAGATCCGTTCCATCGGCCACACCGAGGACCGTTTCGACACCAAGACCATCGACATCACCTATGGCTCGAATGAGGGCGCTGCCGGCATGCAGGGCGCCATCGACCGCCTGTGCGAACGCGCCGAGGCGGCGGTCGCCGGCGGCTACAACATCATCATCCTGTCCGACCGTCAGCTCGGCCCGGACCGTATCGCCATCCCGGCGCTGCTGGCGACGGCGGCGGTGCACCATCACCTGATCCGCAAGGGGCTGCGTACTTCCGTCGGCCTGGTCGTCGAATCCGGCGAGCCGCGCGAAGTGCACCATTTCTGCTGCCTTGCCGGCTACGGCGCCGAAGCGATCAACCCTTATCTCGCCTTCGATACGTTGCTCGACATGCACAAGCGCGGCGAGCTGCCGGAAGAGGTCGACGCCTACGAGGTCGTGTCGCGCTATATCAAGTCGATCGGCAAAGGCATCCTCAAGGTGATGTCCAAGATGGGCATCTCGACCTACCAGTCCTATTGCGGCGCGCAGATCTTCGACGCCATCGGGCTGAAGTCCGATTTCGTCGAGAAGTATTTCACCGGCACGGCGACGCTGATCGAAGGCGTCGGGCTGGATGAGGTCGCGGGCGAAACCGTCAGCCGCCACACGGACGGTTTCGGCAACGATCCGGTGCTGCGCAACAGCCTCGAGGTCGGCGGCGAATATCTCTTCCGCATGCGCGGCGAGGCGCATATGTGGTCGCCCGACGCGGTCGCCACCCTGCAGCACGCCGTGCGCCAGGGCTCGTGGGAGACCTTCAAGGAATATTCCGCGCAGATCGACAGCGAGACCGCCCGCGCGCAGACCATACGTGGCCTGTTCAAGATCAGGCTGGCTGAAGAGACCGGCCGCAAGAAGGTCGCGCTCGACGACGTCATGCCGGCGGCCGAGATCGTCAAACGCTTCTCGACCGGGGCGATGTCGTTCGGTTCGATCTCCAGGGAAGCGCACACCACTTTGGCGCGCGCCATGAACCAGATCGGCGGCAAGTCGAACACCGGCGAGGGCGGCGAAGAGGCCGACCGCTATTTGCCGCTGCCCGGCGGCGGCAAGAACCCGGAACGCTCGGCGATCAAGCAGGTCGCCTCCGGGCGGTTCGGCGTGACGGCCGAATATCTGGTCAATTCCGATGTCATGCAGATCAAGGTGGCGCAGGGCGCCAAGCCCGGCGAGGGCGGCCAGCTGCCCGGCCACAAGGTCGACGCGACCATCGCCAAGGTCCGGCATTCGACGCCGGGCGTCGGCCTGATCTCGCCGCCGCCGCATCACGACATCTATTCGATCGAGGATCTGGCGCAGCTGATCTACGATCTGAAGAACGTCAACCCGGCGGCCGACGTGTCGGTCAAGCTGGTGTCGGAAGTCGGTGTCGGCACGGTCGCGGCCGGCGTCGCCAAGGCGCGCGCCGACCACATCACCATCTCGGGCTATGATGGCGGCACCGGCGCCTCGCCGCTGACCTCGCTCAAGCATGCCGGCAGCCCGTGGGAGATGGGCCTGGCCGAGACGCATCAGACGCTGGTGCTGAACGGCTTGCGCAGCAGAGTGGCGCTGCAGGTCGACGGCGGCTTGCGCACCGGGCGCGACGTCATCATCGGCGCGCTGCTCGGCGCCGACGAGTTCGGCTTCTCGACCGCGCCGCTGATCGCGGCCGGCTGCATCATGATGCGCAAGTGCCACCTGAACACTTGTCCGGTTGGTGTCGCCACCCAGGACCCGGTGCTGCGCAAGCGCTTCAAGGGCACGCCCGAGCATGTCATCAACTTCTTCTTCTACGTGGCGGAAGAGGTGAGGGCGCTGCTGGCCGAGATGGGCTACACCCATATCGACCAGATCATCGGCGACAGCGATCTTCTGGAAAAGCGCGACGTGATCCAGCACTGGAAGGCGCGCGGCCTCGATTTCTCGAAGATGTTCTACAAGCCCGATGCGCCGCACGAAGCGGTGCACTGGACCGAGCGGCAGAAGCACCCGATCGACGACGTCCTCGACCGCAAGCTGATCGAGCTGGCCAAGCCGGCACTGGAGGCCAAGCAACCGGTCAAGATCGAGGTCGATATCCGCAATGTCGACCGTTCCACCGGCGCAATGCTGTCGGGCGAAGTCGCCAAGCGCTTCAAGCACAAGGGGCTGCGCGAGGACACGATCCAGGTGAGACTGACCGGCACAGCCGGCCAGTCCTTCGGCGCCTTCCTGGCGCGCGGCGTCTCGTTCGAACTCGTCGGCGCCGGCAACGACTATGTCGGCAAGGGCCTGTCGGGCGGGCGCATCGTCATCCGGCCGCCGGAAGAGGCCAGGATCGTGGCGGCGGACTCCATCATCGTCGGCAACACGGTGCTTTATGGCGCGACCGAGGGTGAAGCCTATTTCGCCGGTGTCGCCGGCGAGCGTTTCGCGGTGCGCAATTCGGGCGTCGCAGCCGTCGTTGAAGGCGTCGGCGACCATGGCTGCGAATACATGACCGGCGGTGTCGTCGTCGTCATCGGCAAGACCGGCCGCAACTTCGCCGCCGGCATGTCGGGCGGCGTCGCCTATGTGCTGGACGAGGCAGGCGATTTCTCCGAGCGCTGCAACATGGCGATGGTCGAACTGGAGCCGGTGCCGGAAGAAGACGACCTGATGGAAAGGCTGCTGCACCATGGCGGCGACCTCGACCACAAGGGTCGCGTCGACGTGTCCGGCGACATGACCAGCCATGACGAGGAACGCCTCTACCAGCTGATCTCGAACCATGTGCACTATACGGGTTCGGTGCGCGGCCGCGAGGTCCTCGACGACTGGGCGACGTTCCGGCCGAAATTCCGCAAGATCATGCCGGTCGAATACCGCCGCGCGCTGATCGAGATGGAACGCATGCGCATGGGCGTCGCGGCCGAATAGATTTGTGAGAATTGCCGGGGAGCCCAGGCTTCCCGGCCCCCTTCATCGACAGTTTGACCTCGGGCGCAAGGTTGCCATGGCTGCCTCAAGAGGTTAACGGGTGCGGCGAAAACCGCACCATCTGGACAGCAGGAACTGGACTATGGGCAAGGTAACAGGCTTTCTCGAAATCGACCGGCAGGTGCACAAGTACCAGCCGGCCTCCGATCGCATCCGGCACTTCCGCGAGTTCACGCTGCCGATGTCGGATAAGGAGGTCGAGAAACAGGCCGCGCGCTGCATGGATTGCGGCATCCCGTTCTGTCACGGGCCGACGGGCTGTCCGATCCACAACCAGATCCCGGACTGGAACGACCTCGTCTACAACAGGGACTGGGACAACGCGATCCGCAACCTGCATTCGACCAACAATTTCCCGGAGTTCACCGGCCGCATCTGCCCCGCCCCTTGCGAGGAAGCCTGCACGCTGAACCTCGAGGACATTCCGGTCGCCATCAAGACGGTCGAACAGGCGATCGCCGACAAGGCTTACGAGACCGGCCATATCAGGCCCTATCCGCCGGAAAGGAAGACCGGCAAGCGGGTCGCCATCATCGGCTCCGGCCCCGCCGGCATGGCCGCCGCGCAGCAGCTCGGCCGCGCCGGCCACGACGTCCATGTCTATGAGCGCGAGAGCCGCCCGGGCGGGCTGATGCGCTACGGCATTCCCGACTTCAAGATCGAGAAGCACTATATCGACCGGCGCATCGAACAGATGCAGGGCGAGGGCGTGACCTTCCATTGCGGCGTCAATGTCGGTGTCGACAAGCCCGTCGCCGAACTGCTCGCCGAACATGATGCGGTGCTCTATTGCGGCGGCTCGGAAACGCCGCGTGCGGCCAACATTCCGGGCGACGATCTCGGCGGTGTGCATGATGCCATGCCCTATCTGGTGCAGCAGAACCGCCGCGTCGGCGGCGAGCCGATCCAGTCGGTGGCGTGGCCGTCGCACCCGATCATCGCCGGCGGGCAGCATGTCGTCGTCGTCGGCGGCGGCGATACCGCCTCCGACTGCGTCGGCACCGCCTTCCGCCAGGGCGCGGTGCGCGTCACCCAGCTCGACATCCGCCCGCAGCCGCCCGAGAAGGAAGACAAGCTCGCGGTCTGGCCCTACTGGGCGACCAAGATGCGCACCTCGTCCTCGCAAGCCGAGGGTGCGGAGCGCGAATTCCAGGTGGCGACGCTCGAATTCATCGGCGAGGACGGCCAACTGACCGGCGTCAAATGCTGCGAGGTCGACGACAAGCGCAAGCCGATCGCCGGCACCGAATTCGTCATCCGCGCCGATCTCGCCTTCATCGCCATTGGCTTTGCCGGACCGGCGATGGTGGGCGTGGCGAAGGAACTCGAGGGCGAGATGAAGATCGTCACCGACAGCCGCCGCTCGCGGAATGTCGAGGCCAATGATCGCGACTACAAGACCAGCGTCGACCGGCTCTATGCGGCGGGCGACGTGCGCCGTGGCCAGTCGCTGGTCGTCTGGGCGATCCGCGAAGGACGCCAGGCGGCGCGCTCGATCGATGAAGCGCTGATGGGGACGAGCGTATTGCCCCGCTGAGTTGCGGGACGATCTCAAGAGTCCTGCGTGACTAAGGGGTGATCGCCGTCGTCGTGTCTGTCGCCGCGGCTGTCGCTGGCGGCTCTGCCTTCGGCGGCCAGGAGAAATCGTCGGCGCGGCCGGGCGCGGCCTCCGGCGCCTTGCCTTCGATCACCAGTCGCTCCCCGGGAAGAGCCGGATTGGCGTTTGCCGGCGGGGCGGCGCCGAGCAGCTCGGTGCCGCCGTCGAGCGCCGGGTCGCTGAGCAGCATGGGTGCGGTGCGGTCGATGACAATGGGTGCCGCGGCCGGCGCCGGTGCCTCGACGGGCGCGCCGGCCGGTGCCGTCGCCGGGGCCACGCTGCCGGGCGCGGCGAGGCCCAGGATCTTGGCCAGCGGCTTTTCGGTGTAGAAGGCGAGCTTGCGCTTGCCGGCCTTGGAGACGTTGATGCCGTCATCGGCCCGCAGCCGCACCGGCTGGCCGTTCATGTCGGGGCCGTTGGTGACGAAGGCGCCGTTCTCGTCGACGAAACCATCCCAGACATCGACGAATTCGCCGCCATGGTTTTCGGCGGCCTGATGGTAAATGTCGTTGAAGGCCAGCATGTCGGAGGTCATCTTCGGCACCCGGAAGGCCGGCATGCCGACCCACAGGAAAGGCACCTTGGCGGTGGCAATGGCCTTGCCGAGTTCGTCGGTGCGGCGCTCGTATTCCTTGGTCCAGTTCTCGGACCGGGGCTGCTCGCGCACGTCCCCCACCTTCATCTGCTGGCGGTCGTTGGAGCCCAGCATGACGACCACCGCGGCCGGTTTCTCGGTCTCGATCAGCGATTTGATCTGTTCGGGCCAGTTGTAGAAATCATCGCGCACGAAGCCCGACGAGCCATTGCTGCGCACGACGATCCTGACGCTTGGATTGTCGGCGAAGGCGGTGTCCAGGCCCTCGGCAAGACCTGTCGCCATGAAGTCGCCGACCACCAGCACGGTGCGGGCGTCCGGCGCCTTTTCGACCACGGGGGTTTCAGGCTCCGCGGGCGGACGCGGGGCGCGCTTTTTCGCCTTGGCCTTCGGTCTTGCCTTCTGGATGTCGAGCGGCGGCTCGACCCGCTCGCTGCGGCGCGGAAACAGAAGGTCACGCAACGACCATCCACGATCTTGCTGCGGCTGCTCCTGCGCCATGGCCGGCACATGGAAGGCGCCGGCGGCGCCGATCGCCAACAAGATGATCGCCAGAAAAAGGATCGGCGTGCGACGAGCAAGGATCGCGATACGCGCGGCCGAAACCAATCACTCCTCCATCCCCTTGCGCCTGGTCCGGCAAACCGGAGCCGGTTTTGCGGCCGGGCGCAAGTTCAAAGTGCCATGGCGCCTGGATATGCGCGCCCAAAATACGCGCGGCGCCGTGGCCGGCTCTATTTTTGCCTGAGCCATTTGAGCACTTCCATGCTCGGGTAGCCGTCCTGGCTCAAGCCGACCTTTGCCTGATAGGCCATGATGGCGGTCTTGGAGCCGTCACCGATCTTGCCGTCGAACTTGCCGTCGTAAAGCCCGTGCTGCGAAAGCCGCTTCTGCAGCTCCTGCCGTTCCTCGAAGGTGAGCTTGGTGAAGGGCCGCTTCCAGTCCTGGACAAGGCCGTTGCCACCGGCGATCTCGTCGGCAAGAAGGCCAACGGCCAGGGCATATTTGTCGGCGTTGTTGTAGGCCTTGATGACCGAGAAATTCCGGATCATCAGGAAGGCTGGCCCGCCACGGCCGTCAGGCACTTTCAGCGTCGCCTTGTCGGTGAGGTTCTTGAACGGCTTGCCGCTGGCCCTGACGACGCCAAGCGCCTGCCATTGCGCCAGCGACTTCGCTCCGCCCGGCAGCTTGCCGGCCGGTATGGTGACTTCGTAACCCCAGGTCTTGCCGGCCTGCCAGCCATTCTTCTTCAACAGATTGGCTGATGTCGCCAGCGCATCGGGGATGGAATTCCAGATGTCGCGCTTGCCGTTGCCGTCCATGTCGACGGCATAGTGCTGGTAGCTGGTGGGGATGAACTGGGTCTGGCCCATGGCGCCGGCCCAGGAGCCCATCAGATGGCTTTCATCGATGTCGCCGGTCTGCAGGATCTTCAGGGCTGCGACCAGCTGGGTGCCGGCATATTTCGACCGCTTCGGATCGCCATAGCCCAGCGTCGCCAGCGACCGGATGACGTTGCGCATGATGTCGTCGCGCTTGAGGATCTCGCCATAGTTAGATTCCATCGACCAGATGGCGAGCAGAATGTAGCGGTCGACGCCGAACCGCGCCTCGATCCTGTCCAGCCACGGCTTCCACTTCTTCGCCATCTGCTGCCCGACGGCGACGGACTGGTCGTGGACGCGGTTGTCGAAATAGTCCCAGGCGGGTGCCGTGAATTCGGGCTGTGTGCGTGCCTTCTCCAGCACCACCGGATCAGGCTCCTTGATGTCCCGGAAAGCCTGGTCGTAGACAGCGCCGGAAACGCCGCCGGCCACGGCGGTGGCGCGGAAGCCGGCGACCCATTGGCGGAAACCGGCGTCGGCGAAAGCGGGTCCGGCAGGCATCAACAGAGCGAGCGAGAGGCTGGCGGCCGTCATGACGCTGGTGAAACGTTTTGCGGCATTGCGAACGGACATGTTTTCCTCCTTCTCTGTCTCAGGAAAGACCATTCATCGCCGAACCGGGTTAGGAATTAGTTTACCATAGGTGTCTCCTGGAACGAAAAGACACCTCGATGCTTTAACCGGTGGAAATTTCCCTCACCCGCTCCCACTAATCTTCAATTCCGGCGTGAAAATGTCGCGGGACAGGGATTGCGAAGCCGGCCAGCAAACGGATAATTGAAAGCATGAAGAGAGTTCGCAAGGCAGTTTTCCCGGTCGCCGGTCTCGGCACGCGGTTCCTCCCGGCCACCAAGGCTGTTCCCAAGGAAATGCTGACAGTCGTCGACCGGCCGGTCATCCAGTATGTGGTGGACGAGGCGCGCGAGGCGGGCATCGAGCATTTCATCTTCGTGACCGGCCGCAACAAGGCGGTCATCGAGGACCATTTCGATATCCAGTTCGAGCTCTATGACACGCTCGCCCAGCGCGGCAAGGACGAGCAGCTTGCCCGCCTGCAGCGGTTGCAGCCGGCGCCGGGGCAGACCAGCTTCACGCGCCAGCAGGTGCCGATGGGACTCGGCCATGCCGTCTGGTGCGCGCGCGAACTGGTCGGCGACGAGCCGTTCGCGCTGCTCTTGCCCGACATGATCATGCAGTCGGAAAAGAGCTGCATGAAATCGATGGTCGAGCTCTACGAGGAAACCGGCAACAACATCATTGCCGTGCAGGAATGCGATCCGGCGGAGGCTCACAAATACGGCATTGTCGGCCGTGGCGAGGATACGCATCACGGCTTCCGCATCACCGAGATGGTGGAGAAGCCGAAGACAGGCACGGCGCCGTCCAATCTCTACATCAATGGCCGCTACATCCTGCAGCCCGAGATATTCAACATCCTCGAGGACCAGGAAAAGGGCGCCGGCAACGAAATCCAGCTCACCGATGCGATGCTGAAGCTGGAAAAGCAGCAGGCCTTCTACGGCTACCACTATCAGGGCCGCACCTTCGACTGCGGATCGCCGGAGGGTTTTGTCGAGGCCAATGTCGCCTTCGCGCTGTGGCGCAGCGATATGAAGGAGAACATGGCCGGCGTCATCCGCACGCTTCTCGACGAGATGACGCCATCGGATCGGCGAGTCGCGGTATCTTAACTGGATGGGTCATGCCAGCGCGAGCGGCTGACCGCCCCTGCGCAGGCGTGTTTCAGCGCTGCACCTTCAGGCCGAGGTAGATGCTGTTGGCGGTGTAGTCGCGGCCGGGCAGGTTGCTGGTCAGCTTTTCGGTTCTGACCCGGCCGGTGAGGCCGGCATAGCGGTTCAGCCACCAGGTCAGCCCGGTCTCGGCGCTCAGGATCCTGTCATGGCCCTCGATGCCGACATAGTCGCGCCAGTCGAGCCCCAGAGCCGCATTCGCGGTAAGGTTGGCACGGATCTGCCGTTCGGCCGTCAAGCGGCCGGAATAGAGGATATCGCCGCTTTCACCCGCCGTCGTGGTGGTCTCGACGGTGGTCTTGCCGGTCAGGCCGATCGTGGTTCCGCGTTCCGGCGACCATTTGAGATCGGCGTTGACGGTGGCGCCCGAAATCGCCTCCAGGCTCTTGTCGTCGATCGCTTCCCTCAGCCAGCCGGCGGAGAACTCGCCGAAGAGCTTCTCGCCCATATCGAGTTGCAGACCGGCGCGGGCGCCGAGCCGGGTCGAGGACCGCTCGAAGCCTTCATTGTCGATGCGTTGATCGTAGGCCCGGCGGCCGACCTCGATTTCGCTGAACGGGGTGAGGACCGGGGAGATTTCGTAGCCGGTGCGCAGGGTCGCCGTGTAGAGCGTGTTGTCCTGATCCTTCTGTGACAGCGTGGTGCCGTCCGAAAGCTCGGCGTCGCCGTAGAAGTCGTGCGAGACCGCGCCGGTCAACGTGTACTGCATCTTGCCGACGGCCTTTTCGACGCCAAGGCTGCCGTCGATGGTCTGCCGCAGCGGCTGGGTGCTGACGCCGGCAATGGCGTTGGGCGAGGACGCCGTTTCAGGCACGGCCTCATAGCCGAGCTTGGCTATGGCGCGCAGCTCGTTGTCGAGGTCGATATTGAGCTGGCCTTCGATGCGGCCCTGCGCATCGTGAACCCGGTAGCCCGACACCGTCTCGCGGAACAGGCCGTAGCCGTCGATGGTGGCGGCGTTTTCGCGCCAGTCGGAGACGGCGGTAAAGCGCAACGCCGTCTCCGACAGCAGCGCCGAGGTGCCGGCACTGCTCGAATCGCCGTTCGTGGTGGCGGTCATGCCCTGTTCGATCGACGGGCGGATGACGAAGGAACCCCATTTGACGCCGGTGGGCTGGAACGGATCCTCCTCGGCCTTCTTGTTCTGGCCTTCGATGGCGGCGGTGCGTTCGGCGCCGGGGTCGAGCTTCTGCCTGTCGGCGCTGTCGACGGTGAGGGCACGGCGGTTGGCCGCTTCCTGGTCCGCGCCGTCGGCATCGTCGGTCGCGGCTTGAGTGGCGTCCGTGGTCGCAGTGGTCGCCTTCTTCTTTTTCTTCGACTTGCCGGTCGCCTTGGGGTCCGCCTTGGTCTTGTCCTGGTCCGCCGCGTTCTGGCCGGCGCTCGACGGACGGCGACGAGGCTTGGGCGGCGTCGGATTGTCGGTAGCCGTGTCGTCGGTCGCCTGCGGCGGATCGAAAATGCTGCCGGTGGCGGCATCGGTGTTCGTGTCGTCAGGGACAGCGCCGGCACTGGCCGGCAAATAGGTGCGCGGCGGCGCATCGTCCTGCGCAGAGTTGGCCGACTGCTGCTGGCGCTGGGTGGCAAGGGCGAGCTGCTTTGCCTTGCGCTGCTGGTCGGACAGGATCGCCGATTCGGACACCTCGCCGCGCAGCTCGGTTTCCTGGGCATGAAGCTGCCCCGGGCGCAACAAGGCAAACATGCTGGTCGCCAGCAACAAGGCGCAGACCGCCTTGCCCTGTCGTCCTCTTGATTTCTCTGGCTGGGCCCCGGACATCGCCACCACTGCTTGCGCGGCGCTGTGCGCGCCATACTTACCGAACCGTAAATGGGGATGGTTAATGGAGGGTTGAGGCGGCGATCGTTCGGCCGGTTAAAGTGCCGCTGTTTGCCGATCCCGTGACCTGTCCGAAGCCTCTGCGGCCTGGGCGCCAGCGGCATTTCTGTTGGACAGGCGGGCGGCAACGCGCTAATCGCATCATCCATGCATGCGAGATCCCTCGATAAGAAGCCCCTGGACAGGCAAGCGTCGATCGATTCGGCACTGAGAACGGTGACGACCGAGCAGGCCGGCATCGCCGCCCTTGCCGAGGCGCTCGAGAACGGACTGGCCGCGCCTTTCGCGCAGGCCGTCGGTATGATTTCGAAGATCGAAGGCCGGCTGATCGTCACCGGCGTCGGCAAAAGCGGCCATATCGGCTCGAAGATCGCGGCGACGCTGGCTTCGACCGGCACGCCGGCCTTCTTCGTCCATCCCGTCGAGGCCAACCATGGCGATCTCGGCATGATCGCCAAGGACGACGCCATCATCGCCATCTCATGGTCAGGCGAAAGCAAGGAGCTGCTCGGCATCGTCGCCTATTCCAGGCGTTTTTCCATTCCGCTCATCGCCGTCACGTCAGGCGAGACATCGGCGCTGGCGCGCGCCGCCGACGTCGTGCTGCTTTTGCCGCGCACCCCGGAGGCCTGTCCGCACGGGCTGGCGCCGACGACGTCGACGCTGCTGCAGCTGGTCATCGGCGACGCCCTGGCGATCGCGCTGCTCGAGGCGCGGGGTTTCACGCCAGACCATTTCCGCACCTTCCATCCCGGCGGCCAGCTCGGCGCCAATCTGACCATGGTCTCCGAGATCATGCGGGTCGGCGACCAGATGCCGCTGGCCGTGCTCGGCACCAAGATGCCGGAAGCGGTAATGACGCTGTCGCAGAAGAAGGTCGGCTGCGTGCTGATCGTCGACGCCAATGGCGAACTGGCCGGGATCATCACCGACGGCGATGTCGCGCGCAACCTGCACCGCAATTTGGCCGACGTCATCGTCGACGAGGTGATGACCCGCACGCCCAAGACGGTCGACCCGCAGACGCTAGCCGGCACGGCGATCGCGCTGCTCAACGAGCACAATATCGGCGCGCTGGTGGTGACCAGGAACAACATGCCGCTGGGCGTGGTGCATTTCCACGACCTGCTGCGCATCGGCGCTGCCTAGGCATGCCGATATTCAGGTGAGGCCGGTTGCAAACGGCTGATACCTGCGCTTCCGGCCTTCGCCGGCCGAAGCACTCAAGAGGGATCGTCGCTACTAGGGCTACGGCCGGGTTAGGCCGGTGCTCAAGTACTTAAGTACGCTCCGCTCCGGTTCTCGGAACCCGCCTTGTTTGGTCGCTTCGCGCCCGTCTTCGACTCCGGCTCGGCCTGTCCTGGATCTCAACACATCTTTCGCACCGGCGCCGTCTGGAAACTCAGACGCGCTCCACCGTCAGTTCCAGGTCCGTGTCGGCGGCACTTGTCACGCGCACCTGCGTGCCGGCGGGCAGGTCCGGGCCGGAGACGCGCCATAGCGTGTCGCCGAGCTTGATGCGGCCGCGGCCGTCCTTGATCGGCTCGGCAAGCGTCGCCATGCGGCCGACCATCTGGGCGCCGCGCCGGTTGAGCAGCGGCTGGTCGGTCGGCTGGTCGCGTCCGCCCATGAGTTTCTTGCCGACGAAGGCTGAAGCCAGCGACAGCGCCAGGAAGGCGAGGACCTGGACCTGCCAGCTCCAGATCGCCGCATCCCAGATCAGCAGCGACACCGCGCCGATGATGAGCGCGGCGATGCCGATCCACAGCATGAAGAAGCCCGGCGCGATGACCTCCACCACCAGCAGCACGAAGCCCAGAACCATCCAGTTCCACGGACCGAGTTCGGAAATGATGCGATCGAACATGGGAGTGAGCTCCTGCGGACTCAGTTGTCGCTCGGGCGCACAACTGGCGGGCGCGCGGCCTGCCTTTGAGCGCCGGTCGTGCCCTCGCTGCGGAAGACTTCCTTGGCGATCTCGCCGATGCCGCCGAGCGAGCCGATCAGCGACGACGCCTCGAAAGGCATCAGCACGATCTTGCTGTTGGTGGCCGTGCCGATCTTGCCCAGCGCCTCGGTGTATTTCTGCGCGACGAAGTAGTTCAGCGCCTGCACGTCGCCCTTGGAAATCGCTTCCGACACCACCTGGGTGGCGCGGGCCTCGGCCTCGGCCGAGCGCTCGCGCGCCTCGGCGTCGCGGAAGGCGGCCTCCTTGCGACCCTCGGCCTCGAGGATCTGCGACTGCTTGAGGCCTTCGGCGGCCAGGATCTGGGCGCGTTTGTTACGTTCGGCGGTCATCTGGCGACCCATCGATTCGATGAGGTTGGCCGGCGGGTTGATGTCCTTGATCTCGACGCGGGTGATCTTGATGCCCCACGGATGCGCCGCCTCGTCGACGACGCGCAGCAGGCGCTCGTTGATGGCGTCGCGGTTGGACAACAGCTCGTCGAGGTCCATCGAGCCCATGACGGTACGGATGTTGGTCATCGTCAGGTTGAGGATGGCGTTCTGCAGGCCGGCAACCTGGTAGGCGGCCTGCGCCGCATTGAGGATCTGGTAGAAGGCGATGCCGTCGACACCGACGATGGCGTTGTCGCGGGTGATGATTTCCTGGCTCGGAACGTCGAGCACCTGCTCCATCATGTTCATCTTGGCGCCGATGCGGTCGACGAACGGCGTGATGATGTTGAGGCCGGGGCTCAGTGTCTTGGTGTAACGACCAAAACGTTCGACCGTATAGTTGTAGCCTTGGGGAACTGTCTTGATGCCTTTGAACAGCACCAGCACGACAAGCGCGACAAGAACAACGACCGCAATATCGAAACCACTGAAATCCATTTGGCTCTCCCTCAGAAGCGGGCCGCGAGAGCCATTCCCGCGCAGCCGACTTCACCAAAGACTTAAGTGTGTTTCAGGAACGTTACAATCAGGTGATGAAGGATTGTTTGTTGCTCTGCACTCAGCGGTTGAAGGCGAAGAGCTCCGCATCGATGTCGGTCATCCCTTTGATCGAAGCCGAAATAATTTCGGAAGCGATGCGCGAGAAGGTGATGCCGTTGCCGCCGTAACCCATGACTGCATGGATGCGCGGATGCCGGGGGACGGCACCGATATAGGGCAGGCCGGTGCTGGTTGTGCCGAACGAGCCGGTCCAGGCGAATTCAGGCCTGACGTCGAGATGCGGGAACACCTGGCCCAGCTTTTCGGCAATTCGGGCACTCTTGTCGGCTATCATTCCGTCGCGCCGCGTCTCGTCGACAAAATCCTCGTCCTCGCCGCCACAGATGACCCTGCCGTCGGCCGTGGAGCGCATGTAGAGATACGGGTCCGACGCCTCCCAGATGAACGCCGGACCCGGCCAGAGTTTTCGCGGCTGCGGGCGTGTCGCGATCGCCCAGGTCGAGATGATCCGGTGGGCGGCCGCCGGCACGATGTCGACCAGTTCGTAGCCGGTGGCCAGGACAACATGCCGTGCGGTGATGGTCGGGCCGTCCTTTGTCGTCACGACCACCTCATCGGCATTGTCCTCGATCGCCGTCGCTTCGGCGGGAGCGTAAAGCCGTGCCTTGCGCTCCAGCGCCTTGAGCAGCAAGCCGGCCGTCAGCTTGCGCGGGTCGAGCGCGATGTTGCCATGGCTGAGGATGGCGCCGCCGCGGTCTATGCCGAATGTCTGCGCCAGCGGCTGCGGCGTCAGATAGGCGGCCGCAATGCCCGCATGTCGCCGCGCTTCGGCTTCCTCACGCAGTTCCGACGGTCCGAGCAGCGTGCCGGCCAGATAGAGCGACGGGGTGCGGCGCAGGCGACAGTCGATTGCGAGATATTCGATGCGGCCGGCCAGGTTGGAAACGGCGAGCCGCGAGCGGCGCCAGGTCTGCTGTGCCTTGATCCTGCCGATCATCTTCGAGAGCACGGAAAGCGGCTGGTCGATTTCGAACTGGACCAGCGCCGTGGTCGCCGCGGTCGAGCCTTTCAGCGGCCCGCGCCGGTCGATGCAGGTCACCTGATGACCGTCCGCCGTCAGCGCCTCGGCCGTCATGGCGCCGCTGATGCCCATACCGATGGTCAGCACATCGGTCTTGACGTCGCGGGTCAACCTGTCCGTCGGCACGGCAGGCGCCCGATAGGCGGACCAGACGGGCCGGCCAGTTCTGAGGTCGAGTTTGCGGGGCATCGAATTCTCCGGAGGAACTGCTCAACGCTCCGGAGTGGCCCTTGTTCCGGTGTCAGAGCGGCGAGCCGCTCCAACTCTGGTTGACGAAATTCCCAAGGGAAAGCGCTATGCGCTTTTCCCGGGAAAACCGTTTCACACTTTTCCTGGAATTTCTCCTAGACCCAGCCGGACAGTTCGCGCCGCACCATCGCCTCGATCACCGCCATCCCCTCGGCGCTATCGTTGAGACAAGGGATATGCACGAAGTTCTTGCCGCCGGCATGATGGAAGGTCTCGGCCGCTTCCCGGCCGATTTCGTCCAGCGTCTCGATGCAGTCGACGGAAAAGCCGGGATTGACGATGGCGATGGATTTGACGCCGTCCTTGCCGAGTTTCTCCACCGTCTTGTCGGTGTAGGGCTGCAGCCATTCCTGGGCGCCGAAGCGCGACTGGAAGGTGGTGATCAGCTTCTTTTCGTCCCAGCCGAGCCTGTCGCGCAACAGCCGGGTCGTCTTGAGGCAATGGCAATGGTAGGGGTCGCCCTTTTCGAAATAGGGCCTTGGGATGCCGTGGTATGAGGCAATGACCACTTCCGGCTCGAAATCCAGCGTCGCGATATTCTGCTCGATCGAACGCGCCAGCGCCTCGATATAGACGGGCTCGTCATAGTAAGGCGGCACGCTGCGGATGGCGGGTGCCGCGCGCATCTTCATCAAGGCGCGAAACAGCTGATCATTGGCGGTGGCCGTCGTCGTCGCGGAGTATTGCGGGTAGAGCGGAAACGAAAGAATGCGATCGCAGCCCTGCGCGACCAGCCTTTCGGCGACACTCGCGGTCGAAGGATTGCCGTAGCGCATCGCCCAGTCGACGACGACATCGGGCAGGTCGCGCAACGCCTCGGCCAGCTTTTCGCCCTGCGCGCGGGTGTAGGTGCGCAGCGGCGACTCGTTCTTTTCCTGGTTCCATATCCGGGCATAGTTGGCGCCGGACTTCTTCGGCCGCGATGTAAGCACCAGGCCGTAGAGGATCGGATACCAGATCGCCCTGTTGAGTTCGATGACGCGCGGATCGGACAGGAATTCCCTGAGATACCGCCACATCGGCTTGAAGTCGGTGCCGTCAGGCGTGCCGAGATTGATCAGCATGACACCGATCTTGCCGGTCTTGACCGGCGGATGCCCGGCCGGCAGTGGGCCGAGGGCCTTCGCGGCTTTGGGATCGACAGCGGTTGTGAACGTCATAGCGGTCCTCCAGGAGGCGCGAACCTAATCATCCTGCACGGGCTTTCAATGCCGCGTCTGGCCGCACCTTAACGCGTGTCCAGCTGAAAACAGAACACCCGCCCGGTTTCCCAGGCGGGTGTTGGATGGAAGAGGCGAAGTGAGGTTACTTCGCCGGGATGGTCAGCGTCGCGCCGGGCATCAGCCGATGCGGCCTTTGACCCTTGTTGGCCTCGTAGATGAGTTTCCACTTGGTGGCGTCGCCATAGGCCTTCTTGGCCAGATCCCAATAGGTGTCGCCGGTAACGATGACATGGCTGCCCGTTGCTGGTGCGGCTTCAGCGGGCTTTGCCGGCTCTGCCGGCTTGGCAGGTTCCGCCGGGGCCGGCGCTGCCGGTGCAGGGGCGGCCTCGGCCGGCTTTGCCGGCTCGGCTGGTGCAGGTGCCGGAGCAGCGGGAGCCGGCGGGGCCGGTGGCGCAGGTGCATTCTCCGTCGATACGGCCGGCGGCGTGTTGGCGATATCGCCTGAGTTCGCGGGCAGTTCAGGCATTGCCGGTGCCGCTTCCGCGGGCTTTGCCGGTTCAGCCGGTTTCGCGGCCTCGGCCGGTTTGGCAGGTTCCGCCGGCGCGGGGGCCGGAGTTGCCTCGGCTGGCTTTGCCGGCTCTGCAGGCTTGGCTGGTTCCGCCGCCGGGGCCGCCGCGACGGTCGCGGCGATCTCGGTGATGCGGCCGTCGAGCTTGGGCGTGTAGGGTCGGTGGGCGCCGAGATAGTCGGCCACGACCTGTTCGAGACCGGGGCCGTAGTCGTAGGCGTTCTTGGCCTTTTCGGCGAAGACCTTGTAGCCGTCGCCGCCCTGGCGCACGTAATTGTTGGTGGCGACGAGATAGTCCTTGTCGGGCTTGATCGGCGTCCAGGCGCCGTTCTCCATGACCTCGACGGATTTGACGCGGCCGGCATTGGGCGCGACCGATTTGTCGAAGGCGTATTTGAGGCCCGCCACCTGCGGGAAGCGCCCGGCGCCGTCCTCGATCTGGCTGAGGCCGCTTTCGAGGCCGGCGACCAGGTCCTTGCCCGAAATCTGGAAGGTCGCCAGCGTGTTCTGGAACGGCAGCACGGTCAGCACCTCACCCATGGTGACGGTGCCCTTGTCGATCGAGGCGCGCAGGCCGCCGCCATTGGAGATGACGATCTCGACGCCCTGTCCCTTGACGCGGTCGAGTATGGCATCGGAGACGAGGTTGCCCATCGCGCATTCCTTGGCGCGGCAATTCTCGCGGCTGCCGTCGATGACGTCGGTGGTCTCGGCCACTTCCTTGTTCTTCAAAGCCTCGATCGGCGCGCCGAGTTCCTTGATGCGGGCGAGCACAGCGGGATCGGGTGTGATCGACTTGTCGAGAAAGATCGGGTCGCCGCTGGCCGATTTGACGACGCCATTGTCGTCGAACACCACCTTGAACTCGCCGAGATATTTCGAATAGGAGGCCGCCTGCACCACCGGCACCTTGTAGCCGTCCGGGTTGTCGACCATCGTCGGGTAGGGGCCTGCCGCCTTCGGATCGGTGTTCGACAAGAGCGTATGGCTGTGGCCGCCGACAACCACGTCGATGCCCGGGATCTTGGCAATGATGTCGCGTTCCCTGTTATAGCCGATATGGGTCACGGCGATGATCTTGTTGACGCCTTGCGCCTTGAGCTTCTCGACCTCGGCGGTGATCGATTTGACGTCGTCCGCAATGGCGATGTTGGGACCGGGCGAGGCGAGTTCGGGCGTATCGTTGGTGACGGCGCCGACAATGCCGATCTTCTGCCCGCCGACATCCACGACGATCGACGGCTTGATCTTGCCGGCCGCGCCGGACTTGTCGTTGGGCACGACATTGGCACTGACGATCGGGAACATCGCCTTGTCGAGGTAAGGCACCAGCGCGCTCTCGCCATCGTCGAATTCATGGTTGCCGAGCGTCACCGCGTCGGGTTTCATCTGATTGAGGAATTCCTCCTCCACGGTGCCCTTGTAGGTGGTGTAGAACAGCGATCCCTGGAAACTGTCACCCGCATTGAGCAGCAGCACGTTCTGGCCTTCGAGCTTCTTGCGCTCCTGAGCGATCGCCGTGATCAACCGGCCGGCGCCGCCGATGCATTCGCCCTTGGTCTCCTCGTCGGCCGAACAGGTCGACTCATATTTGTTGTTGCCTTCGATGCGGCTGTGCCAGTCATTGAAATGCAAAATGTTCAATGTGTAGTCGGCAAAGGATGCGCCGGCCGACAGGCCAAGCGTCGATGCGGACAGGGCGGCAATGGCGGCAAGCTTCTTCATCTTCGTCTCCCGGTAGGCTGATCAGAGGCGTTTAGCACCCTTGCTTGACTGGGGTGTAACAGCCATGTTTTGACCATGTTCCCATCGCGTTTCGGCTGACGCAAGCGGAAATGCCGCCACTCTTTGCAGGCGCAAAAAAAGGACGGCGGCCAATCGGCCGCCATCCTCGATGAGTCCAGCGTTCGCTCGTTCAGACGCGTCGCGTCAGCACGAAGTTCTGGCCGGACGAGCTGGTGCAGTTCAGCTGGCTGGTGGAGATCAGCAGGCAGTTGAAGCTGACCGGCGTCTGGCGGATCAGCGACGTCCCGTTGATCTCGACCGATGTGGCTCCGGTCATCGTGTAGCTGCCATCGGACAGCTTCTGGCCGGTGTCGGTGGCGACGGTCGTGAACTTGCCGCCGGTGAAGGTCGACAGACCGGTGCCCTTGGCATCAATCCAGGAACCCTCGACGCCTTTCGGCGTGGCCGCCATCGGCGGTGCCTCGGGACCGCCTGTGGTGCAGGCGGCGAGGATCATGGCAAAGGAACCCGCCACGCCCATCGAAAGAACTTTGCGCGCAATAGTCATCTTAAATCCTCTCCAAACGCATCGGCCCAAAAATCGGTTTCGATTTTGAGAGGCACGATGCGAACGTCCAAAGTGCTGGAACGGGCGTGCGTCCCGCAAGACGTGCGCTGCCCCAGGCCGCATCTCTTCAATCGCCCGATTTCCGGGCGATTGCAAGGCAATGGCGCATGGTGCGCAGGATGCTATCGGACGAGGATGTTGCGGAATTGCCACGGATCGCTGCGGTCGAGGTCCTCCGGGAAGAGGCCCGGGCGTCGGTCGAGCGGCGTCCAGTCGGTGTAATGGCCTTCGACCGGTCCGAGATAGGGCGACTGGACTTCCAGGCAGCGCTTGTAGTCCATCTCGTCGGCCTCGACGATGCCGGCATCGGGATTTTCCAATGCCCAGACCATGCCGGCCAGAACCGCCGAGGTGACCTGAAGGCCGGTGGCGTTCTGATAGGGCGCCAGCTTGCGCGCCTCGCCCAGCGACAGGTGCGAGCCAAACCAGTAGGCGTTCTTGTCGTGGCCGTAGAGCAGGACACCGAGTTCGTCGACGCCGTCGACCAGTTCGTTCTCGTCGAGCACGTGGTGCACCGGCTGAGGCTTGCCGGCGGCACCGAACATCTCGTCCAGCGACAGGATCGCATCGTTGCAGGGATGGTAGGCGTAATGGCAGGTCGGCCGGTACTGCACCTTGCCCTTCTTCGAGCGAACGGTGAAGAAGTCGGCGATCGAGATCGACTCGTTATGCGTCACCAGCAGGCCGTATTGCGCTCCCGGCGTCGGGCACCACGAGCGAACGCGCGTGTTGGCGCCGGGCTGCTCCAGGTAGATCGCGGCCTTGGAGCCGTGCTTGTGCTTCTTGGCGTTCTTCGGCATCCACTTCTCATGCGTGCCCCAGCCGAGTTCGGCCGGCTGCAAGCCCTCGGAGATGAAGCCCTCGACCGACCAGGTGTTCCAGAACACATCCATCGGCTTCGGCTTCTTGGTGCGCTGGGTGTCGCGCTCGGCGATGTGGATGCCCTTGACGCCGGCCTTTTTCATCAGCTTGGCCCAGCCCTCGCGGTCTTCCTGCGCCGGCTCCGAGAACTCAAGGCCAAGATCGGTGGCGAGGTTGACCAGCGCCTGCTTGACGAACCACGAGACCATACCGGGATTGGCGCCGCAGGTGGAGACGGCGGTGGCGCCGCCGGGCTTGTCGCGCTTTTCCTTGATCATCGCCTCGCGCAGCGCATAGTTGGTGCGGCTGGCATTGTCGGCCTTGGCGTCGAAATAGAAGCCGAGCCACGGCTCGACGACGGTGTCGATGTAAAGCACGCCGAGCTTGCGGCAGAGACGCATCAGATCGACCGAGCCCGTGTCGACCGACAGGTTGACGCAAAAGCCCTGGCCGCCGCCATTGGTCAAGAGCGGCGTCAGAAGCTTCTTGTAGTTCTTCTCGGTCACCGCTTCCTGGACGAAGGCGATGCCGCGCTCGTCGAGCAGCGTGCGGTCGGTGTCGCGTGGGTCGAGGACCGTCATGCGCGACTTGTCGAACTTGAAATGGCGTTCAATGAGCGGCAGCGTCCCCCGTCCGATCGAGCCGAAGCCGATCATCACCACCGGGCCGGTGATCTCACCGTAAACGGGCCAGTTTTCATTCGCCATTTTATCGAGCACTCCTTCAGGCACATGCAAAAGCCGGGCAAACACCCGCAAAACCCGGGCATTTTCACCCGACGGTCATGCGCTACATCACAGATCATTGTCATAAACCAGCGAAAAGCGCCAACCCGTGGCTAGCCGTCCCTGGCCATGTGGTTAAGGACCATGATCAGCCCGTCGCGGTCGGATGTCAGGCCCTTGTAGTCGAGCTGGTCGAGATCGAGCGCCTCGAGCTGGGCGGCAAAGGACAGTGCCAGCGTCGCCCGATCCGGGTGCCGCGCCAGCACGGCGAGCGAGTCGAGATGGATGCGGATGGTGAACAGGATGTCGCGCGAGGACGGCAGCTTGCGCAGCGTCTGCCGTTCGACCCGGATGAAGGCGTGCGTCTTGACATCACCGTCGGGGAAGCGCGTCGGCCGGTTGGTGGCACGGTCGATGCGCTCGACGTTGGACAGCGGATGGTAGAGCACATTGTCGGCCTGGATCGACCAGTTGAAGCGCTCGACCGCCTGTCCCTGCAGGCCGTCGAACATGCGGTTGATCAATTCGGCGGGACGCGTTCCCGGACCGAAACCCGGCACGGGCTGGTGAATCTGCTGCAGCGGCTTGCCGAATTTTTCGAGCAGCGACCAGGACGAGGGAAAGCACAGCGAGCCGGCGGCGAGCCGCCAGCCGCTGTCGTCGCGCCGCATCAGGATCAGGTCTTCCTGGACCAGCAGCGAGGCCGCGACCAGTGGCGCGTCGGCAAGACCCGGAGGCAAGGCAGGGTGGTTCACAGCGCCCACGATCTCGACGCCCGCATCGCTGCGGCGATGGGTGCGCGGAAATCGCTCCGGCAGATACGCGCCGAGCAAGCCGAGCACTTCCTGCTGGGCTTCCCTGGTGCCGTCCTCCTCGACGAAAACCCGTTCGGGGATTTCGGCATAAAGCCGGCGCTTCTCGGCGAGATAGGGCAGGAGATAGCCGTCGACCTCGATCCAGTTTGCCGGGTCGAGCGGCTTCAGCCCGATGTTGAACAGCTTCGAGGAGCCGTCATAAGGGGTGTGGGTGGGCAGGGCCTCGACCAAGCTCATGCTTCCTTGAAAGCGTCAAGACCGGCGGCGGTCATCCTGGCCAGGAATTCGGTGACCTCGTAGTCCGCGGCGCCCGCCTTGGCGAAGGGGTCGGCCGCCAGCCTGGCGTCGAGGATCTCGCGTGGGCATTGCGCGATGATGATGCCGCCGGTCCGCGGTTTCTTCGGCCCGGAAGCGATGAAGATGCCCTCCGCGTAGCAGGCCTTCAGCCATTCGACATGCGCTGCCTGCAAGCGGTCGATCTCGGTCAGGGCCACCTTGTAGTTCAGCGAAACGACGAACATGGCGTTCTCCTAGTCATACCAACTTTGCGGGAACCAGGCCGCGCAGCGAATTGCCGACGAAGAGTGCCTTGGCCGACTTCAGATCGTCGTAGCTGTAGATCGCTTCTCCCGCCCGGCCTTCATCCAGAAGCTCGGCGCGCAATACGCCAGGCAGCAGGCCGCAATCGAGCCGTGGCGTTGCCAGCACGCCGTCGCCGAAATCGGCGAAGACATTGGTGATGGTCCCTTCGCAGATTTCGCCGCGCTCATTGGCCAGCAGCACTTCGTCGGCCTGGGTGACGAGATACTCGGAACGGGCATGGGTGTAGAGCTGGCGCCGGCTGGTCTTGTGGCGCAGCAGCGTGTTTTGCGAATCGAGCCGTGTCCGCGCCAGCCGCAATATCCAGACCTTGTCGGCGGCGAGCGGTTCGTAGGGCTGTGCCGAGGCCGTCGCGTCGCCGTTGCGCGCCAAGGCGAGCCGCGTGCGCATGGCGGTTCGGGCGCCGTCGACCGCCTTGCCCAGCACGGCGCCTATCTTCTGTGGATCGCAGGCAAAGCCAAGCTCCGCCGCCGAGCCATAGAGGCGCGCAAGGTGGCGATCGAAGCGCAGGAAGCCCGTCTCGGGCTGCCAGCGCATGGTCTCGATCAGCTCGAAATCGGCGGTGTCCCCGTCGCGAAGCGGGCTTTGAGCAGACACTCCTGATACTCCTCCTCAGGCGTCGAATCGAAGACGATGCCGCCGCCGACATTGTAGACGGCCTCGCCGCTGGCAAAGAGCGAGATGGTGCGGATCGCCACGGAAAAGCGCATCGTGCCCCCGGGTGCGATCCAGCCGATGGCGCCGCAATAGACGTCGCGCGGCGCGCCCTCCAGGTCGTGCAGGATCTCCATGGCGCGGATCTTCGGTGCGCCGGTGATCGAGCCGCAGGGAAACAGTGCTGCAAACACCTGGCGGATGGTAAGGCCCGGCAGCAGCTTCGCCCTGACGTCGCTCACCATCTGGTGGACGGTCGGGTAGCTCTCGATGCGGAACAGTTCCGGCACTTCCAGCGTGCCGACCTCGCTGATCAGCGAGATGTCGTTGCGCAGGAGATCGACGATCATCCGGTTCTCGGCCTGGTTCTTCTCGTCATTGCGCAGGAAGGTTTTCTGCCGCTCGTCCTCGGTCTTGGTCGCGCCGCGCGGGGCCGTGCCTTTCATCGGATGCGTCTCGATCATCCCAGCCGCATTGATCTCGAAGAACAGTTCGGGCGAGCGCGACAGCACGATCGGATCGCCCAGCCCCACCAGTGCGCCGTACTTCACCGGCTGGCGTTCGGTCAGCGCATCGAAGGCGGCAAGCGGGTCGCCCGACCATTGCGCCTGCACCGGAAAGGTCAGGTTGCCCTGGTAGCAGTCGCCCTGCCTGACGTGCTGGTGCAGCCGCGAGAAGCGTTTCTCATAATCCTCGAATGACCAGGCCGCCCGCGCATCGAAGATCGGGCCGTTCGGGGTTGCCGCATCGCGCGGCGGCACCGCTTCTTCGACCGGAGCATCGAAGACACCGAGGCAGATCAGCGGCGCGCGACGTCCCCGCGGCAGCAAGGGAACGAGTTTCGGTTCGAGCAGATAACCAGCCTCGTAGGAGAAATAGCCGGCCAGCCATTTGCCGGCGTCGTGCGCGGCCTGTGCCGCTTCCAGCGCCGGCCCGAAATCCCTGGCCTCATGCGCGACGATGATATCGGCCGGCCGGTCGAACACGAGCTGACGCGCGCTTTCGTCGTTGCGGAAAATGGCGGCGGGCAGGGACATGGGGACCGGGATCGATGAAGCCGTCGATCGCTCTATATGGGGGGCCGCTCGCGTGCAATCGAGGGAACGGCACCTTGCCACTCAAAGCCGACCTCGTGGCGGCCTTGCCTGCCAAAAAAAGAAATCGGCGAGGCCTGTGACCCCGCCGGCTTGATGATCTGTCTCTGGCGCTCAGGTGTTGCTGGCGGTTCCGGCTGTCGGAAACTGCTTGGCGAATTCCTTCTCGTCGCCGGCGGCGAGCAGCCTGGCTTGGTCGATCCAGCGTTCGCGGGCGATGCGGCCGTCGAAATTCATCACGTCCTCGATCCGCTTGATGTCGGCTGCGGTCCAGGCGGCGATCTGGGCGAAGGTGGTGACGCCCTGCGCCTTGAGCAGCTTCTCGTTGACCGGGCCGATACCGATCAGCCGGCGCAGATTGTCTGATTTGCCAGCCGCAGGCTTGGCTGCCGCCGGTGCGGCCTTCTTGGCGGCTGCCGGCTTGGGCGCGGCCGAACTCTTTGCCGAGGAAGCGGCGGAGGCCGCGGGTTTGGCGGCCGCGGGCTTCGGTGCAGCCGACTTGGTGGCGGTGGCTTTCGCCGGTGCAGCCTTGGCTGCTGGTTTGGCAGGCGCGGCCTTGGCCGCTGTCGGAGCGGATTTGGCGGCCGCCGGCGTTGACATCAGGGCGGCCGGCGGCTGACTGGCGGCCTTTGCTCCACCCGTCTGCGCGTCGCGCAACTGGCGCTCGAGGTCGGCGCGGGTCTTGCCGCATGCATTGAGTTCGCCGGTCAGGCGGTCGCTGTCGGCACGCAGCTTGTCGCGCTCGCCGCGGGTGCGGTCGAGGTCGCCGCGCAAACCGTCGAGCTCACCACGCAGGCGACCCCAGATGAACCAGCCAACCAAAACGCCTACAAGGAACGCCAGGACCACGTAGAAAAAAGTGCCCATTGTCTCTCTCCAGTCAGATCCGTCTGCCGTGGGTCATGACCTTCGGCGATGGACTACTCGGTGAAGGTTCCGCGGGTTCGCAGAACAGCCGGCTTCGGTTCGAGCTGTCGGCGATCGGCTTCTCAAGCCCATGGCCAACGGCCGTTGTCGCGTTCGCCTGAGCGTCACGGCCGGCTGAGATCTCCCCTCGCCGATCCGCGTAGGCTCCGGCTGAGCTTGCGGCGAAGGCTATCATAGAGCTTGTGGAAAGCTATGGGAAAAACTTCCGCCTAGAGTTCTTCAAGAACAAATATTTAGCGAAAGAACAGTGCCGTCCCAACATGCATTCCGGCTAAACTGTTCTTTGCAAGCGAGAGGCGTCTCAGCCGTCGAGCGTTTCCAGTTCATCGATCAGGCCGCTGATGACACCGAGCCCGATCTGCCAGAAGGCGGGGTCGGTGGCGTCGAGGCCGAAGGGCGCCAGAAGCTGCGAATGATGCTTGGTGCCGCCGGCGCGCAGCATCTCGAAATACTTGTCCTGAAAACCGCGCTCGGCATTCTGGTAGACGGCGTAGAGCGAGTTCACCAGGCAGTCGCCGAAGGCATAGGCATAGACGTAGAACGGCGAATGGATGAAGTGCGGGATGTAGGTCCAGAATACCTCGTAACCCTCGCGCAGCTTGATCGCCGGGCCGAGGCTTTCGGCCTGCACTTCCAGCCAGAACTGGCCGAGCCTGTCGGATGTCAGTTCGCCGTTGCGACGCTCGGCATGCACCTTGCGCTCGAATTCGTAGAAGGCGATCTGGCGCACCACCGTGTTGATCATGTCCTCGACCTTCTGGGCGAGCATGGCCTTTCGCTCGCGCCGGTCGGTGGTCTGCTCGAGCAGCGAGCGGAAGGTCAGCATCTCGCCGAAGACCGACGCCGTCTCGGCCAGCGTCAGCGGCGTCGAGGCCATCAGCGCGCCCTGGCCGGCGGCCAGCACCTGGTGCACGCCGTGGCCGAGTTCATGCGCCAGCGTCATCACGTCGCGCGGCTTGCCCATGTAGTTGAGCAGCACATAGGGGTGGGCCGACGGCACGGTCGGATGGGCAAAGGCGCCTGGCGACTTGCCCGGGCGCACCGGCGCGTCGATCCAGTTGCGGTCGAAGAAGGTGCGCGCGATCTCGGCCATCTCGGGCGAGAAGCGCTGATAGGCGGACAGCACGGTGTTGCGCGCTTCGTCCCATCCGATCACCGATTGCGGGGTCTCCGGCAGCGGCGCGTTGCGGTCCCAATGGTTCATCACGTCCGTGCCGAGCCAGCGCGCCTTCATCGCGTAGTAGCGATGCGACAGGCGCGGATAGGCCTCGCGCACCGCGGTGGCGAGCGCGTCGACCACGCCGCGCTCGACGCGGTTGGCGAGATGGCGGGAATCGGCAATGTCCTCGAAGCCGCGCCAGCGGTCGGAAATTTCCTTGTCCTTGGCCAGCGTGTTGGTGATCAGGGTGAAGGTGCGCAAATTCTTGCGGAAAGTCGCAGCCAGCGCCTCGGAGGCCCGGCGGCGCACTTCGCCATCGGCATCCTGCAGGCGGTTGAGGGCCGGCTCCAGCGTCAGTTCCTCGCCGTCGACGTCGAAGCGAAGGTCGGTCATCGTCTCGTCGAACAGCCGGTTCCAGGCGCCGCGCCCGGTGATCGACTTCTCGTGGAAAAGCTGTTCGACGCGGTCCTCGAGCTGGTAGGGCTTGTCCATTCTGAGGTCGAGCACCCAAGGCCGGTAGTGGCCGAAAGCGGGATCGCTGGTGAGGGCGCTTTCGATCGCGTCGTCGTCGATCAGGTTCAGTTCTAGCGCGAAGAACAGGAGATGCGCGCTGGCGTCCGTCATCTTCTCCTGGATGTCGCCATAGAGCTTTGCACGCTGCGGATCGGCGGTGTTGCCGGCATAGACCAGGCCGGCATAGGAGACGATGCGGCCGATCAGCTCCTCCAGCGCCTCGTAGGCGACCAGCGCCTCGCCCAGCTTGCCGGCGCCGCCGCGCCCGGCCTCGGCGGCGAGCGTGCCCTTCCAGCGGGTCTCGAAAGCGATTGCGTCGGCGGCGGCTTTTACGATGTCACGCTTCAGTTCCGGGGCTTCCATGCCGGCATAGAGGTCGGCAAGGTTCCATTCCGGCAGATCGCCAAGCTCGGCCGCACCCTGACCGGACGCCGGTGCCGCAAGCCGCCGACCAAACATCATGCGCATCGACAATACCTTCTGTGAATTATGAGGTCAGAATCAAGGGGATCAGGCAAGCCGGTCAAATCGTAAGGAATTCGTTCACCGGGTTTTTTGAAACCTTATTTAGAACCCTGTGCCAAGATGATCCATGGGGATTTCGGGCGCGGGCAGTTCAAGACAGTCATGACAGGTTCCATACTCATAGTCGATGACGATCCCGTGCAGCGCCGGCTGCTCGAGGCGGCGGTGACGCGGTTCGGCCACACGGCAATCGTCGTCGACGGCGGCGAAGCCGGCCTCGCCGTGCTCGACGGGCCTGGCGACCGCGACATCGTGGTGGTGATCCTGGACCTGGTCATGCCCGGTCTCGACGGCATTGGCGTGCTGAAAGCCATGCGCGAACGCGACATCTCCGTCCCGGTCATCGTGCAGACCGCCCAGGGCGGCATCGAAACCGTGGTGTCGGCGATGCGCCACGGCGCCTTCGATTTCGTCGTCAAGCCGGCGTCGCCCGACAGGCTTCAGGCCTCGATCGCCAATGCGCTCAAGGTCGAGGCGGTCGAGGGCGAGGTCAAGCGCACGTCGCGCAAGCGCGGCGGATTGCTGACGTTCAGGGACATGATCACCCACAGCCCGGCCATGGACAGGGTGATACGCCTCGGACAGAAAGCGGCCGGATCCAACATCCCGATCCTGATCGAAGGCGAATCCGGCGTCGGCAAGGAACTGGTGGCGCGCGCCATTCAGGGCAGCGGCGACCGCCGCTCGAAACCCTTCGTCACCGTCAATTGCGGCGCCATTCCCGACAATCTGGTTGAATCGATCCTGTTTGGCCACGAGAAGGGCTCCTTCACCGGCGCCACCGACAAGCACACCGGCAAGTTCGTCGAAGCGCATTCGGGCACGCTGTTCCTCGACGAGATTGGCGACCTGCCGCTCGATGTGCAGGTCAAGCTGTTGCGCGCCGTGCAGGAGGGCGAGGTCGATCCGGTCGGCGGGCGTTCGACCGTCAAGGTCGACATCAGGCTGATCTCGGCGACGCATCGCAACCTCCTGCAGCAGGTCAAGGACGGCAAGTTCCGCGAGGACCTGTTCTACCGGCTCAACGTCTACCCGATCTTCGTGCCGCCGCTGCGCGACCGCCGAGACGACATTCCGCATCTGGTCGCGCATTTCATGGAGAAGGTGGCGCCCGCCGACCCGCGCCATCGCCTGCAAGGCATTTCGCCGGCAGCGCTTGCCGTGCTGGAGGCCTATGACTGGCCCGGCAACATAAGGCAGCTCGAAAACGCCGTGTTCCGCGCCTCGGTGCTGTGTGAAGGCGACGTGCTCGATGTCGATGATTTTCCGCAGATCCGCGCGCAGGTGGAAGGCACCGTCAATCTCGAAACGGACGACGTGGCACCTCGCCTGCCATCGCCTCCGGAGCTCCGCGATGAGGGGGGCCTGGTCGGCGATGCTGCTCCAGCCGACCAGCCGGATCGGCCGGCCCTGCTTCAGCCCAGATTCGGCACGCTGCGGGCGCTCGACGAACGCGGCAATGTGCGCGCGCTGGCCGATGTCGAACTGGAGATGATCAAGCTCGCCATCGACCATTACAACGGCCAGATGAGCGAAGTCGCGCGCCGCCTCGGCATCGGACGCTCGACGCTCTACCGCAAGCTCAAGGAATATGGCATCGACCCGGAGACGGGCCGTGTCGACCGCCTCGCTTCCTAAGGTGCGTTGATATTCAGGTGAGGCCGGCCTGACCTGAATCTCTCCACGCCTTGGGCGCGCCGGATCCCTTCCAAAACCAGGATCACGTTCCCGACGCAAGGCCGGGACCAGCTTGCAATGGCAGGATTGCGCCTCTATCGGGGTTTCGGCTGGAATATGGCATGCCTGTGGACAGCTCTGTTCACGCATTAACGCTAACGGTAACAGATCGTGTTCGGCCAAAGCCGGATTCCTGATCTAAACCAGCGGTTTACCAAGAAACCTTGTGAACGATTTTTGACGGGATATCGCCATGGTGTTACCGCATTTCGGCTTCAATAAGCGATGATTAACCATTAGGATCGATATTCGGATGTGAAAACGACACATCCGTTTGGGCAAATCCGGGGACAAACGGCAGCCTGCAAGGCCTTTTGATTTGAACAGAATCGAACGACTCACAAACGGGCGTCATAATCATTTGAGCGTCTGGCCGAGATGGCTGACAGCGGTGATTGTCGCTTTTGGTTTTGTTGCCGCGGCGGCCACCGGCGCCAGCGCCGAAACACGTTCGCTGAAGCTCTATCACCTGCACACGCACGAAAAGGCCGAGATCGTCTACAAGCGCAACGGCCGCTACGTTCCCGAGGGCCTGCGCAAGATCAACATCATCCTGCGCGACTGGCGCCGCAATGAGCCGACCAAGATGGATCCGCGCTTGCTGGACCTGGTCTGGGAGGCCTATCGCGAAAGCGGCGCCACCGACTATATCCAGGTCGTGTGCGGCTACCGTTCGCCGGCGACCAACTCGATGCTGCGCAGCCGCAGCCGCGGTGTCGCCGAGAAGAGCCAGCATATGCTCGGCAAGGCGATGGATTTCTACATTCCCGGCGTGCCGCTGAAGAAGCTGCGCAACATAGGCCTGAAGATGCAGGGCGGTGGCGTCGGCTTCTATCCGACCTCCGGTTCGCCGTTCGTTCATATGGATGTCGGCAATGTGCGCCACTGGCCCGGCATCAGCCGCCAGGAACTGGTCAGCCTGTTCCCCAACGGCAAGACGCTGCATGTGCCGAGCGACGGCCGGCCGCTGCCTGGCTATGAGCAGGCGATGGCCGCCTACAAGGCACGCAAGGGTGCTGGTACGCCCAATGTCGAGCTTGCGAGCGCAGGCGGCAGCGGCAAGAAATCCGGCGGCTTCCTTTCCGCTTTCTTCGGCGGTGGCGGCGACGACGAAGCCGACGACAGCGCGGATGTCGAGACCGCTTCGGCCGCTCCCGCGCCCAAGCCCAGAAGCCTGAAGCCGGCGGCGACCGCCAAGAGCGGCAACCTGCCGGGCATCGCCATCGTGGCGCCCGAGAATGCGCAGCGCGCCAACGTTCCGCAGATTGCCGACGAACAGGCACCGGCACCGGACCCGGAAAAGGATACGCCGGAGACGATCATCGCCGCCTTGCCGGCCAAGGAGATTCCGCTGCCCGATTTCGCGCCGAGGCCAAAGGCCGATGTCGGGGCGCAGCCCGAGAACGTTCCGTTCGCCATGGCGGACGCGACGACGACCACCGAACAGGCCGTGGCGACCGCGCAGGCGCCGGCGAACATGCCGTTCGGCAAGGCTGACCCCGCGGCGCTCGCTGCGGCTGCCGCCGCCGATCCGGCGCAGGTTGCCGTCAACAACATCCCCGTGCCGACATGGCGGCCCGAACGCACGCTGCCGGCGGATCTCGCGCCGCCGCCCAGCAAGGATGTGCTGATGGCGCTGGCGGATACGGCCGAACAGGAGAAGACCGCGACTGATGCGTTCTCGGTGCTGCCCTCGGCACGGCCCGAGCCGGCCAAGCCGGACGCCGTCAAGGCCGTGCTCGACGAGGCCAACGCCCAGGTCGGCAATGCCGACCAATATCAGGTTGCGTCGCTCTCCGAAGAGCCGCGCTCGGCCTTCAACGATCCGTCTTACGTCGATGTCGCATCGCCGCGCCAGGCCGTTGCCGCCCGTCCGGCCGGTTCCGATCCGGCCGCAGCGATCGGCGCCGGCGTGAAGACAACCCGCAAAGAAGCCAGGGCCACCGCCCGCGACCAGAAGCCGGGCCCCAGGGCCATGGTGGTCGCCGCGGCGCCCCAGGCCGCCCGCTGGGCGCTGACCAGCGGCGACAACGTCGCCACCGTTTCGAGCGCGACGACGGCGCCGGGCTACGCCTACAATATCGTGCATACGCCGCCGAGCGAGGTCTATACGGCCGGCTTCCAGACCGACGCCCAGGCGCCGGACCCAAGCCGCTTCACCGGCAATGCCGTCAAGTTCCTGTCGGTCGCTCGCTTCCAGACGAAGTAGCGGCTGGCCAGATACAGCAAAAGCCGCGCTGGGCAATCAGCGCGGCTTTTTGCTTTCAGGATACGGCGGATGCGATGTCGCGATGCCGGGGATCACACATCGCTGAACTTCTCGTGAAGCCGGAAATGCACCCTCATTTCCGGGTTGGCGTGGGTGCGTTCCAACCTGCGGATATTCATGAAGAAGGTTCTACTGGCGTCAGTTCTGGCATTGGTTGCAGCATCTGCCGCGATCGCTCCATCGCAAGCCGAAACCGTGATCATCAAGAATGGCAAGCATCACTGCAGGACCAGGCTGGTCACGCATTGGGTGCACCATCACAGGGTGACCGAGAAGGTCAGGGTCTGCCACTGATCCGGAACCGATAGGATCCGGGAGAATTGGCCCGGCCGGCGGGAGTCGGCCGGGCCTTTTTCGTGCCAGCTGATGCAGCGCTTACGTCCTTGTTCCGACCTCTAGTCGATCTCCAGCGTGGCTGCCTCGCCCCTGGCCAGAAGCCGTGCGGCGTCACGCGCCGGCGGCAATCCGAAATGGCGCGCATATTCCCGGCTGAACTGGGATGTGCTTTCATAGCCGACGGCAAAGGCGACACGCGCGGCGCTGCCCGGTTCTGCTATCAGCAGATGACGCGCCTCCAGCAGCCGGACCTGCTTCTGGTACTGGATCGGGCTCATGGCGGTTGCCGCCTTGAAGTGGCGGTGAAACGAAGCGTTGCTCATATGTGCGAGCGCCGCCAGCTCCGTCACATCGATAGGCTCGTTGTAGTGCGATCGTATCCAGGCGGTGGCGCGGCGGATCTGCGACAGGCGGCCGTCAGCGCGCGCGAGCTGGCGCAGCTTCGCGCCTTGCCGGCCCTGCAGCAAGCGGAACGCGATCTCGCGTTCGAGCATGGGCGCGAGCACCGGAATTTCGGCCGGACGGTCGAGCAGCCGCAGCATGCGGCGCCAGGCATCGAGCAGTTCGTCATCCACCCGGTTGGTCACGAAGTTGTCGCCGTCGACCGCCGGCTTGTGGTCGATAAGCAGGCTGGCGATCAATCCGACATCGAGGGCGAAGGCGATGGCCATGTAAGGAAAGGCGCTGCTCGCCTCGATCAGCTGGCTGGTGGCGGGAGTCTCCACCGCATAGACGAAATAGCTGCCGGCGCCGTAGCGAAGCGTGCGATCGCCGATCAGCACTGTCTTGGCACCCTGCAGCACGAACAGCGCCGTCGGCTGGCAAAGCTCGGGCAGCGGCGCGGTTGGAACCTCGCTGCGACCGATCGTGATCCGCGGGATGGCCGTCCTTGTGCGCCGCCCATGCGCATGGCGGCCGGCGATCGCGATCAGTTCCTGCAAGGCGTCTTTCATGTCGTCAGCATTGCCGATCCATGCAGGCCGCGCAACCAGTTGAGAGGATTAGGCAAGAGGACGCGAGTATCCGGTGCGCCAAATCGCCCGACGCACGTCATGTCTAGGGTTCAAAGAAGGAGATGTGGACATGACGACGAAAACGAATGCGCTGATCACCGGGGCCAACAAGGGCATCGGCCTCGAAACCGCTCGTCGGCTGGCAGCCATGGGGTGCAAGGTCTGGCTCGGCGCCCGCGATGCCGAGCGCGGGGAGGCCGCGGCAAGGGCGTTGCGCAATGAAGGGCTCGACGTCGAATGGCTCGCTCTCGACGTCGCCAGCGACGACAGCGTGGCGGCGGCGGCCAGAACGTTGACGGCGCGGGTCTCCAGCCTCGACGTGCTGGTCAACAATGCCGGCATTGCCCCAGGTTATGTTGACGCGCTCGGACCTGACGGCCGCTACGAACGGCCGCCAAGCCGAGAGAACGTTGAGGATATGAAGGCCGCCTTTGACGTCAACGTCTTCGGACCGGTTCGCGTCACCCAGACCTTGCTGCCGCTGCTCCTGGCAGCGCCCGCTGCCCGTATCGTCATGGTCAGCAGCTATCTCGGCTCGATCGCGCGCGCCGCCGGCAACAGCCAGTCGCCCAATGTCATGGGCTATGGCAGCTCGAAGACAGCGCTCAATGCCGTCACCGTGGCCTTCGCCCGGGAGCTGTCGGCGCGCGGCATCATGGTCAACGCCGCCGCTCCCGGCTACACCGCGACGGACCTCAATGCGCACAGAGGCGGCCGTACGGTGCAGCAGGCCGCCGGGGTCATCGTGCAGCTGGCGACGCAGGAGGCTGGCGGCCCCACCGGCGGCTATTTCGACGAGAACGGTCCCTTGCCCTGGTGAGCCGGGACCGACTATTTCCTGAGCTGGCTGGCAGCGCGTGCGAGCGCTTCGATCTCGTCCCACTTGCCGGCCTTGACCGTGTCGTCGGGCGCAACCCAGGAGCCGCCGACACAGATGACGTTGGGCAGGCTGAGGTAGTCGGCGGCGTTCTTGCCGGTGATGCCGCCGGTCGGGCAGAATTTGACATCGGCCAGAGGCGAGGCGAAAGCCTTCAGCGAGGCGATGCCGCCGGACTGTTCGGCTGGGAAGAATTTCAGGAAGCGCAGGCCCGCCTCGCGCGCGGCCATGATCTCGCCGGGCGTGATGGCACCGGGCAGCAGCGGAACCTCGCTGTCGGCGGCGGCTGCCAGAAGCTCGCGCGTGATGCCGGGGCTGACGATGAAGCGGGAGCCGGCGCTGGCGGCCTCGTCGAACTGCCTGCTGTCCAGAATGGTGCCGGCGCCGACAATGGCTTCCTCGACCTCCGCCGCCACCCGCCGGATCGCTTCCAGCGCGTCGGCGGTCCGCAGCGTGATCTCGATCGCCGGCAGGCCGCCGCGTGCCAGGGCACGGGCCAACGGCACGGCGTTGGCGACATCATCGATCTTCAGCACCGGGATGACCGGCTGGCCGTTGAGGAGCGACAGGAGTTTTTCGGTCTTGCTGGGCATCTGCCTCTCCATTGCCAAGGGGTGATTTCAACCGATTAGCAGACGGGTGTTTGCCTGTCCACGAAAGCGGTCGCGTCGCGATGTCACGCGCCACCGGACAGCTTACCGGCTCTTTCCCGACAGGGCCATGACAGGCGCCGAAGCCGGTTTCGCCTTGAATCGGCTTTTACGAGCGTCTAGTTGCTCTGGCAATGACACTGTCCGCTCCATCCCAGCCCGTTCGCGTCGCCGCGCTCTACCGGTTTGCCCGGCTCGACGCCTTCGAGAGGCTGCGCGCGCCGCTCGCGGCCTTCTGCTGCGGACGCGGCATCAAGGGCACGCTGCTTCTGGCGCATGAGGGCATCAACGGCACCGTCGCCGGCAGCGAAGCAGCGATCGCCGAGCTCATCGACCATATCGAGGCCATCGACGGGCTGGCAGGGCTCGAGATCAAATACAGCGCAGCCACGGACATGCCTTTCCATCGCATGAAGGTGCGGCTGAAGCGCGAGATCGTCACCATGGGCGTCGAGGACATCGACCCGGCGACAAGCGCCGGAACCTATGTCGCGCCCGCCGACTGGAACGCGCTGATTTCCGAGCCCGACACGATCGTGATCGACACGCGCAATGCCTACGAGGTTTCTATCGGCACCTTCCAGGGCGCGGTCGATCCGGCCACCGCGAGCTTTCGCGAATTCCCGGCCTGGGTGGAAGCGCACCGGGCGGAACTCGAGGGCCGCAAGGTGGCGATGTTCTGCACCGGCGGCATTCGCTGCGAAAAAGCGACCGCCTACGTGAAATCGCTCGGCTTCGAGGATGTGTTCCATCTCAAGGGCGGCATCCTCAAATACCTCGAGGAGGTTCCGGCCGAGCAGAGCCTGTGGCAAGGCGAGTGCTTCGTCTTCGACGAGCGGGTTTCGGTGTCGCACGGTCTCGCCGAGGGTGACGCAGAACTCTGCCGTGCCTGCCGCCATCCGCTGACGGCAAGTGAGTTGGCATCGCCCAGATATGCCGCAGGTATCTCCTGCCCGCATTGCTTCGACGCTCGTACCGACGAGGACCGTCAGCGCTACGCCGAGCGCCAGCGGCAGGTGGAGCTTGCGCAGGCGCGGGGCAAGGGGCCGCATATCGGGTCCTGATCCGGGAGAGCGAGCCCGGCAAGCGGCGGCCTGTCATTGCAATGTCAGGTTTCGGGACCTACGTCTTCGGCGTTCGAAACCTGCCCGTTCGGCCGGGCACATGCTGGAGGCACTGAATGTTCGATCCCAAGAAGCTTCTCGACGATCTGCTCGGTTCGCAAATTCCCGGCACCAGCGGCACCGTCCGCGACAAGGCGGGCCAGGCTGTGCAGATGGCCAAGGACAACCCGCTGGCAGCGGGTGCGCTGGCCGCCGTGCTGCTTGGAACAGGGGCCGGCCGCGAGGTGACAGGTGCGGCGGTGAAGCTCGGCGGCCTGGCCGCGATCGGCGGCCTCGCCTACAAGGCCTACCAGAACTACAAGGCCGGCAACGCGCCGGAGCAGGCGCCCGCCGCCGGCGAACCGGAATTGCTGCCGCCACCCAAGGACACCGCCTTCCATCCGTCACAGGCGCCGCAGGGCGAGGATGAATTCACGCTGACCCTGGTGCGGGCGATGATCTCGGCGGCCAAGGCCGACGGTCATGTCGACGACGAGGAGCGCAAGAAGATCGCCGGCAAGCTCAGTCTTTCGGGGATCGGCTCCGATGCCGAGAAATTCCTGATGGCGGAGCTGGAAAGCCCGCTCGACCTCGACGCGCTGGTGGCGCAGGCCAAGACTGACGCGCAGAAGCTCGAACTCTACACGGCATCGCGTCTCACCATCGATCCCGACACGCGCGCCGAGCGCGGCTATCTCGACCTGCTCGCCGGTCGGCTCGGCCTGCCGGACGCGCTGGTCGACCATGTCGAGGCGACGGTTTCGGCAGTCAAGGTTCCCGCAACAACGGCCGGGACTTCGCCCAATCCACGCTGGTAGGGTCAGATCGGGACAGGCCGTCTTTCCGGCGTTAACCTTTCGTTAACTCAGGAAGCGCATGATTCTACACAGTCGGATCGGCTTTTCCTCCTCCCAAGCCCGGTTCAGATCAGGGCGGTCGCCAATGACCGCCCTTTTTGTCGGCCCACGCCGGGGCCTGCTCCGCAAAACGAGCGGCATTTTTCAAGGCATGTTCGTGCGGTCCGCTTGCCATCGCTGCCGTCATTTGCGATGCCTTCTGCTGAGCCAAATCCTGAAAATCAGTCGGGCACGCTCGGCGCTGCCGGAGGACATCAGCCATGACCGAAGAAAGAACCGCCATCGTTACCGGCGCCGGCACGGGCATCGGCAAGAGCGTCGCCACGGCGCTGCTCAAGGCCGGCTGGAACACGGTGTTCTGTGGCCGCCGCAAGGCGGTGCTGGATGCCGCGATCGTCGAGGCCGGCCGGACCGAGGCCAAGGCACTGGCGGTCGCCTGCGACATCAGCAAGGCCGGCGAGGTCGACGATCTGTTCGAGACGGTGGCGGAAGCCTTTGGCCGCGTCGACCTGCTCTTCAACAATGCCGGCATGGGTTACAAGTCGACGCCGATCGACGAGATCCCGGTCGAAGTGTGGAACGATATTGTCGGCGTCAATCTCACCGGTTCGTTCCTGTGCGCCCGCGCCGCCTTCGGTGCTATGCGCAAGCAGCGGCCGATGGGCGGGCGCATCATCAACAATGGTTCGGTGTCGGCCTATGCGCCGCGCCCGGGCTCGGTGCCCTATACGGCGACCAAGCATGCCATCACCGGGCTGACCAAGACGCTGGCGCTCGACGGCCGTCCCTACGACATCGCCTGCGGCCAGATCGACATCGGCAATGCGCTGACCGACATGGCGCAGCCGATGACCGTCGGCGTGCCGCAGGCCAATGGCTCGATCGCCGCTGAAGCGGTGATGGATGTCCAGCACGTCGCCGATGCCGTCGTCCACATGGCCAGCCTGCCGCTCGAGGCGAACGTGCTGTTCATGACCGTGATGGCAACCAAGATGCCGTTCGTCGGGCGTGGGTGAGCAGCGGACGCTGGCAGGGCCTCCGCCGCCGACTCATTTGCCCGCCAGCGGTGCGCCGGGCTTGAAAAGCAGAATGGGCCTGATCTCGTAAACGGCGGTCGGATTGACACGGCGAAGGTCGCGGGCGATCGCGATGGCCTCGTCCCGCGTGGCGCAGTCGACGACATAGAGGCCAAGCAATTGTTCCTTGGTCTCGGCGAAAGGGCCGTCGATGACCACGCCGTCGCCTTGGCCGCGCAGGGTGAAGGCATCCTGCGTCGCCCCCAGACGCGCCGACGGTCCAAGTGTGCCTTCCTCACGAAGCCTTGCGTTGATCTTCAGCAGCTCGGCCATCAGTGCCGCATCTTCCTGCGGCGTCAGCGCCTTGATCGCATCTTCCACGTGATAGGCAAGGATTGCATAGAACATCCGAGGAACCTCACTCCGATCCTGATCGTTGGACGGTAACCGTTCCCGACATGCACGCACAGTCTTGGCCGCGAGTCTGCCGACGGATCATGACACCGACATGCCGGCCGACCGCAAACCGCCCGGGAAAGGGCTCCGGCCTTCCTCGAAGCTTACTTGGCCAGGAACGCCCCGATCCTTTCCAGCGCGCGCAAGATGTTTTCCTCGGAGTTGGCGTAGGAGAGCCTGACATAGCCTTCGCCGAGAATGCCGAAATCGGGCCCGCCGATCAGCGCCACGCCGGCGTCGTCGAGCAGCGCGGAGGCGAGCTTCTTTGCCTTCCAGCCGGTCTTCGAGACATTGGGGAAGGCGTAGAACGCGCCCTTTGGCGTGATACAGGAAATGTTGGGCAAGGCGTTCAGCCCCTCGACCACGACCTTCCGGCGGCGGTCGAAGGCGAGCATCATTTTGTCGACGTCATCCTGCGGGCCGTCGATGGCCGCGATGCCGGCGAACTGGCTCGGCGCGTTGACGCAGGACCAGCAATTGACCGCCAGCTTGCGCACCTTGTCGTAGAGATGGGCGCCCTTGTCGCCATTCGGCCAGATCGACCAGCCCATGCGCCAGCCGGTCATTGCCCAGGTCTTGGACCAGCCATTGAGCACGATCAGCCGGTCGCGGATCTCGGGGAAGCCGAGCAGCGAGCAATGCGTCTCGCCGTCATAGGTCATGACGTCGTAGATCTCGTCTGAGAGGATGGCGACATCGGGGTGCTTCTCCAGCCCCTTGACCAGCTTCTCGATCTCGGCGCGCGGCGTGACGCCGCCGGTCGGGTTGGCCGGCGAGTTGAGGATCAAGAGCCTCGTCTTGGAGGTGATCAGTGCCAGCGTTTCCTCGGCCGAAAAGGCAAAGCCGTTTTCCTCGCGCATCGGCACGGGAACGGGTGCGGCACCGGTGAATTCGATCATCGAGCGGTAGATGGGAAAGCCGGGGTCGGGATAGAGGATCTCGACGCCGGGTTCGCCGAACATCAGGATGGCGGCGAACATGGTCGGCTTGCCGCCGGGCAGGATCATCACCGTCTCGGGCGAGACCTCGACGCCGGTGGTGGTCAGCGTGCGCCGCACCACCGCCTCGCGCGTCGCCAGAAGCCCGTTGGCGGGCGTGTAGCCGTGGTGGCCGTCGCGCAGCGCCTTGATCGCGGCCTCGACGATGTGCTGCGGCGTCTTGAAGTCGGGCTGGCCGATGCCGAGATTGACGATGTCGCGGCCCTGTTGGGCCAATGCGGTCGCCCGCGCCAGCACCGCGAAGGCATTTTCCTCGCCGAGACGGTCGAAGGCCGAAATCGTGTGGAGCATTTTTCCCGTCCGTGTGGTTCTTACTGTGGGGTTGCGTTTTTGTGAGCTTCGGCCCGCAAAAGTCAAACGGATTGGAGTCTTCGGTGTCGGAAAATCTCAAAGATTGGCAACCGCGTCCGCGACCCGAGCGCAAGGCGATCGACGGCCGCTATGTCAGGCTCGAACCGCTGAGCGCCGCAAAGCACGGTGACGGGCTCTATGAGGCATCTTCCGTGTCCGATGTCGACGGCCGCTTCGCCTGGCTGCCCGACTATCCGCCGGAAACCCGCCCCGCCTTCCAACCCTGGCTGGACAAGGTCGAGGCGAGCGAAGACCCGCTGTTCTTCGCCGTCATCGACAAGGCCAGCGGCAAGGTCGCGGGCCGCCAGACATTGATGCGCATCGATCCGGCTTACGGCGTCATCGAGATCGGCAACATCTATTGGGGGCCGCTGATCTCGCGCAAGCCGGGCGCGACGGAAGCGCAGTTCCTGTTCATGAAATACATCTTCGACGAACTCGGCTATCGCCGCTACGAATGGAAGTGCAACAACCGCAACGAACCCTCGAAGCGGGCCGCGGAACGGTTCGGCTTCAAGTTCGAAGGCATTTTCCGCCAGCATCTCATCGTCAAGGGTGAAAACCGCGATACTGCATGGTATTCGATTATCGACAAGGAATGGCCGGCCCTGCGCAAAGCCTATGTAGCGTGGCTCGACCCGGCCAATTTCGACGGCGCCGGCCAGCAGAAGCGACGGCTTGAGAATTGTCGCGCGGAATTCGGCGCTTAAGTCCGGCTTGGGGCGCATGACAGGAGCTGCCATTGGCGAATTCCCACGACCATAGCGGCCATGATCGTGGCGCCGCCGTCCATGTGCATGGCACGACCGACAAGAAGCGTGTGCTGATCGCCGCCTGCCTGACGGCGGGCTTCATGGTGGCCGAGGCGCTTGGCGGTCTCTTCACCGGTTCGCTGGCGCTGCTGGCGGATGCCGGCCACATGCTGGCCGACGCCATCGCGCTCGGCCTTGCCTGGTATGCTTTCCATCTTGCCGGGCGGCCGGCGACCGTCCGCCTCACCTATGGCTTCGGCCGGGTCAAGACGCTGGTCGCCTACACCAACGGCATCGCCATCTTCGTCATCGCGCTGTGGATCGTCTACGAGGCCTGGCAGCGCCTGCTCACACCGGCGCCGGTGCTGGGCGGCCCGATGCTGGTGGTGGCGATCCTCGGCCTGCTGGTCAATATCGGCTCCTTCCTGGTGCTGCATGGCGGCGACCACGAAAGTCTCAACATGCGCGGCGCCATCCTGCATGTGCTGGGCGACCTGCTCGGTTCGGCGGCGGCAATCGTGGCGGCGCTGGTTATCCTGGCGACCGGCTGGACGCCGATCGACCCGATCCTGTCCGTGCTGGTCTCGCTGCTGATCCTGTCGACGGCCTGGTCGCTGATGCGCGCCGCCGCCCACGTGCTGCTCGAAGGCGTGCCGCCAACCCTCGACCGCGATCTTATCGCAAGGGACCTGGAAACCACGATCCAGGGCGTGCGCGAAGTGCACCACATGCATGTCTGGTCGATCGATGGATCGAGCAACATGGCGACGCTGCACGCTTGCCTCGATGAGGGCGTCGATGCGCACAAGGCGGTCAGCGCCCTCAAGAAGCGGCTTGCCAGCGAGCACGGCATCAGCCATGCCACCGTGGAACCGGAATTCGGCCAATGCGCCGACGAGGCCGACGACCACGACCACGATCATGAGCATGAGCATGATGCGACCGCGCATCACAGCCACCATCACTAGGTCCGGTCGGAAACCGGCCCTGCCTCAGGAGTTCCACAGCTTTGAAAGCCAGTCCTACGAATGCTTGCTGTCCCGGTGCGGCATGATGGATCGCGACACCAGGAGTGCCGCCATCGCCGCGCTGTGGATCATGCTCCTTTTCGGTATCGCGGCGTTCTACCTGCCGACCGTGATGCTGGCACTGGGCAGCCTTTCGACCGTGCTCGCCGGCATATTCGGCATTGTCTTCGTGCTGGCGTTTTTCCTCGTGTTCTGGCTGCGCGCGCGCAGCCAGCGCAAAAATCAGGGCAAGTAAGGGAATTTTGACATGCGCATTCTGATCACCGGCGCCGCGGGCATGGTCGGCCGCAAACTCATCGCCCGGTTGGCCAAGGAGGGCACGCTGCGAGCCGAGAAGATCACCGCGCTCGATCTGCACGACATCGTGCCGCCGCAGGCCCCGGCCATGGAGGGCGTCAGCATCGGCACCCACACCGGCGACCTCGCGGAGGCGGGCGCCGCCGAAAGCCTGGTCGCGTCGCGCCCCGATGTCGTCTTTCATCTCGCCGGCATCGTGTCGGGCGAGGCGGAAGCGAATTTCGAACTTGGCTACCGCGTCAATCTCGACGGCACGCGGGCGCTGTTCGACGCCATCCGGCTGGCGGGTTTTGCGCCGCGCGTCGTCTTCACCTCGTCGATCGCCGTCTTCGGCGCGCCGTTCCCGGATGTCATTCCCGATGACTTCCATCCGACGCCGCTGACCTCCTACGGCACGCAGAAGCAGATGAGCGAGGCATTGCTCGCCGACTATACCAGGCGCGGCTTCTTCGACGGCATCGGCATCCGCCTGCCCACCATCTGCGTGCGGCCCGGCAAGCCGAACAAGGCGGCCTCCGGTTTCTTCTCCGGCATCATCCGCGAGCCCTTGAGCGGACATGAGGCGATCCTGCCGGTGCCACGCTCGGTCGTGCACACCCATGCCAGCCCGCGCTCGGCGGTGAATTTCCTGATCCATGCAGCCGAGATCGACGGCGCCACTGTGGGGCCGCGCCGCAACCTGACGATGCCGGGCGTCGCCGTCACCGTCGGCGAGCAGATCGAGGCGCTGGAGCGCATCGCCGGGCCGAAGACGGCAGGCCTGATCCGCGAGGTACCCGACGAGACGATCTGGGCGATCGTCAAGGGCTGGCCGACCCGCTTCGAGGCGCGGCGGTCACGGGAACTCGGCTTCAGCGCCGAGAAGAGTTTTGACGAGATCATCCAAGCCCATATCGAGGATGAGTTGGGCGGCAAGATTCCTGGTTAGGAGTTTGCCGGCCCCATCCCATTTCAATGGGATAGGACAGACCTAAACGCTGCCCGTCAGGCTGGCCGACAGCAGCAGCAATCCGAACAGGAACACGAAGGCAGCGCCGCCGATCTCGACGATCGAATGGATGCGGTTGCCCATGCGGCCGTCGCCGGCGAAATACACCGCCCAGTTCTTGGCGGTCACCGCGATCGTCGCCAGTGCCGAGACGGTGATGGCGGTTCCGATCGACATCGCCAGCACCGACAGCAGGCCGCCGAGCCAGAGCCCGTTGAGCAGCGCGAAGCTCAGCACGATCAGCGCGCCGGAGCAGGGGCGGATGCCGACGGCCGCTACCGCCGACCAGGCGGTGCGCCAGTCGAAACGGTCGCCCGAAAGCAGCGCCGGATCGGGCGCATGCGAGTGGCCGCAGGTTTCGCAGACCTCGCCCGCGGCGTGATCGTGATGCGCATGGTCATGATGATGCGCATGGTCGTGCGCGCCATGGTCGTGATGGTGGTCATGCGCGGCGTGGTCGTGATGGTCGTGCGAATGGTCATGGTCGTGGTCGCCTTGCCCATGAAGCGCGTGTGAATGGCCGTGCGCCGAATGGCTGTGCGCGGCATGCGAATGGCCGGCGTGGGAATGACCCGCGTGAGAATGCCCATTGTGCGCATGACCCGCATGCGAATGGCCGGCGTGCGCCGCCGACAGGCTGTAGGCGGGCGCCCTGCCGAACAGGCGCAGGATGGACGGGCCGAGCTTGCGCCACAGCAGCCAGGCGCCGAACAGGGTGACGAAGACAAAGCTCATGATCTCCATGAACCAGGCCGCGTCGGTCATCGAGATCGTGGTGCCGCGCAGGACGAAATAGGCGACCGCCATCACGGCGACCGCCGTCAGGCCCTGGAGCAGCGCCGAGACGAAGGACAACAGGATGCCGCGCCGCAGCGCCACTTCATTGGCCACCATGTAGGACGAGATCACCGCCTTGCCGTGGCCGGGGCCGGCGGCATGGAAAATGCCATAGGCGAAGGACAGGCCGACGAGCAGCCAGAGCTTGCTGTTGTCCTGGCGCATCGCCTTCATGGCCGTTGCCAGCGCGCGGTAGAATTCCTGTTGCCGCAGGTTGATCCACATCAGTATGTGGGCGAACGGACCGGTGGTGGGGGCCATGCCGTCATTGACGCCGATGCCGAGCGAGGACTGGGCATGCGCGGCGTTGGCGAAATGCATCGCGGCAAAGGTGAGGGCCAACAGGCCGAATGCCAAACGCAGGGACGGTTTCGTCACTGGCTTCATCCTTCTGGCTGACAGGTCAGTTCGAGCTTGGTGGCGAAGATCTTACTCATGTCGGTGCCTGTCGGATCGTTGAAGAAGGCATCCGTCAGGGTCTTCTGGTTTTCCTTGATCGCTTCGTCCGGATCCGGCCGCACGACCTTGCTGGTGCAGTTCGGCGGCAGGCCTTCGACCGTGATGTTGGAATCCTCGGTGAAGTCGATCGCCGTGTAGAAGGTCGGGTCGTAGACGCCGATATCGATTTTGCCGGTCAGCTTGATCGGCGCCTTCGGCTCGGACTCGAACAGGATGATCAACTGGTCGTTGTCGAAATTGGCCATCAGATGCGGCGGTGGCGTCATCGCCACGTCCTTGCCGTCCTGCGTGACGAGCTGGAAATAGTTGAACTCGGCGAGCGAGGCATGAACGGTGTCGGCGACCTCCTTCAGCTCCTTGTCGTCAAGCTTCAGGTCGGAATTCTTGTCGAACTCCATCATCACGGTACTCGAAAACAGGTCGTCGAAGCGCCAGAGATGACGCAGCGCTTTCACACTTTGGTGATCCGGGGACAAGATGACGTCCAGGCGTGCCTCGGCGAAGACGTGCGGATGCACGTAAGCCGGCTCCGTCGCGGCAAAGGTCGCCGCCAGGGCCGAACCCAGTATGATTGCGTGCCGTTTGAGCTGCATTCCCGGTCGCGATTCCCTTGGCCTTGGAGAGGAACCGAAAGTTACCAGAAAGGGGGCGAAAGTGGGACCGCCGGTGCGTGTCACCCAAAAGTGCGTGGCGGTTTTGGGATTTATGACACGCACAAACCCAAAGCGTGTCAGCCAAAAGTGCGTGGCGGCTTTGGAACTACGACACGCACGCAACAGAAGCCCTGGACAGGTCAAGCGACCTCACGCGTCTTGAACCACTGCACCAGGAAGTCGACGAAAACACGGACCTTGGCCGGCAGATAGCGGCGGTGCGGGTAGACGGCGAAGATGCCGCCGCCGGACAGGATGCGGTCGTCGAGCACTGTCACCAGCCGGCCGCTGGCAAGATCGGGCCCGGCGATGAAATCCGGCAGGACGCAAAATCCGAGTCCCGACACGGCGGCGGCGCGCGCCGCCATCGGGCTGTTGACCTCGATCGGACCTGACACGGCGACGCTCAGCTGATCGTTGTTGTCGCCCTTGAACGGCCAGTTGTTCAGCCCGCGGCCATTGGTGTCGACGATGCAGGGCATGTGGCCGAGATCCTGCGGCCGCGTCGGCATGCCATGCTTGGCGATCAGTTCGGGAGAAGCGCAGAGTTTTATCGAAAACGGCGCCAGGCGTCTCGCGATAAGCGACGAATTCTCCAGGCGTGAGATGCGCACGGCGAGATCGAAACCTTCCTCGACGAGGTCGACGAAGCGGTCGTCGAGCTGAATGTCGAGCACGATGTCGGGGTGCTGCTTGGCGAAGTCGATCAGCGATTGGCCGATCGGCGCGTCGGCAAAGGTGCGCGGTGCCGACACCTTGATCCTGCCGCGCACGTCGCCGGAAGATTCGCGCACGGCGTCCGCCAGGCTGTCGACCTCGCGCACGATCTCCGAGGCGCGCCGGTAATAGGTATGGCCGGCCTCGGTCATCGAGAACTGGCGCGTCGTGCGGTTCAGCAGCAGCGCGCCGAGTTCGTCTTCCAGCTCGCGCACATATTTCGACAGCAGCGCCTTGGAGCGGCCGATCTTGCGCGCCGCCGCCGAAAAGCCCTCGGCCTCGACGACGTCGATGAAGGCGCGCATGCGGGTCAGTGTGTCCATGGTTCAGGCCTTTTGTGCTGCGTCGAGAAGTTTTCGGCCGAGCCGTATCAGGGCAATGTCGCTGCCGGAAGGGCCAAGCAGCGAAAGGCCGAACGGTGCGCCGGCGACCGAACCGATGGGCAAGGTGATCTGTGGAAAGCCGGAAAGCCCGGCGAGGCACAGAAGATGCAGGGCGCGCTCGCGATAGGCCTGGAACTGCTCCGGCGTCGAGTCGACATAGGGCGCCGGACCCGGCACGGTCGGCAGCACAAGGAAGCCGTCCTTGCCGAGCAGGGCGCTGAGTTCACCGCGGAAGGTCAGCCGGCGCACGTTTTCGGCCTGCGCCGTGCGGTCATCGACGGCGCGGCCGAAGCCGAAACGCTCCTCGACGCCGGGACCAAGGTCGCGTTCGCCGCTGGTGATCCATTCGCCATGCACCCCCCACGCTTCCCTGGCCTGCAGCCGACGAAAGCACCAGTAGAGTTCATCAGGGGAAGAGCTGAAGCGCGTGGTGGAGGTCGCCGGCGTACCGAAAACCGCACCCGCCAGTGCCTTCATCCTGGCATATTCGGCAAGGGCGGGGCCAGCGACCATCTCGTCCAGCCAGGTGAGCGATATCGGGCGGTCCAGCGAATGCTGGTGCGGGTCGCGGCCAAGCAGCAGCTTGCCGACGGTCTCGTAGGTCTCGATGTCGTCGGCGAACCAGCCGAACGTGTCGAAGCTTGGCGCCAGCTTCATGGCGCCATCGAGCGCGATGCGGCCATGCGTGGTGCGCAACCCGATCAGGCCGCAAAAACTCGCCGGCGCGCGGATCGAGCCGCCGGTGTCGGAGCCGGTGGCGATGTCGGCCAGCCCGCCAGCCACAGCCGCTGCCGATCCGGACGACGAGCCGCCGGTGACGCGGTCGGGCGCCGCCGGGTTCACCGGAAAGGGAAAATGCGCGTTCTGGCCGAACAGCGCGAAAGCCAGTTCGTCGGTCTGCGTCTTGCCGACGAAGCGCGCGCCAGCATCCAGAATCATCTGCACGGCCGGCGCCGTGCTCGAGGCGGCATTGCTTTCGGCGAATTTCCTGGAATTGCCGCAGCCGGTACGGTAGCCGGCGACGTCGTAGATGTCCTTGACAGCCAGCCGCAGGCCGGCGAGCGGGCCGAGGTTGGCATGGGCCACCGGTATCTGGCGAAGATCGAGGAAGGCGTTGTAGGGGCCGTGCGTGCCTGTCATCGTTCGATATCCGGATACGGTTGCACCTACATTGTTCGATGCCGGAAATTTTACAACCTGCGATACGATTTTTATTGATTGTGAAATCCTTCGCCCCTATATCGCGCTTGCCCAAAGTCGCACGTGCCTGTGGGTGTCCGCCGATCCTCGAATGGTGAGGGAAATCGGTAAGGTAACTGGAGCCAACCCCTCCAGTCGGTTTAGCGGCCAACCGCCAGACCGAGGACACCTTGAAGCAACGACGGTGCGGGCCTTTCTGGTTCTCTGCCGGTTGTCCAAAGACCGGGGTTACTGAAGAGGCACACCTTCATTGCCTGCAGTGCGGAACGGGGTTCTCCCAATCCAAGCCAAGGCAGACAAAGCGGACCGAAGCCGGGCAAGGCCGAGGTTCATCGCCGCGAGACGGCGTTTCATGGTTCCGGGGTCTCCACCGGCTGGTTCCATGGATTTTCCGTCCCGCCTTTGTCCACCGCGTGTTCGCGAGGCCGACAGCCCGCGTCCGCACCCTTGTGCGCGCCGAAAGGCGTGTTTGGAGAACCCGATGGCTACCCAGCGCATCCTCGATTTCCTCGCCACCCGACGTCCGTCCGGCCCTTGCCTCGTCGTCGACCTCGATGTCGTGCGCGACAATTTCCGCGCCTTCGAGAAGGCGCTGCCCGATTCCAAGATCTACTATGCGGTGAAAGCAAACCCGGCGCCGGAAATCCTGCGCCTCCTTGCTGCGATGGGCTCGTCCTTCGACACCGCTTCCGTTGCCGAAGTCGAGATGGCGATGGACGCGGGTGCGCCCGCGGACCGCATCTCCTTCGGCAACACCATCAAGAAGGAGCGTGACATCGCACGCGCCTACCAGCTCGGCATCCGGCTGTTCGCGGTCGACTGCGTCGAGGAGGTCGAGAAGATCGCCCGCGTCGCTCCCGGCGCGCGCGTGTTTTGCCGCGTGCTGACCGACGGCGAAGGCGCCGAGTGGCCGCTGTCGCGCAAGTTCGGCTGCGTGCCCGCCATGGCCGTCGACGTGCTGCGCCATGCCAAGGCGCTCGGCCTCGACGCCTATGGCGTGTCGTTCCACGTCGGCTCGCAGCAGACCGACCTGACCGCCTGGGACCGTGCGCTGGCCGACGCCAAGAAGGTGTTCGCGACGCTGGCCGAGGAAGGCATCGTCTTGAAGATGGTCAACATGGGCGGCGGTTTCCCGACGCGCTATTTGCGTGACGTGCCGGCGGCCCAGGCCTATGGCCAGGCGATCTTCTCGGCGCTGCGCAAGCATTTCGGCAATGCCATTCCCGAAACCATCATCGAGCCGGGCCGTGGCATGGTCGGCAATGCCGGCGTCATCAAGTCGGAAGTCGTGCTGATCTCGAAGAAGGCCGACAATGACAATGTGCGCTGGGTGTTCCTCGACATCGGCAAGTTCGGCGGTCTGGCCGAGACCATGGACGAGGCGATCCGCTATCCCCTCGTCACCCGCCATGACGGCTCGGAGACCGCGCCTTGCGTGCTCGCCGGCCCGACCTGCGATTCGGCCGACGTGATGTACGAGAAGACGCCGTACCCACTGCCCCTGTCGCTGACGATCGGCGACGAGGTGCTGATCGAAGGCACCGGTGCCTACACGACCACCTACTCGGCGGTCGCCTTCAACGGCTTCGAGCCTCTCCGATCCTACGTGATCTGACGGTTCTTTATTTGGCGCATTTTCGGACGGCGAACCGGATACCACTTCGCCTGAAAATGCGCGAGAGCCGATCAGATCATCCCAGGTGGGCGCTTGCCGCCCGCCCGGGCTCGCTTGTGGAACAGATCTCCGCTTGCCAGGGATTGCGGAAATGGAAATGTCAGTTGAAATCGTAGCTCATGCGCCGGCCTTCTCCATGGTCGCCGAAACCGTCGCCGACGTAGCGGCACGCGAAGCCTTGCTCGATCGTGCCATGGGGCCGATGCGGCGGAAAAAATCGTCGGAGAAGCTGCGGCGTGGCCGCCGGCCCTCGGAAGGCCTGGCTTTCGTCGCGCGCGACGCGTCGGGCGGCGTCGCCGGCACTGTGCGGCTGTGGGATGTCAGGTTGGGCGAGGGCGGCCCGCCGGCATTGCTGCTTGGCCCGCTCGCCGTCGATCCGTCACTCAAGAATGCCGGCATCGGCTCGGCGCTGATGCGCCACGCCGTGGCCGAGGCGGCGCGTCTCGGTCACGCGGCGATCCTGCTGGTCGGCGATGCGCCCTATTACGGACGCTTCGGTTTCTCGGCCGACAAGACGGGCCGGCTGGCGATGCCAGGCCCCTATGAGCGGCATCGCCTGCTGGCGCTGGAACTGGTGGACGGTGCGCTCGACGGCGTGCACGGCACGCTGAAGGCCTGCGGCCGCAAGTTGAAGGCCCAGGCGCCGACACTGGCCGCCTGAGGAATCGACCACGCTATTCCTCAAACAAAACGCCGCCTGAAGCGGCGGCGTTTTACGATCCATTGACGATCGGGTAATCGTGTGTGTTCAGCCAATCAACTGGCTGAGCGCCATGGCCACCGTCATATCGCCTTCGACTTTGATCTTGCCGGTCATGAACGCCATGGTCGGGTTCAGGTCGCCGGCGATCAGTGAATCGAGATCGTCGAGCGAGAGCTTGATGGTGCAGTCGGTGGGGGCATCGGTGTTCGAGACGGTTGCGCCGTCGATGACGATGACGCCGTCGCCGCCGGTGTCGAACTTCACGGAACGATCAAACCCGCTGCTGGCCACGCGCGACTTGATCTTCTCGGCAATCTCCTGAACGCTCACGCTGTTCTCCCTGTCTGGTTGCACCTGTCGCGCAGGGCATTTCGGTCTGGCCGAAGTCCATGCGGCATCTCTGGCGATCACGGTCGCTGCCGCATATAGCTTCTGGTTGACGTTTACGTCAACGCAAATCCTGGAGGCTGGTTCCTATCGCTGCACCAGGTAGCCTGTCGGGGCACCGGTGGTCAGTGGGCTGGCGGCGCGTCCGCTTCGGCCGGCTTGACGGTCCCGGCAGCCGCGGTGTCGGAATCCTGCCGACGGCGTAGCCAGTTGTCGCGGATCTCGTCCTTGCTCAGGAAATTGACCTGATCGATCAGAACCTCATGCACCAGGTTCGCGCCGACGCGGGCATTGACGGTGTCGCGAATGGCGGCGCGAAAGGCATCGAGGTCGATCGTCGCCTTCTTGGTGAAGTCGATCTGGGGATTGGCGTAGAGGTAGCTGTAGACCTGGTCGGTAATGAGCGCTTCGGCCGGAATCGACAGTTTCTTTATCTGCTCCGGTTCGACGGTATAGACGAGCTTGGCCAGGAAATAGCCGCCGATCTTGGAATCGCGGATCAGCGGCACCGAAATGACGTCGGTCTTGACGTAGTCCAGCCCGCCCAGCATCGGCTTGGGTTTCTCGCCGACACCGCGTTCACCGGCTGCCTGGAACGAATAGAAGACGGCGCCGAGCGTGGCGGCGCAGACCCAGACCGCGATGGCGATGATCTTGATCATTCAGAGCCCGAGCCCGAGATCATCGCGCTAACCTTTCATCCGGCCGAACTCGCCGGCGGAGTAGGTGCCGTCGGTTTCGGCGCGCTGGATGGCGCTGCGCAGCAGGCCGGCGACCTCATTGACGGCGCTCAGATGCGCCAGGATCGCCGCCTCGTTCTTCGCCAGTTTCTGGCGCAGCCGGGTCAGGCCCTCGCGGTGCTGTTCGAGGAACTCAGCTTCGCTGCCGCCCTTCATGGCGCGGGTCAGCTCGTAGAGATAGCGGCTCTTGCGGGCGTTCGACGCCTTGAGATCATAGCCGGTATCGCTGCGGATGCCGGCGGTCTCTTCCTCGACCACCTCCTCGATGCGGCCAATGATGGCGGCAAGGTTTCCGGGCCGCGCGAACGGGATCGGAGCCTCCGACGCGGTCGTGCGCGCCGGCAGGTTGGCAGTGAATTCGGAAGAATCGGCCATGGTGTTTCCCAGTCTAGATCTTGATGTCTGTTTTTATGGTTGTCTCGTCGCCGGTCATCGACCTGGCGGCCTTGCGCTGCAATTCCTGGACGAGCGAGCTGGACAGACGGGTCTGCTGATCGATCTCGGTCTTTTCCGGTCCGTTTGAAACCGGGCCGATCGGCACCTTGCGCTTGCCGTCCATATAGTGGTCGGCAAGCAGCGACTTGGCGATGCCGATGCCGCCGCGCTCGGCCATCACGTCGGCAACGCGCTCGGCGAGCTGCGACTTCCACATGTCGCCGGCCAGACCCGTGCCATAGACGCCCTCCGTGTCCTTGGGCAGCATGTTCTGAATGAAGGTCTGCAAGACCATCGCCTCGAACTTCTTGAATTTCTTGGCCGGATCGGCTGTCGCCGCCGCCTTGTCAGCCGTGGCGCGCGACAGAATCGAGCCGGCGTCGACCGACGCCGCGGTATCCAGCGAACCGGAGGTGTCGACCGAAAAGGCACCGGCCGCGCCACCCGCGCGCCTGGTCAGCGCGGCACGGGCAGCCTCGATATCCATCGGATCGGCAGCTCGGGCGACATCCATAACGATGTCGCTGGGTGGAGAAATCGCCAAGAAAGTCCGCCTTTTACCGGTTTTCCTTGGCCAGACCATGCCTCAACAAGCTTGTGGCAGGCTTGCGCGAGGGGAGGGGGCGGAATGTGGGGTGGAGACGAGGTGTCGGCTTCGGGCCGGGAGAGGGCATCCGCCGCCGTTCTCGAATGACCGCGGCAGCCCGCAAGCTGACGACAGCCAGGGGGACACGGCACGCCGTAGGCGAATGGCCGCATCGCCAATCCTGCCAACGTCGAAAGTCCGGCCCGCTGCCCCTGTACATCTTGACGGGAATTGGTGCGCCTGTTTGAGAACGGGATCGAGACATTTGCTGCATGGGAGATGGGCAAGCGGTGGGCAAACAGTGAAGCGCGTTCTTCGAATGCTTGCCGCTGTGATTGTGGCGTCCGGCCTGGCCGGGTGCACCAGCATTTCCTACTACGCGCAGTCGGTGGAGGGCCACGTGCAGATCATGGCCGCGCGGAAAAATGTCGGAAGGCTCATCCGTGATCCCTCGACGCCCGAGGCATTGCGCGCCAAATTGACGTCGGCCAGCGCCATACGCCGCTTTGCCACGGAAGAACTGGCGCTGCCCGACAACAGCAGCTATCGCAGCTATGTCGACATCGGCCGGGCCGATGTGACCCTTGCCGTTTTTGCCGCGCCGCGATTCTCGCTTACGCCGATAACATGGTGCTTTCCGGTCTTCGGCTGCGTTCCGTACCGGGGTTACTTTTCCCGGAAATCAGCAGCTGAAAGCGCCGCCGAACTGCAGCGGCAAGGACTGGACGTTTATGTGTCAGGCGTCACCGCCTACTCCACGCTGGGCTGGTTCAGCGACCCGCTGCTCAGCACCATGCTGCGTCAGGACGACACCTATATCGCCAGCCTTGTCTTTCATGAGCTGGCGCATCAGAAAATCTATGTGAACAACGACTCCGCGTTCAACGAGGCTTTCGCGGTCTCCGTCGAAACCAGCGGTGTGAGGAGATGGCTCCGAGCTGCCGGCGATCGCGCCGGGTTGCGCCGCTACGAAACGAACCGCAAGCGCCAGGCGGATTTTCTCGGACTGATCGCGAAAACGCGGGATGAGTTGCGGCAGGTCTATGGAAGTCCCCGCGCCCCTGAGCAGATGGCGGCTGCCAAGGCAGCCACGATCGACAGGCTGCGGATGCGCTACCGACAGATGCGCGACAAAAGCTGGGCCGGATACCGGGGATACGATGCCTGGTTCGATGCCCCGATCAACAATGCAAAGCTCGCCGCGACTGCCGTCTACGGTGAACAGGTTCCGGCGTTCCTTCATCTGTTCGATTTGTGTTCCGGCGACTATCCAAGGTTCTACGCTGCTGTCCGCCGGATCGCGGATTTGCACGAACCCTCCCGTGCCGAAGCGCTTAAGGCCGCGAATACCTGCAATTGAATCGAGCAAGCACGGGACCTAGCGGTCGCTCGTCGACAGTGGCGATCCGATATCCGCGTCGAGTGCGAAACGCTCGCAGCGCTCGCCATCGGACTCATCGATGAAGCTCTCGATATGCCTGAAGCCGAGCTTCGCCAATATCCGCAGCGACGCGAAATTGCGCGCCGCCGCCTCGGCCGTCACCTGTTCAAGCGCCAGGGTTTCAAAGGCGTAGCGCAGGACTTCGCGCGCCGCCTCGCTGCCCAGCCCGTGCCCCCAATGCGCGCGTGCCAGCACAAATCCCAATGCGGCTGCCTTGGCATCGGTTGCGCCGAAGGTCAGGGTTATCGTCCCGATCGCGTCCGATACTCCCGTCTGGTCCATCGACCACTGGATCGCCTTGCCGTCGGCGAACCGCTGACGCGAGCGGGCCAACCATCGCTCGCCCGCGCTTATGTCGCCGGGAATGGGATCACCGGCGAGGGAGGCGGATTCGACATCCGTCGCGCGCGCAAACCATGCCGGGACATCCCTTTCGCTGGGCGCCCGAAGCACGAGCCTTGGTGTCATGAGTTTGGGAAATCGGACTGCTTCCATGGGGGCATTTTCGACCCGAGGCGGCGCCAATGCAACGGCGCGGGCAGGCCGCGACCGGCATGGTGGCGAAAGCGTCCCGTTCCTTATGGGACTTCGCAGAGTTCCAGCGGCAATCCATCCGGGTCGCTGAAGAAGGTAAACCGTTGATCTGTATATGGGTCGATGCGGATTGGCTCAACGGCGACGCCGGCGGCTTCCAGGCGCATGATTACGGGATCGAGATTGGCCACGGCAAATGCCAGATGCCTCAGGCCCGTCGCCTCTGGATAGGACGGCCTCGTCACTGGGGCGGGGAAGGAGAACAATTCCAGCTGGACGGACCCGATCCGCAGATCGGCCTTCCATGACTGTCGCTCCTCCCGATAGACCTCCCGGATCAGATCGAGGCCGAGGAGTTCGACGTAGAACCGTCGCGACCGGTCGTAGTCGGTGCAGATGAGCGCGACGTGGTGAATGGCGTTCAGCATGTCGTGAACTCTAGCGAAGCTTGGAATCGAGGCCAAGGTCACCAGCGGGCACGAAGCACTTTGTTTATGTCGCCGTTCAAAGATACAGTACGGCAGCTTCCAGGCTTGGCGGGGATCGGCGGACGGCGACCATGCGGCGCATTGCCGACCGGCAGATCTTGGGCCGTCAACTTTCCTCGCGCGCCGCGAAATTAGTAGCATTTCACGCTGGTTTCACGACACGTATGGAATACGGTCCAAGGGACGGGGAGAACCGGAATGAACGCTCATCGCGGCACGACTACCGCCGGGCTGGCCGTGTCGGGCGGTGTTCAAGGCATCGCCGGCGCTGTCGATCCGCGTCAGGTGCAGTTTCGCAACTTCGGCAATGCTGCCGGCGCGGACGAAGCCAAGCTCTATCATGGCCTGGAGACGCCTTGGGCCACTCAGTGCCTGTTTGCCAAGCTGCTGCGCAGGATGAGTATGGCATCCGCCGGAGGTGGCAACAAAACCAACGAGCGGATTCCGGCAGGATACACCTATCTTGCCCAGTTCGCCGCACACGACATTATCCGCAATTCCTCGCTCAGTCCCTTGTTGGCGGCCCACGAGGCAGAGCGTCGCAACGAACGCGAGGAGGCACTCCTGCTCGACGTGCTTTACGGCGGAGGACCGTTCTCGAACCCTGGTTTGTATGTCGTGGCCAAGCCTGGTGAAGTGGTCAGGTCGCTCATGCGTACCGGGCCGATGGCACCGCCGTCACCGAACGCCATGGCGATTCCCGCGGGCGCCTGTCCCTTTGCCATACGCGACTTGCCACGCTTTCAACAGGCCGATCTGAGCGATGGAGTCGAAAGGGGTCGGACGGATGTCCTGGTCGCAGACCAGCGTAGCGACGACAACGCCAACATTGCGCAAATGACGGCGCTTTTCCTGCACCTGCACAATGCCGTGGCCGGTGCGCTGAGCAGCAGCGGAATACCCAAAAAGGACGTCGAACTGCCGGCAGGCGCGTATCTTTTCGACCGGACACGCCGCGTCACGACGGCGATTTACCGGAATGTGCTGCAAAATGATTTGCTGCCGCGCCTCATCGCCAAGCCGATATGGGACCTCTACAACGCGAACGGGTTCAGACCACTGGTCGACATGCCGCAAGGCATCCCGATTGAGTTTTCCCACGCGGCATACCGCTTGGGCCATTCCATGGTCAGGCTTTCCTATGTCTTCAATGACCAGCATCCGGAAGGCGAAGGGCTGGAGAACGTGTTGCTCAACCGCTCCTCGTCACGCCCGCATAGATTCCCTGTCTCCGAACACTGGATCGCCGATTGGTCGCATTTCTTCCAGATCGCCGGCTCGACGCCGCAGTTCAGTCGGCGTATCGGACCAACGGTCAACGAAGTGCTGCTGAGTGCCTACAGCATGCCGATCCTGTGCGTCGGCCCCGATTCAAAGCCACTTGACCCCGCCACAGCGGGGCTGTTGAGCGAAGCAGACAGAGCTGCACTACCCGATCCGAATGCGTCGGGACTTTTGTTCAGCGATCTGGTCCGAGGAACCATTGGTGGCCTGCTCAGGCTCGATGCCTTGATCGAACAATTGCCTCAGGCCGCTCTCGCGACCGCGCCGTTACTCGGCGATGCCGGGAAACGGCACCAGGCTATTCGATCCTGGCTTCAAGGATCGACCGTTGCCTTCACCGCGGCCGAGGCGACTGAGCTGGCAGAAAATCCGCCTTTGCTGTTCTGGCTGTTGTTGGAGGCCGCGATCGAACAGGACGGGCTGTGTTTCGGTACCATCGGATCGGTGATTGTAGGGGATGTCTTCATGGCAAGATTCGCGGCCTCGCGCGCCATGATCGAAGACGACCCAATTACGCAGGACCTCGTCGCCAGGCTGTTTCCCACCGGCATCCCGCGAACAATGGCCGACCTGATCCTTTTCGTCGCCAGCGCGCTCAATCTGGGCGATGCCTGGCCCCGGTTTATCACCCCGCCTACAACTCCTGGAGCTTGAACATGGCTGACCCCGTCGACAATTTGGACGCCTTTCCCGAACCGATCCGAACCCTTAACTTCGAGGCGACCGGCCGCAAGGTGGTGCAATGGGCACAGGATCCCAGCACGCGTCCGCGCGACTTGGCCGAGTTCAAGGCCCAACTCGATGGACTCGTCGTCGTGCCGGACCGCTATAAGGAAATCCAGATCGTTCAGGGATACGACCACGTCTTCTTCCTGCGGTTACCGCCCAACAATCAAGTGACGCAATCGCAAAAGAAGCTCCAGACCGAACAAGGCGGCATGGCCGACTATGGTATTCCGGAATTCTATTTCGATGCGATTCTCGAAACGGTGCCGTTCAACCGCGACAGTTTCTTCTACTCACGCATCGCGGACTACACCATTCGGGGCTGCCGATAGAACGGGCTCTGGTAAAGGTATCTGGCTGACGACAATGCCGGCCCCGGCTAGCCCTCGGCGCAGCGCCTCGAGGGCGTCTGGACTGTAGATCGGAAAGCTGTCCATGAGCCATGTGCCGACGTTGCCCGGCTCCGGTGACTCATCTCCAAACCACGTCGTCTTCAGCTGCGCTAAAAATCGGTCGGCCTCTTCATGCGCGGCTTGCTCATTGCCGAGCAAGGCGAGCGCCGCAGCCTTCCAGCCGCCGATGTACGACACACTATCGGCGGCGCGCTCGGCCGCCTCGACGCAACCGGCATAGTCGCCCAGCAGGAACCGCACGCCCGCCTGATAGCTCCATTGCAGGCGTGAAACGCCGAGTCCGGTCTGCAACGCCAGAGTGGCGATACGCCGCGCGTTCTCGCGATCGTCGCAATAGGCAAGCCCGAGAGAAGCGGAGACCAAGGTCCAGGGATCGTTGCCATTGAGTTCGCAGGCCAGAAGGAAGCTGATGGCCGCCTGCTGCGGAATGCCGTTCATGGCGTAGGACCACGCCAGATGCAGTTGGCTTCGCGAATCGATCGGATCGATCTGGGTCGCCTGCTTGGCAAACGTCAGCGCTTCTGCGTGGCGTTCGCGTCGCCGGCCGATGCCGGGAAAGATCAGATGCCGTGAATTGATGATGCCGGCCAACCCGGCGTAGGCGGCAGCGAACCGCGGTGACTCCGCGATGATTGATCTGAACAGAGCCTCGGCCCTCTCCTCTGACTCCGGGCGCCACTGAAAGATCAGTTCCTGCGCCCTCAGCCAGCGGTCGAACTGCTCCAGCGACAGGTCCGGGATGCTGGCGATCTGAACCAGCCGTTCGGACGACATGCTGACACCCAGCGCGACAGCGATGCGGCGGATGAGCCTCTGCTGGGTCTGGTACCACTGGCTGTTTTCGATGACAAACTGCTCGCTCCAGATGTAGCGCCCCGATGCAAGCTGCTTAAGCGTCATGCTGAGACGCAATGCCGGCCCGTCGATAAATCCGGTGGCCTCGATGCAATAGGCATTCTCGGTGAAGCGGGGAGGATGCCCTTCCCATTCCATTACCGCCCAGTCGCGGAACCGCACCAGCGACGCGACCAGTTCACTGCGGAAGATTTGCACCGCGTTCCGCGCGCGGACGGAACCGCTCACCAATTCGAACTCCCGCACGAACAGCAGCACGCCGGCGGCGGGCTCTTGCAGCCGTTGCGCCTGGGACCCGAATGCCTCGGCGGCAATCGCGGTTACCGCCCCCCTGTCCGTGGCCCCGATCGTACCGAGCTTGATGTCACTGACCAGAGCCTGCGTGGCGGCTGAAGGTTCGCTGTCGAACTCTGTTTCAAGCAGGTCCCAAAGCCCCTTATAGGCCCTCAAGGCCGTTGCTTGGTCGCCCATCCGAGCCGACGCTTCCATGACTGCTCGGCAGCCGATCTCGTTGGTCGGATCGAGATTGAGCAGGGCTTGTCCGGCTCGCTTTAGCGCTGGCCAGTCTGCCGCGGCCTTGGCCATCGCTTCCAGACATGAGATAAATTCGTCCTGAAGGCATTGCCGCTGGACGAGGACCCAGTTGCGAAACGAGGGGTCGATGTCGTCCAGGCCATTGAGAAAGCTTTCTGCGACACGTTGCCTCTCCAGAAGGACGGGCGGAATCCTTCCAGCTTTCAGCTCGTGCCTGATCTCACTCACATCCACTGTGACGAGCGACTGCTTCAGCGTCACGTTGAGCCGGTCTCCGAGGAAGACCCCTTCGACTTCAGCCAGGCAGGTCTTGAGATCGACTACGGTTTGCCTAAGCGAGGCCCTCGCTCGTGCTTCGTCCGATTCACTCCAGAGCAAGCCGCAGATGCGCTCGCGGGTTTCAAAGCCATGAGGGCTCAGTGCAAGATAGGCAAGGACGGCACGCGATTTGCGGTTTCTCACGGCGACGTCTCGCCCAAATTGGCTCAGCGCTACCTTGTCAAGCGTCGTGACACTGATCAGCGGCGCAGTCCTCGTTGGGGAGTTGTGCCCGATCATCGTTGTCCCGCAACTGCCTCCGTCTACATAAGATCGGCGCGGCCGCTCGGGCCGGCCTGGTCAATGAGGGAACGAAGCCGACGCGACTGGAACGGCGACGGAAATGGCTGTAGCCCTGGGACGAAGACTTTGGCGACGGGAATGTCAAACATCGGCGTGGTCAGATCCGCTGCGTATATGCGGTATTGCTTCTTAAGCATTTCGCCAACCAAGGATACGAAATTCAAGTCCCTTTCATCATTTTTGTGCATCAGCACGCCACTGGACAGGTGTGAGACGAGGCCCGTGTCGATTGCGCCAGGGGTCTCGGCGCGCGCCGCCTGCAGGCGGTCGACCTCGTCGAGCCTCTCAACCCCCTGTTCTGCGCGTTTCATTGCCGCCAGATCGAGAGCCAGTTCCATCTGGCACATTTCCAGCAGCGCCGCCCTCAGGGCGTTGCCCGCGTCCAGCCTGCAAGCCAGCCCGACTGCCAGGCCGCGACCATCCGCGTCGAAGGATAGCGCCGCGATTACAGGCGCGGGAAACTCACCCGATATGTCGAGAAACTGGGTGCATCTGCCGAGCTTCTCCTGCCTTATCCGCGCAAGCAGATCGAGCACGCCCGCGCCAGCAAGCGCTTCCAGTCCGATCAACCGGCCGCCGCGCCTGCTGCGCCACCAGGCGGCAACCGCATCGCGCTCGATTGCTTCCAGCAGCGCCGAGGTCAGGGCAGCCTCGTGGGTTATCCCTGCGGCGCATCCGCAACTGGTTACCCAGGCGCTTCGGTTTGCGCCGCGAATGAAAAGTGTCTCGGGCAGATAGCCCTGCCGACCGTCGTCCAGCCGGCGCACGGGCACCCATCGGTCACTTTCACCGAAACCGGATTGCACCTGGAAATCGTCGAGGTGTTCAGCCAGCCGAATGTCCTGCCAATGACTTACACCATCTACTGGCGTGCCGTGCGTCGTCCCGTGCGGCACTTGCCATTCGCTATGATATTCGATGCCCTCGCCGATGCAGGCCTCGAATGCGCGCCCCGGGGTGAGGCCGACACCGCTGAAGCTCGCCGAAGTGGGTGAGGCCGAATCTCTCCAACTGCGATGTACCTGCGCACCAAAAAAGTGCAGCCCCGGTGCGTGGCGGGCGTGCAAGCGGAACAGATTGCCAAAATTCGCTGCGGCCAACAGTAGTCCTTGTCGGTTGTTGACCACTACCGGGTCGGGATCTGTGTCGCGGGAGCCAAAGTACCCAAGTGAGGTGAGCAACCCGCGTGCCATTGCAGCCTGGTCAGGTGCCAAATCTTGCGGCTTTGAACAAAATCGCGCTGCCAGTTCAAACGCATTCGCGGCGGTCAATTCACCATCCTCGCTGTTGAAGAAAGCCTTCTCACTCCTGGCTGCCACTTTCGCCTCACGATTTTGATCGGGTCAACAAGCGTCGCAGGCAAGGCAAAGCGATCTCTGAAAAACGCGAGCGCCGAAGATGGCGGTCATCTCACGCTGATTTCACGCTAGCTGGTCTAATGGTTGTTTCCGAGACGTCATCTCGACTGCCCCGGAGCTGAACGACCCGCACCGGACGAGACGATGGAAAATCGGCGCCAATTCATTTCCTCCCGGGAGCGGCGCCGCGGGGCCATGACCGGATGGGGCCGGTCTGTGCCTCGCGGCCCACTGGGAAGGGCGAAGCGGCTTCTTCGACACAAGGCCCATTCCGGGTTTCCTCCCGGGAGCGGCGCCGCGGGGCCATGACCGGATGGGGCCGGCCTGTGCCTCGCGGCCCACTCGGAAGGGCGAAGCGGCTTCGTCGACACAAGGCCATCCTCGGATCAGAAATTCGACAAGACAGGAGATCAAAAATGGCAGCGCATGGCACCCCGCCCCGTGGCATTGATGCGACACGATCGCCGTTGTTCGAAGGCCGCTTCGGCCGCATGTTCCGAAATCTGGCACCCGCAACGTTCGGGGCAAACGACGATGACAACCGTCGCAACCTCAAGGCGCTCGGCGCCGCCATGTCTGCTGATATTGACGAGCCGAAAGATGGGCTCGACGCCGAGGAAAGCGGGATTCCTGCCCTCTATACCTATTTTGGCCAGTTCGTTGATCACGACATCACCTTCGATCCCGTCAGCACCTTGCGTAAATCGCTGGATCCCGATGGGCTGGTGGATTTCCGCACGCCGAGCTTTAATCTGGATAATGTCTATGGCCGGGGTCCCGCCGACCAGCCTTACATGTATACGAAAGAAGGCCGCTTCCGCCACGGCGATGCAATGACAGGAGCCGGTGGCCAGCCCGGACACGATCTGCCGCGCTTCGCCGGACGCGCAATCATCGGCGACCCCCGCAACGATGAAAACAGTCTGGTTTCGCAACTGCAAGGGCTGATGCTCAACGTGCACAACCGGATGGTCGATGACAATCCGGGCGTGGATTTTGAAGCGGTCCAGCAGCTCGTCCGCTTCCACTACCAGTATGTTGTCGTGAATGACTTCCTCGCCAGGATCGTTTCGCAACCGATCCTTGACGCACTCAAGACGGACGGCCGCTTCGATCAAAAGCGATTGCGGTACTATCACTGGCGCAACCTGCCGTTCATGCCAGTCGAGTTTTCGGTCGCCGCCTACAGGCTTGGCCATTCGATGGTAAGGCCCGGTTATCGGCTGAACGACGACAAGCTGCTGCCGATCTTCCCACGCGCCGGCAAGCCGCATGAGGAGGCGCTTACCGGCTTCCAGACGATGAAGCCGGGTCGCGCCCTGGACTGGGGTCGATTTATCGACATTGACAAGCGCGCAGGGGGATCGGATCCCGAGACTGGAGATCCTGCCAACGTGCGTCGGCTGCAATTTGCCTACAGGATCGACACATCCCTCGTCGGTTTCCTGCACGATCTGCCGAAAGCTGTGGCGGGTGACCCGCCGGCCTCCCTCGGCGAGCGCAATCTCTTGCGGGGCTGGCTCCTCGGCCTGCCGTCCGGCCAGAGCGTCGCACGTGCCATGGCCATCGAGCCCCTGGCCGATGCGGACATCATAATCGGCAAGGCTGTGGACGCTCCCGAGGATGGTGATGTCGTAGGCCCGATCATCGATGCCGTCACAGCCAAGGGTGGCGACGGCAAGGCCTTCGCCGACAACTGCCCACTTTGGACCTATGTCCTTGCCGAAGCGGCAACACACAAGACCAACATGGCTATCCCGATTACAGGCGGCGGCACACGTTCCACGCCGCAGCTTGGACCGGTGGGCGGCCGGATTGTGGCGGAGGTCTTCCTCGGATTGCTGTTTGGCGACGGCAGGTCTTACCTGTCGCTCGATCCTTTGTGGAAGCCTGTGAGCGGGGCAGGCTTCAGACTGAAGGACCTGGTCTCCTACGGGCTCGGCATGGGGCCGCCGCTTCACTACCGGTGACAACCAGTCCTTGGCAGCGGGTGAAGTCAGGGGACGACCGGATATGTCGTGACAATCTTCGACAATTCGGCGGGGGCGAAGCAGGGCGGAGATTCTTGAGATGTCCGCCCCTGCCGGCGCCTGACAAAGGTGTGCCCGGCTTTCCAGTTTGGCGGAGGTTTAGCGTTAGTCGAATTTGGTCAATCACTACTCGAAGGGGATATGGGCAATGGGACTCTTTGATGAATATAAAGAGGGATATGAGCGCAACTGGGAGAGGCTGGAAATCCGATCCAACCGAGCCAGCGTCGTCAAAAAGGAAGCCAAGCGCATTCTGGATGGCAAGACGATTTATGCTCAGATCGAAAGCCGGACGGGTGTTCCATGGTGGTTTGTCGGCCTCTGTCACTACCGTGAGTCTTCGCTGAATTTCGGCACTTATCTCGGCAATGGCCAGCCTCTTGGCCAACGTACCACCATTGTTCCGAAGGGCCGTGGGCCATTCACCGGGCCGAACGCTTTTGTCGACGGAGCGTTGGACGCTTTGCGGCTGGAGGGCTTTGTAGGCGCCAGCGATTGGGGGATTGCGCGAACTCTGTTCAGGCTCGAGGGGTTCAATGGTTTTGGCTACCACGGAAAAGGTGTGAATTCTCCGTACCTTTACGGTGGCTCCACCTTGTACGGGCCGCCCGAGGCGCGAGCCGGCAAGTATGTCAAAGACCATGTTTTCGACCCCAATTTTGCGGATACGCAGCTCGGGACGGCAGTGATCTTGAAGGCTCTCCTCAGCCTTGACCCAACAATCAGCATCGGTTCAAACGGCGGTTCGCCGGGCTTGGAACCAGACGATGAGATGGCAAAGGATGTCGTCTGGCTTCAGCATTCATTGAACGCTCTGGGGGCAGACCCGCAATTGGTAGAAGACGGGCGGAGCGGACCTTTGACCAGGACAGCTCTGTCGCGCTTTCAACAACAAAACGGACTGGACGATACGGGGTTAGCAGATCCTCTTACGATTGCGGCGATCGACCGGCAGCTGCAGCCCAGCCCGGATGGCGCCGCAAGTGATATTCGCGAGAAGCTCGAATCTTTGCAGGCCGCTATTCGCGCCTTGACCGATAGATCGGACAAGGTGCCTTCACCTGTCCATGTAAATACGGTTGGCGTGAACAGCGACCTCGCGGGCATTGTCAGTGCGTTGGGAGGTGCAGTTCAGCGCGTGGCGAACACCGTCCCGCCAGTCAATCAGGGCGGTAGTCAGCAAGATCGCTTGCGAAGGGCGATCGACCTGGTCTCGGCCATCTTGCTCCCTGGCCAAGCCAAGGATGCGCCGCTAGGCCCAGTGAATGGTGCGCTCGGTCAGACGATCGGGAATCTGCTCGACGGAAAGAAATCGGCGATTGGTATTGGCGGGGCGATCATTACGCAGCTGCTTTCCAAATTGGCGACTTCGCCTGGCGTGTCGGGTGATCTGACCGCGGTAGGCACTGCACTGTCCAATATCACGCCAGCCATGGGGTTAAGCCCTTTCGCAATGCCGTTATTTCTTGGCCTTGCGGCGTGGGGCTTCTTGGGAAAGCTTGAAAAGTGGAACCAGGGAACGCCTGCAATCCCACTAGATTGACCTGCATGAACGGGTCGCCCTACTCAAGTGGCCCGGCTGAGTGTTCCCCATGGCGGTTGCGTGTCGGCTGGCCCGGCCGCGCTAGGGCCAGAAGCCGCATTGAGCCATGGGGCTTCCAAGAACACCCAGCTTTCGTACTCGCGTCCTCACGGTGGATGGCACAGCAATGGGCAATCCAGACATGACGAAAGCCAAGAGGTTTGCTGTGGATCAAGCTGCTACCGCGAATGACCAACCAGGCCTTTACAATTGGTTGGGTGCCAAGACGAGGAGTTTCGTTCGTTGGTGGCGAAGGTTTGATGGTTTTGTGAACCAGCCGTTGCCAACGGGCAGAGCGTGGTATTGGAGCTGGATTGCGCCCGATGGCTACGCCTGGTTCGTCCCGGTCCTGTCTCTCATGTTAATCGTCGTTATCGCGCTGGGCTGCCCGACATTCCACTTTACGTTGGCCACGATCGGACTGTTGATATTCGGGCTTTCACTGTTGCTGGCGCTACATATCGGAGCGTGGTTGCAACCATGGGTCCAGCGATACCTTCTCGCTGGGCAGCTTGCGATCCCGGGTGTCTTGATCGCCCCAATGCTTCTCTTCACCCAACCTGAGACCTACGACGATCATTCAGGATCACTACGCCTGCACATTGGTGTCGCGATTGTCATCATCTTGGCGATCGCACTCGGCATGGCCTGGTGTGTAGCCGTGCGATTGTTCAATCCCCAAGGACGAAGTGAACTTGCGCAGGCGCTTCCCGCAGTCGACCTGTTTCCACCGACGAATCGCTACGACTTCATGGGTACCAGCCCTTTCGCAGCGCTGGTTTCCGCCTTGCTCATTGTGCCCGTCCGCTACCCGGTCGAGCTGCTTTTGCCTGGATCGCTATTGGTGCTCTTTGTACCGGATCGATTTCTTTGGTGGGTGTTTGCAATTGTCGGCGTTCTCTGCTGGGCAGTGCTCTTCCTCGGCGTGCTCTTCGAAAGATTGATGGAAGTTCTTAAAACTATCGGTCGTCTCTTCTTCATAGGCCCGCAACTTGCCATAAGCTTGCTGGTGATTGTCGTTGCCCTGGCGCGCTTGGGTGACGTGCACTACATCACTTATCTGTTCAACGCAGGCAGCACCGGATACGGCAATACCAAGATCATGGGCTACCTCGCTTTTTTCTATTTGGCGGCGTGGTACTACGCGTTCTGGTGCGATCAATTCGCGGCGCGGAGAATTCTCCATCTACTTGGTGGCAGTGTTGCCGCTGGGCCTCCCTTTGAGCTGCGATACGACTACATCGGTAACCAGCCTACCAGCCCCATCAAGCCGAACGGTCGCCTGGTAGCGCTGCATGGGGCGGGACGATTGAAAATTCAGGGCGAGTATAAGAAGGGATACGAAGCCCAGGGGGCAGCCTTACAGTTCCAGACTCCATCGGAACTGCTGTCCACTTTTCGCCGGCAGATCGAACAGATGCCGGCATCAAAGAGCGTATTCCCCGACCCACTGCCGAGCTTGCGCGACTTTCAACGTTCCGCACTGGTCTTTCCGGTAATCACAAGCACCTTGGCCTTCATTTTGATAGCCGGGCCGTCTTGGGTCTCGTTCTTCCACGCGGCTCAGCCTGCCGAACTGGAAATCCATTCGATGGCGCCCAAGAACCTCGACCCCGCCAGCTTTTTGCGGTCTGAGACCGGGCAAACAGGCGCTTGCCCGCCCTTAGGCCCGAGCGATGCCAGAATTGCCATTGCCGCTTCTGGCGGTGGCACTCGCGCCGCCATCTACACGGCATCAGTCCTTCACGGGCTCGCACAACAAGGCAAGATCTGTAACGTCGTCCTCGTCAGTGGTGTATCCGGTGGCAGTGCCGCTCTAGCCTACTTTGCCTTGCATGAGCGCGAACTGCGGCGACCCGGTGATCCAGACAATGACGCTTGGGGGAATTTTTCGAAGGTCATGGCGGATCCCTTCATCGAGGACGTTCTCGAAAGAGCCGGTGATCTGCGGACAACCTTTGGACGGCGAAGCTGGCAGCCGGCTGTGTGCGGTGAAAATCCCCTGAAAGATGAGCACGTGGACGGATGGATCCCGGCGCGAACCCGTTTGGGCAATATCCTTGCAGAGTCGTTCGTCTGCAACATGGGTGCGGGAGTGATGGGATCGCCGCCTTTCGGCTTGATGTTCAACACGTCGTTGCTGGGTTCGTTTGAAGCCAAGCCAACAACCTGTACTGATGACAATCTTTCATTTCCAGAACTCGCCGCGAAATGTCCAAAACTGCTTGACGGCAGCGTTGCGGGCGGGCGGCTGGTGCTGACGAACCTCAAGGCGCCCAACCAGGGGGCGGCGGCGAATGAACCGGCCGTGATGAAAGTCGTCCCTATCGATGACGTAAACCTTTCAATCGCCCGCGCCGCCGCCCTCAGTTCGAATTTTCCGCCCGTTTTCTCCGACGCAGCCATCGATGTATTGCCGGATGGAACAGACTCTGTCCGACAGCGCTATTGGGTGACGGACGGCGGCGCGGTTGAAAACCGCGGTACAATGACGCTTTACCTTTTTGTTCGAGACGCCCTGAAATCGTTGGACAAGTCCGTGCCTCTGGCACCGCTTCACATCGTCATTGCCGACGTATCTGCTTCGGCTGGAGGCTATACTGAGAGCTTTGGCTTCAATTCGGTGCTGCAAGCGGGTGGGCAACTCGGCTTGGGAATGGAAGGTGAAGTGTTCTCCGACATACACGACATCTATTGCGAGCACCGATCGATCGCTACCCGGCATGAGCTCGATATGCCTCGGGTGTTGCGCGACGGCATCGGCACGCACTGGCTGCTGCCGGGATCACTCACCTTCACGGAGCCGACGCAGGGATCGGTGACGCTATATTCGGCTGACCTCAAGAAGCTTGTCGTTGCTTTGTTCAGCAGGGACATTCCAAAGTTCGATGACCAGAAGGACGCGAGTAGGGTTTTTGACTGGGCGAAAGATCCCGCGTTAGAGCACCCTACTTTGGAGTCGAGATGGAACGAGCTTCTTGCCGTGATCTCAAACACCAAGGCGACTTCCAATGACTGTGTCGATCGGAGCAAAGGCGGTGCCGCCTTCGTCCAGTGATGTCAGCTGGGGTGCCGTTGGAGGCACGAACGCGCACATTTGTCGTTGAACGAATCGTAGCGAGGGAAGCGATTCCCGCAGCTATTCCTCGTTCCGCTTCTGCGCGATCAGATCCAGCCGTTCGCGGTCGGAGCGTTCGCGCTCGTCGCGGTTGCGCACCTCCTTGTAGGCGCGCTCGACCATGTTGGTGCGGGCATTTGCCGTGGCGATGAGGCCGGCCTCCTGCCTGGCGCGTTCCAGGCTCTTCTCCTGGCGCACCACCGCCTGGGCGATGCGGCGGTGATAGAGATCGGGGAACAGGCCGGAGAGGGAATTGTCCTGGTCGAAATGGCCGATCAATTCCCTGGCCTCGGTCTCCGCCGCGTTTGCCGCGGCGAGAAAGGTGGCGTGGCGGGTCTCGTGCAGCGCCTTCAGTTGCTCCTGCACCTTGACCAGTTTCCGCAGACGGTCCTTGCGCGTGCTCATCTCACCTCGCCAAAGTCAGGTCGACGAAGCCGTCGACGAACAGCGACAGCATGGTGCCGATGGCGAAATAGAAGATGATCATGCCGCCGGCGATGACGAAGGGCTGGGAAATGAAATAGATCGGGATCTGCGGGGTCAGCTTGTTGACGAAGCCGATCGTCAGATTGACCAGAATGGCATAGGCGACAAACGGGCTGCCGAGGCGGATGACCAGGAAGAAGGTGTCCGATACGGTGTCGGTGATGTCGACCAGCGCCGCCTGCGGGTTGAAGAAGACGTTGACCGGCGCGACCGTGTAGGACGCCACCAAAGCGCGGACGATTTCGTGGTCGAAGTCGAAGACGAACAGCATCAACAGCGCCGAGAACGAGATGATGGCGGCAAGGGCGGCCTGCGGTTCCGGTTCCTCGATCGCCGGCCCGCCCGAGCCGCCATAGCCGATCAGCATGGCGATGGCCGAGCCCATGAAGCGCAGCGCTTCCATGTAGAGCCTGGTCATGGCGCCGATAAGCCCGCCGACCAGGAGTTCCGAGATGATCATCGGCACCAGGATCTGCGGGCGCGGATCGACGAAAGGAATGATGCGGTCCCACAGGAAGGCAAGCAGGCCACCGGTGGCGGCGACCGCCACGAACAGCCTGACCTGCACCGGCACGCGGGCGCTGGACAGGCCCGGCATCAGCATGAAGCAGGCGCCGATGCGGCAGAAGGCGAGGAACGCTGCGATGACGACGCTCTGCGAGAGAAGGCTCACGATATGGTCCCGAGCACCCTGATCTCGACGCCCTTGGCGATTTCGACATGGGAGAGCACCGGCAGCGTGGTGAACAACCGCTCGATGATCATGCGCACATAGGGGCGGGCGTCCGGCGCTGTGACGAGAACGAAGCGCTCGCCGGCCTCGAGGAATTTCTTGATCGCCTTGGTGGCGTCCTGGCCGAATTCCTCGAGCTGACGCGGATCGATGTCGAACTCGCGCACCTCGCCCTTGGCGTCGCGCTTGAGGCTCTGGTGGAAGGCGAGATCCCAGCGGTTGCCGAGCCGCAGCACCTTGAGCACGCCGCCTTCCGAGAGGTCGCCGCAGATCTGCTGGGCCATGCGGATGCGGACATGCTCGACGATCTGCTCGGTGCGGCGCACATGCGGCGCGATCTCGGCGATGGCCTCGATGATCAGATGCAGATTGCGGATCGAGACGCGTTCGGCGAGCAGCAGCTTCAGCACCGCCTGCAGGCCGGGATAGGAGATGTGCGTGGTGCAGATCTCGTCGGCCAGCTTGCGGTATTCCTGGTCCTGGCGCTCGAGCAGCGCCTTCATGTCCTTGTAGGACAGGAGCTGCGGAAGGTTGTTGCGGATGACTTCCGAGAGATGGGTGAGCAGCACCGACATGTTGTCGGCGAAGGTGTAGTTCTCGCGTTTCAAATCCTCGGCGAAGGTTTCCATGACGGAATAGGCACGCATTCCGAAGGCCGGCTCGCGGATCTCTTCACCGGGGATTTCGGGTACTTCGCGGCTGCCGAGCAGAACCATGATCTCACCGACGCGCATCGAATATTCGGCGACCACCGTGCCATGCACCTTGATCTGATAGCTCTTCGGCGGGATGGCGAAATCGTCGGCAACGCGCACTTCCGGCACGACGAAGCCGTATTGCTGGGCGAACTTCTTGCGCATCTTGGCCATGCGGAAGACCAGCTCCTGATGTGACACCAGCAGCCGGGTCGACAGCTGCTTGCCGATCAGCAGTTCGATCTCGGCGGTGGCGAGCGAGGCCTTGACCGAGTTCTTCTCTTCCTCGGCCTTGGTCGCCTTTTCCTGGGTCTTCAGCGCCTCGGCCTCGGCGAGGACGCGGTTGGCGCGCATCGGGATGACGTAGCCGAGGCCAGCCATGCCGCCGGCCAGTGCGAAGAAGGGGAACAGCGGCAGGCCGGGCATCAGGCCGAGCAGCACCAGCAGCGCCGCCGCCACGTAAAGCGCGCGCGGATGGGCGCCGAGCTGGCCGAACACGGCCTGGTTGGTCGAGCCGCGGGTGCCGCCCTTGGAAACCAGCAGGCCGGCGGCGAGCGAAACGATCAGCGCCGGGATCTGGGTGACGAGACCATCGCCGACCGACAGCTTGATGAACACATCGGCGGCCTCGCCCATGCCCATGCCGTGCCTGATGTAGCCGATGGCGATACCGCCGACGATGTTGATGGCGGTGATGATGAGGCCGGCGATGGCGTCGCCCCGTACGAATTTCGAGGCGCCGTCCATCGAGCCGAAGAAAGAGCTTTCTTCTTCCAGTTCGCGGCGGCGCAACTGCGCGGTCTTGTCGTCGATCATGCCGGCGGAAAGGTCGGCGTCGATCGACATCTGCTTGCCGGGGATGGCGTCGAGGGTGAAGCGGGCGCCGACTTCGGCGATACGCGTGGCGCCCTTGGTGATGACGATGAAGTTCACCACAATCAGGATCATGAAGACGATGAGGCCGATGACGAAGTCGCTGGCCATCACCAGCTTGGAGAAGCCGGCAATGACATAGCCTGCGGCGTGCGTGCCCTCATTGCCATGCGACAGGATCATGCGCGTGGTGGCAATGTTGAGGGATAGCCGCAGCATCGTGGCGATGAGCAGCACGGTCGGGAACGAGGAGAAGTCGAGCGGCCGCTGGATCCACAGCGCCACCATCAGGATCAGCACCGAAAGCGCGATCGAGAAGGCGAGGCCGATGTCGATAAGGAAGGCCGGGATCGGCAGGAACAGCACGGCCAGGATGATGACGATGCCGAGCGCGAAGAAGATGTCGCGGCCGTTCTTGGCCACCGCGCCGGGCTGGATGCTTTCGCTGATCGCCATATAAGTCCTCGAACCATAGACTGCCGCGCATGGGACAGCCCGGCGAGGGTAGCTGGCCAAGCTTGCGCGAGGGTGGGAGAGTGGCCAGCTCGACGATCCCGCAAGGAGGAAGACCCATGCTTCTCATCATCGGCACGATCCGCTTGCCTGCAGGAAAGCTGGAGGAGGCAAGGCCGGCGATGGAGCGCATGATCTCGGGCAGCCGCGCCGAGGATGGTTGCCTCGAATATTCCTACGCGCGGGATGTGCTCGATGCGGGGCTGATCCGGGTTACCGAGGTGTGGCGCGACAGGGCGGCGTTCGATGCGCATTTCCGCTCGCCGCACATCGCCGAATGGCGCGCGAGCTGGCCGGCGCTTGGCATTGGCGAGCGCAACCTTGTGCTCTACGAGGCCGGTGAGCCCATGCCCACCTGATCGGCTGGTCAGCAACCGGCAATAATCAGGACTCGGCTGTTGCGGCCATGGCGACGCCGACCAGCCAGCGCCGGACGGTGCGTTCTTCCGCTTCCGACAACCCCTGCGTCAGCTCGCTCTCGATCGCCCGCACGCGCCGGCGGCAGGCGCGCAGCAGTGCGCGACCGCTGTCGCTGAGATCGATGTGCTGGATGCGGCCGTGAACGGCATGTGGCTTGCGCACCAGCGCGCCGGCCCGTTCGAGATTGGCGACGATGACGCTGAGCGTTTGCGGGGTGAGCAGCGCCAGCCGGGCCAGATCGGCATTGGAGAGGCCGGGATAGGCCGCAAGCATGGTCAGCGTGGCAAATTGCGGCTGCGTCACGCCGAGATCTCCTAGCGCCCGGTCCATTCTGAGCCGATGCGCGCCGGCGGCTTGCCGAAGCAGGTAGCCGAGATAGCCTTCCTCGCCGCGTTTGCCTTCGCCGGGGGCGGGTATCGATGCGTGCGGATTCGGCTTGTGCATAATGTAAGAGCTCTTATATATTGTTCGTGCACTGATATTAAGACAATGCGGAGTCCCTGACGATGGGTCATCGAATCTTTCTTGCCGGCGCCTCCGGCGCCATCGGCCAGCGACTGATTCCGCAACTTCTGGCCGCCGGTCATCAGGTAACGGGCACCACGCGCAATGCGGACAAGGCCGCGACATTGCGCGCCCTCGGAGTCGGGCCGGCGGTCGTGGACGTCTTCGATGCCGAGGCGCTGTCGCGCGCGATGCTCGCCGCCCAGCCCGACATCGTCGTCCATCAGCAGACCGACCTGCCGCCAGGGCTGGATCCGAGCCGGATGGGCGAGGCGGTCGTGCGCAATGCCCGCATCCGCGACGAAGGCACGCGCAATCTGGTCGCGGCCGCCGTCGCGTCCGGTGTCCGGCGCATGGTGGCGCAAAGCATCGCCTGGGCCTATGCGCCGGGCTCGGAGGCGCATGGCGAAGCCGACCCTCTGGATGGTGGCGCGAGTGGCAATCGCGGCATCAGCGTCAGTGGCGTCATCGCCTTGGAAAAGGCCGTTCTCAGCGCGCCATTCGCCGGCGTCGTGCTGCGATATGGCCAGCTCTATGGGCCGATACGGCCGCCGGCGCATCGCCGGTGCATGTCGATGCCGCCGCCTGTGCCGCGCTGCTCGCGCTCGACAAGGGGGCGCCCGGCGTCTTCAACGTGGCGGAACCCAACCGGGCGGTCTCGACGCAAAAGGCGGTCGAGGAGCTGGGTTGGCGAGCGGACTTCCGTTTGCCTGCCTGAATTCGGAGACGTCGATATGATCGGCAATCAAGCTCGCTTGCGCACCGGCCAATCTCTTATCGCCTAGCAGGCGTTGACCTGCCTGCAGGACCAACCTCCGCTATCGGTATCGTGGCAATCTTCATAGCTGCCGTAACACGTTTCGTTGAATTACGGTACCAAGGATAACCGCCAGGACAGCAGACATCCTGCTGTGCGGTCCGAAGAAATTCTTCTGCGGGCCGGCTCCGTTTTCCGTATTGCCTCCCGCAAAAGGAGACATGGGGTATGAAATACTCAACTTAACTGGCATGTCTATGTCTGAATGGCTCATTGCAGACGAGCTCAAAAAAATCGTGCAAGCAGCCAATGAAAACAATCCCCGCGCAATCATGTTCTCCTCCTGGAGGGAAATAGAGACGGGCCAAAATACCACTTTTAAGGCCCTGCGTCGATTTCGCAGGCGAGGGGGAGGAGGGCCTTTGCCGCGAATCCGGTGTCCGATTTCAGATGCCCAATTCACTTATGCCTTTTTGGCTCCGGGTTGATCAAAGGAAGCCTCCAAACTGTTCGAAAGCGATCCTGGCATTCGGGGAGCCGGCATCGCGGTTGCCATGCGGTATCCCTAGGCGTATCAGCCTTCCACGTCCCTTTTGATATCGGCGAGCCGCCCGGTGCTTTCCAGAAACCAGCCACAAGTCTACGCCCGCCGGCTGCGTGCGGTGCTTCTGAGGTCAATTCCGCTGCTCGAGGCGCGCGGCATCGCAGTGGTCATGCTGGCGGGCGCCGTCGGCGTCATGGCGGGTATACTGGTCACCGCGATGAGCCAGATCGTGCAGGATCTGCACGGGTTGTTGTTCGGCGTTCAGCCCGGCGGCCGGCTTTCGGGCATGTTCTCGCTCGCCAATCCGATGCAGGCGCTGATCCCGCCGGTCGGCGGCGCCCTGCTCGGCCTGACGGTGATATGGCTGCGGCTGCGGAAATTCCGCACACCCGTCGACCCGATCGAGGCCAACGCGCTCTATGGCGGTCGCATGTCGCTGACCGACACCTTCATCATCGCCGGCCAGACGATGATCTCCAGCGGCTTCGGCGCTTCGGTCGGCCTGGAAGCCGGCTACACGCAGGTCGGCTCCGGTCTGGCGTCGCGGCTGGCGCGCATCTTCAGGCTGCGCCGCAATGATGTCCGCATCCTCGTCGGCTGCGGTGCGGCCGGGGCCATCGCCGCCGCCTTCGACGCGCCGCTGACCGGGGCCTTCTATGGCTTCGAACTGGTCATCGGCATCTACTCGGTCGCCAATGTCGCGCCGGTCATGACGGCCGCGATCTCGGCCTCGCTGACCGCGGAAATGTTCGGCGGCGTGCCGTTTCCGCTGGAGCTTTCTGGGCTGCCGCAACTGACCCCCAGCCAGTATGTGCCGTTCCTGCTGCTCGGGCTGCTGGGCGGCGCGGCCTCGATCGCCATCATGCAGCTGGTGACGCTGATCGAGCGCGGTTTCAACAGGCTGTCGGTCGATGCCTCGCTGCGTCCCGTCGTCGGCGGTGTCATCGTCGGCCTGCTGGGGCTGATCACGCCGCAGGTCCTGTCCAGCGGCCATGGCGCGCTGCACCGCGAATTCGCGATGAACTATGGGCTGACCGTGGTGGCCAGCGTCTTCGTGCTGAAATTGGCGGCGTCAGCCATCTCGCTGGGCTCGGGCTTTCGCGGCGGCCTGTTCTTCGCCTCGCTGTTCCTCGGTGCGCTGCTTGGCAAGGCATTCGCCGGTGTGATGGCGCTGGTCTCGCCGGCGACCGGCATCGACCCTTCGGTTGCCGCCGTCGTCGGCATGACCTCGCTTGCCGTCGGTGTCGTCGGCGGTCCGCTGACGATGACCTTCCTGGCGCTGGAATCGACCCGCGACCTGACGCTCACCGGCGTCGTGCTGGCCGCCTCGATCATGGCGGCGATCCTGGTGCGCGAAACCTTCGGCTATTCGTTCTCGACATGGCGCTTCCATCTGCGCGGCGAGACGATCCGCAGCGCCCACGATGTCGGCTGGATGCGCAGCCTGACCGTCGGCTCGATGATGCGCAAGGACATCAAGACCATCGATGCCGCGACGACGCTGGCCGACTTCCGCAAGCAGATCCCGCTGGGTTCGGCGCAACGCGTCATCGCCGTCGACCCGGGCGACCAGTATGTCGGCGTGCTGATCGTGGCCGAACTGCACAGCGATCCCGCCGGCGGCGAGGCGCCGGTGCGCGATCTCGCGCAGTACAAGGATGCCGTCCTGGTGCCCAGCATGAACGTGCAGGCCGCCGCCGAGACGTTTCAGCGCGCCGGCGCCGAGGAACTGGCCGTCGTCGAGGATTTCACCGACCACATCGTGCTCGGTCTGCTGACCGAGGGCCATCTGATGCGGCGCTATGCCGAGGAACTCGAAAAGGCGCGCCGGGACCTGTCGGGCGAAGGATAAGGCTTCCCCCTACGCGCCCCCTTTGTCAATCGGCGGCGCGGCTTGCTCACGTGACCCTTCCGACTTGCAGCCTGGCCCAGCGACTGGCCCTGTTCTGGCGCCCATACATGGCTTGTCAGTTGTACAGTGGTACTGTACATCTTGTTAAGTGCGGTGAGGAGACGGCATGAGCAAGGGGTCGGACAAGGCTTCGTCGAAAACGGGCGAGACACCGGTCGCGACGCACGCCCACCAAGTGCTGGGCATGCGCCTCAAAAGCCTTCGCCTCGCCCGCAGGCTGTCCCTGCGCGAGCTTGCGGAAGCAACCGGGACGAGCGCCAGTTTCATCAGCCAGCTCGAACGCGGCCTGACAGGGGCCAGCACCGCCTCGCTCAACCAGATGGCCTCGGCGCTCGGCGTCAGCGTCGCCATGCTGTTCGAGGAAAGCACGGCGCAAAACCATGGCGTTCTGAGACGAAGCGAGCGGCCGAGCCTGCCGCCCAGCGACGGCTGCCGCAAGATGCTGCTGTCGCGCCCGCCGCTGAGCGACATGGAGGTCTATGTCGGGGAATTCGACATTGGCGGCTCGACCGGGCCCGATCGCTACACCCATGGCGACGCGCACGAGATGCTCGTCGTGCTGCGCGGGGTCGTCGAGGTCTCGCTCGGCGACGCCCGTCACGTCCTCGAGGAGGGCGACAGCATCGAATACACGACCTCGACGCCGCATCGCTCGGAGAACATCGGCAGCGGCCGAGCCGAAGTGATGTGGATCATCGCCCCGCCGACCTCGGTGCGCGCCGAGCTCGATCAATACACGGCCTGGAAACCGCTCGCGGCCAGGTAGCTCCAATCCAATGCGGGCATCAATGGGAGAATGACAATCATGCAGAAAACGAAAGCTTTGTATCTCAGCGCCGTGATGGCGCTTGGCGTGCTGGCAACCGCAGCGTTCGCGCAGGAGAAGCCGGTGGCGGGCGAAGTCAAGGAGGGGTCGCTGAAGGGCAAGACCCTGACGTTCGTCTCCTATGGCGGCATCTACCAGGATGGCCAGGCCGTGGCGCTGAAGGAGTTCGTCGACAAGTCCGGCGTCAAGCTGCTCAATGACGGTCCGACCGAGATCGCCAAGCTGCAGGCGCAGGTCGAGTCCGGCAATGTCACCTGGGATGTTGTCGATACCGACGACCTGCCGCCTTACGTCTATTGCGGCAAGCTGTTCCAGAAGCTGGATCTGACGAAGCTCGACGTCTCGAAAATCCCGGAAGGCCAGGTTGGCGAATGCTCGGTGCCGGCGATGAACTATGGCGTCGTGCTGATGTACAACAAGGAGAAGTACAAGGATAACCCGCCCAAGAGCTGGGCCGACTTCTTCGATACGGCAAAGTTCCCGGGCGTGCGCGGAATCGACGGCTCCGGCAGCCCGACGGGCGGCTTGCTGGAACAGGCGTTCAAGGTTGCCGGCGGCGATCCGAAGGCGATGACGGTGGCCGATATCGACAAGGCCATCGATGTGGTCCGCAAGCTCGGCCCCGATACCATCTTCTGGAAGACGGGCGCTGAATCGCAGCAACTCGCCGAATCCGGCGAGGCCGACATGCTGATGATGTGGACGGGCCGCGCCATGACCGCGGTCAAGAACGGCGCCAAATACGCGCCGGCCTGGCAGGATTGGCTGGTGGTGATGGACCAGATGACGATTCCGGTCGGCGTCAAGGATACGGATGCATCCTATGCGCTGCTCAATGCCTATCTCGGCAAGCACGCACAGGAGGTCCTGGCGGAGCAGACCTCCTACACGCCGATCAACAGCGATGCCCAGCCCAAGGTCGACGCTTCCGTCTCCGCCTTCCTGACCAACACGCCGGAACGCCAGAAGCAGGGCTACAAGCAGAACTTCAAGTTCTGGGTTCCGAACTTCGCGGTGGCGCAGGAGAAGTGGTCGGCGCTGATGGCCGGCAACTGACCGGCTGACGGAGGCAAAGCCCGTGAGCGCGCTCGAACCGACAACGCCTTCCGTCGCGAAACGGGGTTGGGTATCGCGGCCGTTCGCGCTCACGCTGCCGGCGCTGATCCTGCTGGCAGCCGTCATCGGCTATCCGCTGCTCACCATCATGGTGCGCAGCCTCTCGGAACCGCAATGGGGCGTGCAGAATTACCTCTGGTTCTTCGGCGCGCCCGTCAATCTCACGGTGCTCCAGCGCACCTTTGTCATCTCGGCGTGGGTTACGGTCGTCTGTGTGGTCTGCGCATATCCCTATGCCTATCTGATGACCGCCGTCGGGCCGCGCGTGCGGCTTGTCCTGGTGCTTTGCGTACTGATCCCGTTCTGGGTGAGCGGGGTCGTACGCACGCTCTCATGGGTGATTCTGCTGCAGGATTCAGGTGTCATCAATTCGCTGCTGCGCGCGGCCGGGTTCGATGGCATCCGTCTGATCCGCACCCAGACCGGCGTGGTCATCGGCATGGCGCAGGTGCTGCTGCCCTTCATGATCCTGCCGCTCTACTCGGTGATGAAAGGTATCGACCTCAGGCTGATGCGGGCGGCGCAAAGCCTGGGCGCCCGGCCTTCGCGCGCGTTCTTCACGGTGTACCTGCCGCTGTCGCTGCCGGGCGTCTATGCCGGCGCGATCATCGTCTTCATCCTGGCGCTGGGCTTCTACATCACGCCGGCACTGCTCGGCGGCCCGCGCTCGACCATGCTGTCGACCCTGGTGCAGACCCAGGTGCTGAGCCTTTTGCAATGGGGCCGCGGCGGTGCCATGGGCGTGGTGCTTTTGGTCACCACCTTCGTGCTCCTGGCGCTGGCGGCCCCGGTGATGCGCTCTCGCTATCGGGAAGCGGGGCGGCGCTGATGGAAATGAAGCCGCTCACACGCGTCATCCTCGGCCTCGTCTGCCTGCTGGTGGCGATATGGCTTGTCGCGCCGACGCTGGTCGTGGTGCCGATGTCGTTCAACGAGAACAAGTCGCTCGCCTTCCCGCCGCAGGGCTTCTCCTGGCAATGGTACCAGAACTTCGTCACCAATCCGGACTGGATGTCGAGCTTCCTGAACTCGGTGAAGGTCGCCTCGATCGTGGCGGTGCTGGCGACAGTGCTCGGCACGCTTGCCGCCTTCGGCCTCGACCGCATGAAAGCGCGGCCGGCCAACCTCCTGCGCATGCTCATGCTGACGCCCATGGTGGTCCCCGGCGTTGTGCTGGCCATCGGAATCTACGCGGTCTATCTCGACGCCCATCTCGTCGGCACGCTGACCGGCTTTGTGCTGGCCCACACCATCCTTGCGCTTCCCTTCGTGCTGATCGCGGTCTCGGCCAGCCTCGAAGTGTTCGACAGGCGCCTCGAGACGGCGGCGGCTAGTCTCGGCGCGGGAGCGCTGACCGCGTTCCGCACGGTGACCTTGCCGCTGATCCTGCCCGGCATCCTGTCCGGCCTGCTCTTCGCCTTCGCCACCTCCTTCGACGAGATCGTCGTGTCGCTGTTCATCACCAACCCCTATCTCAAGACCTTGCCCGTGCAGATATTCTCTTCCATCACCCGCGACGCCGACCCGACCGTTGCCGCCGTCGGCACCATCTTGCTTTTCGCCACCACGATCCTGATCGGCGGCGGCATGCTTCTTCTTGGCCGCGAGCGGAAAGGATCCCAATGAAGCCGGGACAGGAGAGCAAGGGCGCGGCGATCGATCTCGAATCGATCAGCAAGGCCTATGGCGGCTTCAAGGCGCTGGACGGCGTGTCGCTACGCATCGAGCCCGGCGAGTTCATGACGCTGCTCGGCCCGAGCGGTTCCGGCAAGACCACGACGCTGAATGTCGTGGCCGGCTTCACCGACCTGAAGAGCGGCAAGCTGCTGGTCGGCGGCAGGAACGTCGTCGGCGTGCCGGCGCACAAGCGCAATATCGGCGTCGTCTTCCAGCACTACGCGCTGTTCCCGCATATGAGCGTCGGCCGCAACGTCGCCTATCCGCTGACGCTGCGTGGCGTCGATCAGGCAGAGCGAAAGGCGCGCGTGGCCAGGGCGCTCGATATGGTCAAGATGGGCGACTTCGCGCATCGCTATCCCAGTGAGCTGTCAGGCGGTCAGCAGCAGCGCGTGGCGCTGGCCCGCGCCATCGTCTTCGATCCGCCACTGTTGCTGATGGACGAGCCGCTCGGCGCGCTCGACAAGAAGCTGCGCGAATGGCTTCAGCTCGAGATCAAGCGCATCCATCGCGAGCTCGGCACGACCTTCGTCTATGTGACGCACGACCAGGAAGAGGCGCTGGTCCTGTCGGACCGCATCGCCGTGTTCAATCGCGGGCGCATCGAGCAGGTCGGCACCGGCCGCGAGCTCTACGATGAGCCGACGACGCTGTTCGTCGGCCGCTTCATCGGCGACTCCACGGTGCTGCGCGGAGAGGCGCGCAGCGACGGCGTGAGCACGGCGCTGCGTATTGCCGGCGAGACGGTGACTGCGCCGCGCCGGATCGCGGGCGAAGCCAGCCCTGTCATGCTGCTGCGCCCCGAAAAGCTCGCCATCCGCCGGCCCGGTCAGGACGCGGCGGGCACCTCCAACCGGCTGCCGGGGACGATCGCGGAAGCCATCTATCTCGGCTCGGGATCGAAATACGAAGTCAGGCTCGCCGACGGCTCCATGGCGATCGTGCGCACACCGCTGACCGGCGACAGTTTCGGCCTTGGCGACAAGGTGGAGCTCTGCTTCGACGGTGCCGACGCCAAGCTTCTGGCCGATGACAGCTCGGCCGATGCGACGCTGACCTGATCCAATCAATTCGAAAGTCATCCCATGCAAGCCAAGCGCAACGGCGACATATCGTTCTGGTATGCGGATCTGGGAGGGGTTCCCGCGCCCCGGCCGCCCTTGCCTGGCGATATCGAGGCCGATGTCGCGATCGTCGGCGCCGGCTATACCGGCCTGTGGACCGCCTATTATCTGAAGAAGGCGAGGCCCTCGCTGCGCGTCGCGCTGATCGAACGCGAATTTGCCGGTTTCGGCGCTTCGGGCCGCAATGGCGGCTGGCTGTCGGGCGGCTTCTCCTGGTCGCGCGAAAAATATCTCAAGACCTCGACCCGGCAAGGTGTCAGCGCCATGCAGGCGGCCATGGCTGGCTGCGTCGACGAGGTGATCCGGGTGGCGAGCGCGGAAGGCATCGATGCCGATATCCGCCGGGTCGATAATCTGACGGTGGCCACCAACCTGGCGCAGCTCGAACGCGCGCGCGAGGAGTGCGAAACGATCCGCGCCTGGGATGTCGATCCGACCCGCGTCGAAATGCTGGATCAAGCGGCGACGCGGGCGCGCATCAACATCCGCAATGTCATGGGCGGCTTCGTCGTCCACGGCCAGGCGCGGGTGCAGCCGGCCAAGCTGGTGCGCGGGCTTGCCGCCGCCGTCGAGCGCCTGGGCGTGCCGATCTACGAACAGACGACGGTGACGGCCATCGCCGAGGGCCGCGTGACGACGAACCGCGGCACGGTGCGGGCGGAAACCATCATCCGCGCGACGGAGGGGTTTACATCAGGCATTCCCGGCGAGGAACGGACCTGGCTGGCGCTCAACAGCGCGCAGATCGTCACCGAGCCGCTGTCCGAGGAGCTTTGGCGCCAGATCGGCTGGGAGGGTCACGAGCTTCTCGGCAACGCCGCCCACGCCTATTGCTATGCCCAGCGCACGCGCGAGGGGCGCATCACCATGGGCGGGCGCGGCGTGCCCTATCGCTACGGCTCGCGGACCGACGTCAATGGGCAGACGCAGCAGGCCACGATCGACCAGTTGCATCAGATCCTGACGACGCTGCTGCCGCAGACGGCGAACTGCCGCATCGAGCACGCCTGGTGCGGCGTGCTCGGCGTGCCGCGCGACTGGTGCACGACCGTCGGGCTCGATCCCGCGACCCGCATCGGCTGGGCCGGCGGCTATGTCGGGCTTGGCGTGTCCGCTGGCTTGGCGTGCATTCGATGTACCAGCTTTATCGCATCGCCGATGGGCGCGAGGCCGCTGGGCTTGCGCATACGTCGAAACTGGCCGCGCTCGCCGACGGCATTACCGGCCACTGACTGATGGAGACCAGTTTGATCGACCTTTCGACCTTCCACGATCTCGCCAAGGCCGACATCGGCGCGTTCTCACCCAAGCCCACCTCCATCGAGGGGGACCAGGTCGAGGCCGTGCGCTCGCTTTTCCAATCGCCGGACGGGAGCGTCGACATCGGCATCTGGGAATGCACGCCCGGCCGCTTCACCGCCGACCGCTCGGCTTCGTCGGAGATATGCCATATCATTTCGGGGCGGGTCGAGGTGAGCCGCGCCGACGGCGAGGCGCGCGAACTGGGACCAGGCGACCTGCTCGTGCTGCCGCAGGGATGGAAGGGCGAATGGCGCATCCGCGAGACCACGCGCAAGCTCTACATGATCCAGTCGGCCGGCTGATCGACTGATACCAGCTACCCGGGATCAGTGCTCGATCGGCCCCCTGGCCATCACCAATGCTGTGCCGGCGGTGGTCGGACGCTCGATGACGCGACGCACGCGCGGCGGCTCGTCGCCGCTGTGCAGCGCCCGCAGGCGCTCGCCGACCATGGCGTCGGCATGGGTGATGCGGCCGTTGTGGCGCACATATTCGAGCCAGGTCGGCGTGTGGTAGTGCTCGATCCATATCGAGGGGTTTTCGAGATCGCGCGCCAGTGTCCAGTTGCGGGCGCCGTCGCGGCGGCGGATGCGGCCGCGTTCGGCCATGGTGGCAAGGAACTCCGCCTCGTCCTCGTGCCGGATGATGTATTCGATCATGATGGCAATGGGACCGCTGCGCGGCTTCAGGTCGAGCGCCAGATGCGGCTCCTTGAAGCGGTTGAGCGGGTCGAGGTTCAGCACCTGCTGCTGCGGCAGCGGCAGCACGAGGCCGATGGCGCCGCCGGCCAGCATGGCGATGGCGGCGGCGATCAGCGCCGTCTCGGCGCCATGCGCATCGGCGACGACGCCCCAGATCCAGCTGCCCAGCGCGATGCCGCCGAAGGTCGCGGTCTGGTAGACCGACAGCACCCGGCCAACCACCCAGCGCGGCGTCGCCATCTGCACGGTGACGTTGAAGTGCGAGAGCGCGATCACCCAGCAGGCGCCGCCAACCAGCAGGCCGAGCGAGGTCTGCCAGGCATGATGGCTGAGCGCGGCATTGAAGGCGCAGACGGCGAAGCCGGCAAAGGCACAGCGCACCATCGTCTCGCTGGAAAGCAACTGCCGCAGCCGCACGCTGATCAGCGCGCCGCCGACGGCGCCGATGCCGAAGGAGCCCAGCATGATGCCGTAGGTCAAGGCATCGCCCTTGACGACGTCGCGCGCGACGAGCGGCAAGAGCGCCAGGACGGCGCCGGCTGAGAAGCCGAAGGCCGCGCCCCTGACCAGCACCTTGCCGATATTGGGGGACATGGCGACATAGCGCAGGCCGGCCCCCATGGCCGCACCCAGCGACTCGCGCGGCAAGGTCGACACCGGCACATCCGGCTTCCAGCGGGCCATCACGATGATGAGGCCGATATAGCTCACCGCGTTCGCCGCGAAGGCGGCCGCGGCGCCCGTGGCCGCGACGATGATGCCGCCGATTGCCGGACCGACGCTGCGTGTCAGGTTGAAGCCCATGGAGTTCAGCGCGACGGCCGCGGGCACCTTGTTGCGGGGGACCATGTCGCCGACGGACGCCTGCCAGGACGGGCTGTTGAGCGCCGTGCCGCTGTCGATCAGGAAGGTGAAGGCAAGCAGCGTCCAGGGCGTGATCAGGCCATACCAGGTGAACACGGTCAGAAGCACCGAAACGACCAGCATGAAGGTCTGCGCCACCAGCATCACCTTGCGCCGGTCGAAGCTGTCGGCGATGGCGCCGGCGACAAGCGCGAACAGCATGATCGGCAAGGTCGTCGAGGCCTGGACCAGGGCGACCTGATAGGGCGAGGTGGCGATCGTGGTCATCATCCAGGCGGCGCCGACGCCCTGGATCAGGCCACCGAAATTTGAAACGAGACTTGCCGACCAGACGGCGCGGAAAATGCCATGCCGGAACGGCGCCAGCGCCGAAACGCCTTCGCTATCCGGTTTCTCGTCAATCATGGATGGGTTCCTGCCAGAACGTGCTGATCCTTGCGGTTTCTCCGCATCGTTTGCCGAAACTATGGCATCGCGCCGCAAAGGGCGAACGTCATGCGCGCAAGATCATGGTCCAACAAGAGGATAGAGGAAGGCCAGCTTTGCCGCGAGGGCCGGGGTCGCCTTCGCGCAGCACGCCTTGCATGCCCGCGGTGAAATCGGCCGATAGCCGGCGCCGGCTTTTCGAGCCATTACGTTCTGAAGCGGTTTTCCGCGACTTTCTTCAGAACCCGTTCTGGATGCGCTGGAAGATGACGTTGGTGAAGGCCGATATCTGGCCGCCAATGAACGGGCCGGTGAGCGCCACCACCAGCATGATGGCGACGATCTTCGGCACGAAGGTCAGGGTGATTTCCTGGATCTGCGTCAGCGCCTGGATGAGGGCGATGCCGATGCCGACCGCCATGGCGACCAGCACCACCGGAGCGGACGCGGTCAGCACCGTCCACACCGCGTACTGGACGATGTCGAGGGCGTCGGCTTCGTTCATGCGGGCGGCCGGCCTAGCTTGCCGGCTTGACCGACACGCCTGGGCCGACGGGGACCTTGGTGCCATCTTGCAGCACCGCGATCAGTCCGCTGCTGGCGAGCGTCACCGAAGCCACTATTCCGGTGGTCTTGCCGTCGGCCGAGGTGATCGAGCGGCCGATGATCGCATCGGCCTGCGACAGTGCGGAGGACTGCATGATCTGGTCGAGCTTGGTGTTGGACTGCACGGATTGCTCGACCTGCGAGAAGGTGGCGAGCTGGGCGACGTACTGCGTCGAATCCATCGGCTTGGTCGGATCCTGGTTCTTCATCTCGGCGATCAGAAGCTTCAGGAAGGACTGGTAGTCGACCGCCGTCTTGGAGGTCGACTTGGTGGTCGAATTGGCGCCAACCGGTATCGTCGTCGTCATGTCCACGGTCATCAGTAGCTTGCTCCCACGGCCAGCGGGCGCGGTGCGCCCGGAACATCGTCATTGCCGCCAAGCGCGCGGCGTTCGAGAGGATAGAGCGAACGGATCGCCTTCAATGCCTCGTAAATATGATCCTCGCCGACCATACGGTCGATCTGCTTCAGTGCGCCGCAGATCTCGGCATCCTCGAAACTTGCGATGAGCAACGGCAGCGAGCGGCGGAACATCTCGCGGGCGTCATCGGCGCCGGCCGGGTTGATCAGCATGACCTGCACGATGAAATAAAGCTGCCTGAGCGGCGTCGATGCCTGGTCGGCCTGGATCACATGACCTTCGAGCAGGAACTGCACGTCGTTCATCAGTTCGATGGTGACCTTGCGGTCGACGCGGATGACCGCCCCGTTGATGTAGATCTTCTCGTTGGGCTTCAGCGATATCTTCAGTGTGTTGGTCATTGAATGCCGTCGCGGATGATCTGGGACACTTCGATCAGCCCTTCGAAATTGTTGGTGCGGCCCTGGCGGATGTCCTCCGCCTCGCGCAGCAACCAAAGGCCGATGGAAATCAGGTTGGCACGCAATTCCTTGGGAAGCGCATTGTCGCTGGAGCCAAGATCCTCGACGAAGATTGTCCACACGCGGTTGGTGAAATTCAGCGCCTCGATCGCCTCCATCGAATCCTGGCCGGCCGTGGCGGCCGCCGACAGCATGTCGATCGAGCGGGTCAGGAGTTCGCGCTCACGGTCCTTTGCGTCCGAGACGGAGGTGCTTTGGACGTCGGCGTAGGAGAATTGGTACATCGTCGGCTCTACCGTTCCGCTGGAAGTTGTCAGGTCAGGTAATTCAACAGGCTGAGCTGCTGCAGGCGCGCTGTCAGGGCGAAGGACGTCTCGATATGCTGTGTCAGATCCGCGACTCTGGTGGCGGCCGTGGCCGGGTCGACGGCTTCGAGATCGAGGATATGGCGTTCGAACAGATCGATCTGCGTCTTCATGCGGTCGCTGGCATCGGAGACGCGCTTCTGCACGATGCCGGTCTCCGACTGGATCTGGGCAATGCCGCTCAGCGCTTCGCCGACCAGTGTCTGCGAGTGGGTGACGATGCTGTCCTTCGCCGCCCGGCTGATGTTGGTGGACATCAGGCTGGAGACCATTGCCGCGGCCATGGCGAGCTTCCTGATGCCGTCGCTGTTGGCGCTGGTCGAGGTCTCGGTGGTTTCGTTGAGCGCGATGCGGCTGACGATCTGCTGGTCGGTGGCGTTAGACATGTTGGTCTGCCAGCCGGCGCCGAGGAACTGCGGCGCAACGTCGTTGGTGATGAAATCGTCCATCTGGGCGGCGGTGATGTTGGCCGCGGCCGGATCGTTGGGCGTGAAGCCGAATTTGGCGACGAAGGAGGCGTCGAAGGCGGCCTTGGCCGGTGAGCCGGCGGCCGTGAAATCGTTGATCGGCTTGACGTCGGTGTTGGTGCCGGCAAACAAATATTCGCCGTTGATGCTGGTGTTGAGGATCGAGGTCAGCTGCTGGAGGGTCGTCTGGCCGGTCGACTGGGTCAGGCTGTTGGAGTTGTCGCCGGACGACGCGGTGGTCAGGGCGGACAGGAAGGTCTGCGCCACGCCGGAGAGCTGGGCGAGGGACGTCTGCGTCGACGCAAGCCTTGCGGTGACCAGCCCGTTGGAATCGACGATCACGTTCAGCCGGTCGAGGTCGCGCGAGAAAGTGACGGACTGGGCGGTGCGTCCGCCCAGTGCCAGGCCGACATCGGCGACCCTGCCGGTCGACGATTCTTTCGTGGCTTTGACGAGGTCGGCCTGCATGCGCATCTGCTGATAGCGCATGGCGTTGGTGAGGGCGGCCGAAGAGACTGAAGTCATGGATTATCCCACCGCGTTCAATAGGGCCGTCATCATGTCGTCGACGGTCTTCATCATCCGCGCCGATGCCTGATAGGTATGTTCGAGGTCGAGCATCAGCGACATTTCCTGGTCGACATTGACGCCGGTCGCATTGGATAGCGCCTCGGAGCTGCGCTGTGCCAGCGCTTCCTTCGCATCGGCTGCGGTCGAAGCCTGCTGGCGCATGCCCTGCAGCCAGCCGATCGAATTGGCAGCGTAGTCGGAAACGCTTGATGTTGCCGAAATGCCAGCGGCGGGGTCGAACGTCATCGGCTTGTCGAGCCGGTCGCCATAGGCAATCAGGAGACTGGAATAGGAAGGGCCGCCGGTGGTGTTGGCGACGTAGGCCGCGCCGTTGGCGCCGCCGTCGCGCAGCAATGTCGGATTGCCGCCGGCGCCCGGATCCATCGCCGCATTGATGCTGATCGTGCCGGCCAGTCCGTTGACCAGCGTGCCCGCAGCCGGCACCGCCGGCGCGCCGGACCAGGTGAACAGACCGGGGGCGTTGGGCATCGAGGGCGCGGTTTCGGCAAAGGCCGTGATCAGGCCGCGCGCGGTCTCGTCGAGCTGGCTCTGCATGGTCGAGGCGACGCCGTCGCGCAACTGCAGCAGGCCGGCGAGCTTGCCGCTGGCGGTGGTGTTGCCGCCGCTTCCCGCCGAGACCGGCACATTGTCGATATAGATGGTGTTGCCGGGGACGCCGGCGGCATAGCCGGCCGCCGGCGTGAAGCTTACCGTGCGCGGTATCGTCTCGAACAGCGTGGTGCCGTCACCGGTGGTGATGACCATGTCGTTGTCGCCGCGCGTGAAGGTCGATATCGGAACATAGTCCGCGATCTTCTTCAGCAGCGCGTCGCGCTGGTCGAGCGCATCGGAAACATCGGTGCCGGAACGGGTTCCGGATATGACCGCCTGGTTGGCGTCCTGGAACTGGCCGAGCAGCGCGTTGAGGTCCTTGACCGCCGTGTCGATCTGGCCGTCGGTCTGGGTGCGGAAATCCTGAATGGCCTTGGAGCCTTCATTCAGGGAGCGCACGACCTGGTTGGCCGCGTCGATGACGCTCGAGCCGAGATTCTGGTTGGACGGCGAGGTGGCGTAGAGCTGCAGCGCCTGCTGCAGATTGGCGATTGCCGTCGAGGGCGAGGAGGCATTGTCGACGCTATTGACCGAAACGTCCAGCTGATCCATGCCGCTGTAGAGCGCGTTCTGGCCGCTATAGGCCGACAAGGCACCGAGATTCTGCCGGAAGAGCAGGTCGTTGGCGACGCGCTGGATATCAACCGAACGCGCGCCGGGCGCCGTGCTGGTGACGACGGCGATGCGGCGCGCATAGTCCGGATTGGAGGCGTCCGAGACGTTGCGCGTGACAACGCTGGTCTGACGCGCGGTACTCATAAGCGCAGATTGGGCGATGCTCAATGCGGAAGATAACGACATGCTGGTCTTTCACGGGCCGCGCCCGGTTTATCTCTTCAGGTTGACAAGGACGTCCATCAGGTCGGAACCGGTCTGGAAGACTTTCGAATTGGCGGTGTAGCTGCGCTGCGCCGCGATCATGTCGGTCAATTCCTCGGCGATATCGACGTTGGAATTCTCGAGCGCGCCGGAGATGATCGAACCGGCCTTGCCCTCATTGGCAAAGCCGACACGGATCGCGCCGGAGTCGGTGCCTTGCGCATAGACGTTGCCGGGCAGGGCCTTGAGTTGGTCCGGGCTTTGCACGTCGGCCAGTGGAATTTTATAGAGCGGCTTGGTGGAACCATCCTTGTACTGGGCGTAGATGGTGCCGTCCTTGCTGATCTGGACCTTGTCGATGGTGCTGGGCGCGTTGCCGTTGACCTGGGCGTCGGAAACCGTGAAGCCGGTGCCGAGCTGCGTCAGCTTCGACAGATCGAGATTGAGGCTCGCGCCGCCCGGCACGGTGAATGAAACGCTGGTGGTCGCGCCAGTGAGCTTGCCGGTCGTGGTGTCGAAGGTCAGGTTGGCCGTGCCGAGCGCGCCGCCGGTGTAGGGGAATGATGTTCCCGGCGTCGCCTTCGACTGATCGAAAACCGCGACCTGCCAGGTGCCGGTACCGGTGTTGGTGAAATAGACGTCGAGCAGCTTCTTGTTGCCGAGGTTGTCATAGGCGACCATCGACGATTTCGAGGTGTACTGCGCGGTGGCGGCGTTGGCACCTGGCAGGTTGGCGGCGACGACCGGCGTGGCACCTGCCGGCAGATTGCCGCTGTAAGTACCCAGGGTGCTCGGCGTCGCGGTTAGGCCCTGGTCGGAGATGACGACCGGCTGCAGACCCTCGAAGCCGTTCACCGTCGCCGCCGGCGTGCCATTGGCGTAGCTGTAGGCCATCAGCTGGAAACCGGCCGCGTTGACCAGCCTGCCCTGTGCGTCGGGAACGAAGGCGCCGGCGCGGGTCAGGAAAGGCGTGCCGCTCGGATCCTGGACGACGAAGAAACCATCGCCGCTGACGGCAAGGTCGGAGACAGAGGTCGTGTACTGCAGCACGCCCGGATCGCTCACTGCCTGCCGGATCGTCGTGGTGACGCCGCCGGAATTATAGGCGCCGCCCGTCGACGGCATGATCAGGGTCGAGAATTCGGCCGAGGACCGCTTGTAGCCGGTGGTATCGGAATTCGCGATGTTGTCGGCGGTTGTCGACAGGCGGTTGGCCTGGGCGTTCATGCCGGAAACGCCGGTCCGCATCATTCCGTAGAGGCTCATCGAGATGTCTCCGCAATATCCATGCCACTGGCGGCGAGGCTACGCGTCCTGTCTTGCGCGAGGCTGGCGCGGCGCGGCATCAGAAGACGAGCCGGTAGCCGAGGAAGCGTTTGGAATCGATCGGGTCGGTGCCCAGCTTCTCGCGCAGTTTCTTGCGCAGTTTGCTGATGTGGCTCTCCACCACGTTCTCCTCGACCTCTTCGTCGAAGATGCCATAGATGGCGTTGAAGACCTGGGTCTTGGTTACGCGCCGGCCGCGGTTGCTCGCCAGATATTCGAGGATGCGGCGTTCGCGGCGCGGCAGGGGCAGCGGCTGGCCGTCAATCTCGGGGTCGCGGCCGTCCATGAAGATGCGCATGGCGCCGATCTCGGTGTAGGCGACATCCTCATGGGCGCGCCGGCGGATGGCGGTGATGCGGGCCAGGATCTCTCTGATGTGGACGGGCTTGCGGATGACGTCGTCGACGCCGCTCTCGAACAACCGCAGCGTGTTTTCCAGGGAATGCTGCTCGCTGAGCGCAATGACAGGAGCGCCGGTGCGGTCGCGGATCTGGCGCGGAGAGATGGCGCCGTCGCGGCAGTCGCCGATCAGGAAGGCCCGCACCGATCGCAGGTCGGTGTCGGCGGCCGAGTTGACCCACTCGCCGAATTCGCCGGGCGCGAAGCCCGCGCAGGCGACGCCCTCGCGATCAAAAAGTGAATTGTATCCCTCAGTTACGAGCTCTCGCTCGTCAACGATCACGATCATCGGCCCCGCCTCCGAATCAACACATTTGCCCCGTGGGGAAAGGCCTAACCGTTGGCGGGAATCCTGAACAACCGTCATTTCTTGTAACTAGTTTCTTGGGAGTCTGGAATCGTGCCGGTTGCATTAGCGTGCAGCCAGATATGCTTACGGGGGGAAGTTCTGGGTAAGTCAAAACGGCAAGCCCTGAGCAGTGCCACGGGCGTATTAGGAGCAGAAGATACGCTTACGGGTTGCAGAAGGCGCGGGCGTTGGTTGTCCATTTGCCAAAACCGGCGGCAACCATATTGGCGATCACCCTGCAGACATAGACCTTCTGCGCCGGGTCGTTGTCGGGGCCGGCATGGTAGCGGGCAACGGCCATCGACCAGGTCTCGTGGCGGGCGTGGAGACTGGCCAGGAAACGCGCCGCATAATCGACGTTCTGGCGCGGGTCGAGCATGTCCTCGACGCTGCGGAAGTGCGAGGAATGATAGTGGTGGTTGATCTGCATGCAGCCGAGATCGATCAGCGTCTTGCCTTCGCGCCGGGCATTGGCGAAGGTGGCAAGCGCTTCGGCCCGGCTCCTTGGAAAGATCGCTTTTCCTTCTATATTCAAGGCGTTAGGCTGAAGGCTGCCCTTCTTGCCCGTCTCGGTCAGGCCGACGGCATAGAGGATGCCGGCGGGCACGCCATAGCGATCGGCGGCGCGCAGGATCTCGGGCTCGCAGGGATTGGCGGCGGCGAGGGCGCTGGTTGCGAGGCTAGATAAACATATCGCCGCCAGCGTGCTCGCGAGATGGCGAAGCGGCGCGGCCGCGGGCTTGCGCGTCATCATGATTACCCCTTGCGGACTGCTGGCCCGGTTGCTGGCCGCCGGTTCCACCGTTGCCGCCACTGGAGTTTCCGGGCTGAAAGGCGGATTGGTCGCGGCCAGGCGCGGCGGCAAGCGAGGCGGTCGCATCCGTCCGGGTTGCGACTGGAACTGCTACCGAAGGTTGCATGATGGTGACCTTATCAACCTCGAAACCCAGCCCGCGCAGCGACTTGACGATTGCCTCGCTGTCGCTGGAAAGCCGGCGGTAGGCGTCGTGTGTTTCGGGCTTCAATTCAATCGAGAGTTGTTCTCCCGAGAGGCGAAGATGGGCGTTGACCATGCCCAGCTCGGCCGGGTGAAGTTCGATCTTCAACACATGTGTCGGAACGGCAACAGAGCCGGCCATGTGGGTGGTCGCGGCGGCTGTCGAAAACGCCTGCTGCGGGCCAACATCGGCCGCTACGGCGTTGATTACGTTGAGTGCTGCCTGGCTCATCGGCGCCTGCGGCGGGGCGGGGAAGCTGCGCTCGGAAACCACGTCGACGCGCGCCTGGGCCGAGGGCTGTTTTCCTGGCTCCGACCGCAACGAGGACTGGACGTCGGCGATCGACTTCAGCTGTGGCGCCGTCTGCTTCTGTTCGACGCCCGGCACATCGGCGGTTGTCGTCTCGGGCAGCGGGCCGGCGGCGGTTGCATTGTCACGCCGTGGCGCGCCAGTGCCGGCGCTCGCGTCGCGGCCGGATTGGCCGTCGAGCTTCTTCAACGGCCCGTCGACGAGTGCGACCCGCTCGGGCTTCGGCATAGGTTCGAGGTCGTCTTGCCCAGCGACGGACGCCGCGCGATAGGCTTTCGACAGGAGCTGCCCGTCGAGCGCCGGTTCCTGTCCGGCCTCGCTTGCATCGGCTGACTTGGCCGATGTCGAGAAATGGCGCAGGTCATGAAACGCCATCAGCAAAGGCAGATGATCGTCGAGCGGCGTTGCACCGGCGTCGGTCGCCGGCTTTTCGGTATCGACGTCCTTGTCCGCCTCAACGCCCTTGTCGTCCTTCGTGGATTTCGCTGCCGTCGATCCGGTGGGCGTGGTCCTCGCCTTGCCGGTCGGCATCGGCTCGTCCTCGCCTGCCTGTGCCGCCAGGCCGGCGGCGAGCTTGCTCCAGCGCGGATCGCGCCCGCCTGCCTCGGTGGTTGGCTGCTTTTCCGCCTGGCCTGCGCGGCCATGCACCATCTTGCCGAAACCAGCATCATCCTTCTTGCCGGGGGCGGTCGGCTGCTCCGCCGTGCGCGCGGCGGTAAATCCTGGCAAGGCCGGGCCGAGGCTGGGGGTCATTTCGGGGCGGCTCCAAGCATCTGGTCGATCACGTCGAGCTGTCGACGGGTTTTCATCATGGCGGCGTCGGTCGGATCGGTCGTGTCGGGACCGGCAGAAGTTGCCGGCGCCGATGCCGGCAGGACCGTCGCCGAATCGGCTGAAGGCGGCGGCGCGCTCGTCGCGGCCGCCGTCCTGTCGGATGGCTGGGATGGCGAGGCGGCGGGCTGTTCGGAGACTGCACCCTCGACGGGCGGCAATCCGGCCGCGTCGGCGGCCTGCGTGGCGGCGACCTCGGATTTGGGCTGCGGCGCTAGGGGTGCAGACGCCGGAGTTGTGGCCGGAAGGGAAGCAGGCGGCGCCACCACCTCACCGGCGATCGCCTGAGCGGCGTCGAGCAGGGCACGGTCACCGTCCGACAGTTTGCTGCGGTCGATCTTGCCGAGCTTGGTGCGCACATCCTCGATCGTACCGGAAGTCACCGTGGACAGGCTCGAGTAAAGCTCTGCGCGCGGATCGCCTTGGTTGGTGTTGCCGTCGCGGCCCTGCTCGGCCCGCGCGGAGGCAAAGGCCGACAATTCGCTGAGGCCGTCGATCGCGGCGCGGCGGGCGATGCGCAGATAGATCACCTTCTCGCGCTCGGGATCCATCATCGAGGTGATGTCGGCGAGCTTGTCCTGGCTGATCGACATATGCAGGGTGATGACGCCGGAGACGAAGGAATCGGCGAACTGACTGGCATAGGGCGAATAGAGGTAACGCTCGACATATTGGGTGGAGGCACGCGCGAACCGTGCCGCATCGCCTCGGCTCACGGCGATGCCGACCGAACGCCGCAGGGCCGCTTCCTCGACCAGTGTGCCGGGGCTGAGCAGCTTGGCCTCGTCGAGCAGCGTGAGCGCCATCACCGGGTCGTCCGTCGCCATCAGCGATCCTTTGACCAAGGCAAGAAAGGCGCCGAGGTCGCTGGGCAGCGTCATAGGATCGATTGGCCTCAGGACTTCGATCGCACTGGCGGGCCGGCCAACCAGATAGTTTATGACGCCCTTGGCGATTGAGAGGTCTTCGGCATCCACGGACTTGGCACGGGAAACCGCCGCCTCGACGGTCACCGGATTGCCGCCGCTCATGCCGTAGACCAGGAGTGCGCGAAAATTCTTGGGGTCCTTGAAGTCCTCCGCATCCGCTTCGCGCAAGCGGGTATCGATCATCTCGAGCAGCTTGGCCTGCATCGGCATCGCGGCGTGATCGCCGGCGGCGATGCGGTCCTGGACCAGCTGCAGCGAGCGCACCAGCTGGTAGGGCTGCAGCGTGTCCTGGGCGAAGCCGGCCGACGGATATCCGGCTGCCAGCAGCAACAGGCCCATCAGCCGGCTGGTGACGGCCGCCCGCTTCATCCGCCGGTCGCCATCAGGATCTCAATGCGGCGGTTGGCCGCCGACAGCGGATCGGCCGGATCCTTCGGCTGCCGGTCGGCGAAGCCGGCGACCTCGGTGATGCGGCGCTCGTCGACGCCGCCGCGCACGAGCATGTAGTAGGCGGAATGCGCGCGCGCCGTCGACAGCCGCCAATTGTCGTAGCTGGCGCTGCGGAAGGGGCGCGCATCAGTGTGGCCGTTGATGCTGATCGTGCCCTTCTGGCTGTTGACGATGCGGCCGATCTTTTCCATCGCCAGCACCAGTTCGCGGCTCGGCACCGCCGATCCAACTTCGAACATGCCGAAGTCGAGCTGGTCGGTGATCGAGATGACGACACCCTTGTCGGTGGCTTCGACCGAGACGCCGTCATGCAGCTTGTCGCCAGGCTTGAACGCTTCAGCCAGCTGCCGCTTGACGTCGGCCGCGGCCTTCACGGCAGCGGCGGTCGGCTGCTTTTCCCCGGCTTCAGGCGCGGTCGTCTCTTGCACGGCGGCCGCGGTATCCGCCTTGGCGGCAGCCACGGCCTTGCTCTCGCCCGTCTTGGCGTCACCGGCCTTGGCGCCGCTGGCCTTGGTTTCGCCGGCCTTGATTTCGCCGGCCTTGGCCATCGTCGCGGCGGCGTCCTTGCCATCCTCGGCCAGGGGCTCGAGTGGGGCTTCCTTGACGGGCGACGCCGGCGGCACGGCCTTGACCTTGGCGACCTGCGTTTCGGCGGCCTTGTCACCTGGTTTGAGCGGATCGCCCTCGATCTTGGGGCGCTGGGCACTCGCCTCGGCGGCGGGTGTGGCCACCTGCTGCGACCAGAAGTCCGGCTCGAAGGGATCCCTGTAGGACGCGCCGCCCGAGGCGCCCGTCGCCGGCCCGGCGCTTTGCGCGCCGCCGTCGCCCTTCTGGCTGACATTCTGCATGACGCCGGTGTCGGTGGCGATTTCGGAGAGCACGGCGTAGGGGTCGGCGAACAGATGCTCATCCGACTGTTCAGCCTTGTTCGGCTCCTGCTTGTCCTGCTTGCGGTTGGATGAGCCCGCCGCACCGATGCCGTCCTGTCCAGACTTTTTTGTCGCCTCCTGCGGGTCGTCGGTCGTCATCCCGACCGCGCGCGGCCCATTGCCGAGGTCCTCAAGGCCCTTGCGGCTCGACTCACGGTCGACGAGCTTGACCGGGTTGAAGTAGCTGGCGACGGCCGCCTTGGTCTGTTCGTTGGCGGCGTTGATCAGCCACATCACCAGGAAGAAGCACATCATGGCGGTCATGAAATCGGCAAAGGCGATCTTCCAGACGCCACCGTGATGGCCCTCGTCGTGGTCGTCATGACCCCGCCGCACGATGATGATCTCGTGCCTGCCGTGATCGGCCTCGGCGACACTCATGACAAGACCTCGGAAAGGGTGGCCGACCATTCGGCGATGCGTGTCTCGAACACGGCCTCGTCAATGGTCACGGTCAGGTCGAAACCTGGCGCCTCGATGAAGTCGAGATTTGCAATGCTTGGTCCAAGCGATGCCTTCAGCGTTTCGAACAGCGACAGTGGCCCACGGACGGCGATGCGCACCGCTTCGCCATCGCCGACGGCTTCGCGAACCGCTCCGGCGAGCGCTTCGAGCGAGCGCTTCTGCAGATCGTCGCTGACAATGCCGCCGATGATGCGTGCGACCGTGGCGGTGACAAGGTCCGTTACGCGCGCCTCCATGGCGTCGATGCGCAGCGAGACCGCCTTGCCGATGTCGCCGCCGAAGCTTTCGAGGAAAACCCTCGCTTCCTCAACATGCGCCTGGCGCTCCGCTTCCAGCGCAGCGTCGTGGGCGGCGACAAGCCGTTCCGTCAGCGCTGCTTCTGCCTGGGCAACCGCCTCGGCGATCAGCGTGCCGATATCGGCCTGCGGTGCGGATGCTTCCGGCCTGTGCTCGGATGCGGCCTGGGGCTGACTGACACGCGGCGCGCGCGTACCGAAATCAGGGAGAAGATCGAAAAGGGCTGCGGAGGCCATGGTTTACGCCGCGACTTCCTGGGCCGCCCATTTGCGCAGGATCTGCGCTGTGCGCTCCTCGTTGAGGTCGACCATGCGGGCAAGCCGCTCCTGTGGCGCCGGCCTGATCTTCTGGCGAAGATCATCGAGCGGATTGGTGCCCGGCCGCGAGCCGGGCAAGGCGCCGATGGCGGCACCCGCATCGACGGAAGCAGCCGCCTCGGGTGTCGGCAGCGACCGCTGGACTTCATCGAAATTCGGGCCTGGCAAAGCGGGCATCGCTTTTGCCGTCAGTGCGGCCGCCATCGGCCGCAAGCCGAAGAAGGCCACCAGGAACACCACGACGATGAAAGCGCCGGCGTTGATCAGCGTGCCGGCGTGCTGGCCGATGGAATCCAGCATTCCAGCCTGCGGGATCGCTTCGCCGTCGAGCCCGTCGATGAATTCGACCGCCGAGACGTCGATGACGTCGCCACGCTTGTCGTCGAGGCCGGTGGCCGACGTCACCATCTTCTGGATCTCGGCGACGCGCTTGGCGATCTGCTCCGGGGTAGCGTCCTTGCCCAGGATCGCCTTCAGCCGATCCTGGTTGACGACGACGGCGATCGACATCTTGGTGACGGTGTAGCCGTTGGAGACGGTGGCGATCTTCTTGGAGTTGATCTCGTAATTGGTGATCTCTTCCTTGCGGTCGTTCGCCGAGGTCGTTTGCGGACCCTCGGTGCTGGTCGCCTGGGTCTCCGGCAGGTTCTGCTCGACGCTGGCCGGGGTCGAGGCCTGCTTCTGGTTGCTGTTCTCATTGGCGCGCACCGACTGCACCGAGCGCTCGACGCGCGAGTTCGGATCGAAAATGGTTTCTTCCGTCTGGCGGGTGTCGGTGTTGACCTCGGCCTTGACGCTGGCGCGGAAATTGTCAGGGCCGAGGTATGGCGCCAGCGCGCGGCGGATGTTGTCGCCGATCTGCGCCTCGACCGTCTGCTCGACGCCGAGCGTGCGGGCCGCACTGGTGTTGGAGGGATCGTCGCCGGCGGCCAGCAGGTTGCCGTTGGAATCGAGCACCGTCACCTTGTCGGCCGACAGGCCAGGCACGGCGGCGGCGACCAGGTGGCGGATCGACTGGGCGCTCTTCTCTGCGTCGATGCCGGCATAGCGGATGACCACCGATGCCGAGGGCTGCTGTTCGTCGCGGCGGAAATTGGCGCGCTCGGACATGACGATGTGGACGCGAGCCGCCTTGATGCCCGATATGGACTGGATGGTGCGGGCAATCTCGCCTTCCAGCGCCCGCACACGGGTGATCTGCTGCATGAACGAGGTCAGGCCCATCGCCCCGACATTGTCGAACAGCTCGTAGCCGGCATTGGCGCTGGTCGGCAGACCCTTTTCGGCGAGCAGCATGCGCGCCTGTGCCGTGGTGCCGGCCGGCACCAGAACCGAGGTTCCGTCGGCGCCGACATCGAAGCCGATGCCCGCCTCGCCCAGCACCAGGCCGATCTGGTTCACGTCGGAGCGGTCGAGCCCGACATAGAGCGTGTCGTAGGCCGGGCGGTTGAGGTAGACCGAGGCGATGCCGATGACGCCCATCACCAGAACGGCGATGCCCGCCAGCATGGCGAGGCGCTTCACACCAAAACCGCGGAGATTCGAGATGATGCTCTGGATCTGTTCCGGCACGATAGAGCGACTCCCAGCATGATTGTCCGCCGGAACACTAGCCCTCGAAGCTTGTGCGAAAATGAAATCGGGCCGCGCTTGCGGCGCGGCCCGTGAATTGGAGGGAGGGGTATCTGTCGGCTACAGCCGGATTAGCCGTTCTTGAACAGCGACAGGATCGACTGCGAGGAGCTGTTGGCGATCGACAGCGACTGGATGCCGAGCTGCTGCTGGACCTGCAATGCCTGCAGGCGGGTCGATTCCTTGTTCATGTCGGCATCGACGAGCTGACCGACGCCGCGGTCGATGGAGTCCATCAGGCTCTGCGTGAAGGTCTTCTGCAGGTCGATGGAGCTCTTGGCGGCGCCGAGGATGGTGGCCTGGTCGGTCAGCTGGCTCATGACCTTGTCGATCTTGCCGATCATCTGGGTGATGATGTCGTCGGTCACTCCCGCCGCCGTGATGTCGAGATTGAAGGCGGAAACATTGTCAATCCTGGGGACCACCGCGCCCGCGGCCGTCTGGCCAGCGGTGTTGGCGGCGATGTCCGTGCCACCGCCAGCGATCGTAGCCGCATAGGCTGTGTCGTACAGGTTCTGGGCGGCCGCTGTCGCGTATACGGACGTCTGGCGGTCGAGCGTGCCCTGGTTCTTGACGGCGGTGGCAAGACCGTTGTCGAACAGTTTCGTGCTCTCGACATCGATGTCGATCGTTCCGAGCGAGATGGCGCCGGAGGAGGAGCGGTTGAAGGACGCGACGATCTTGGCGTCGGCCTGAACGCCGTCATTGGGGGCAGCGACCTGCGTTGACGTCACCGAAAGGTAGTTCGAGCCCGAGAAGGTGGCGGCATCGGCAAAGGACTTCATCTGCGCCTGAAGCGTGGTGATTTCCGTCTGCGTCTTTGCCTTTGCGGCAGCTGTCTGGCCAATGGTGGAGAGCAGCTTGGTCTTGAGCTGGCCGATCGACGTCAGAACATTGTTCATGCCGGTATAAGCGGTGTCGACTTTCGAGGCGCCGAGGCCGAGCGCGTCCTGCACCGTCGACAAGGCTGCGTTGTCGGAGCGCATCGTCGTGGCGATCGACCAGTAGGCGGCGTTGTCGGAGGCCTCGGAGACCCTGTAGCCCGTCGAGATTCGCGACTGTGTCTGCTCAAGCGATTTGTTGGTGGCGTTGAGGCTTTGAAGTGCGGTCAACGCCGCGGCGTTTGTCATGATGCTCGCCAAGAAACTCGCTCCTTTTTCCCAGGCCGGTCTTTCTCAAAAACCGGCATTGCCCTCGCGAGCCGATGGCCCGCCCGTCGATTGCCGTCGCCCCGACCGGGCCGATTCGCCAATCCGTTGTAAGCTTTGGTTAACCATGACTAGCGCGTTATGGTTAACGGCCTGTTAAAGGCTCGCTTTCGAGGGTTAAGAAACGAGGGTTGCGCGGGGCTGGAGCAAACGCAAAACGGGCCGCGCTTTTGGCGCGGCCCGTTTTCTTGGTTGGTCGGTGTAGAGCGATCAGCCGCGGAAGAGCGACAGGATCGACTGCGACGAGCCGTTGGCGATCGACAGCGCTTGGACGCCGAGCTGCTGCTGGACCTGCAGCGCCTGGAGGCGGGTCGATTCCTTGTTCATGTCGGCATCGACCAGCTGGCCAACGCCGCGGTCGATGGAGTCCATCAGGCTCTGCGTGAAGGTCTTCTGCAGGTCGATGGAGCTCTTGGCGGCGCCGAGCTTGGTGGCGGCGGTCGTCATGTCCTTGAGCGCGGCGTCGACGACGGTCATCATCTGCGAGATCTGAGCGTCGCTGGCGGCCGTGGTGCCCGAGAAGATTTTCAGCGAGGCGACCGAATAGGTATCGCCGGCAGCGGGAGCGGCACCAAGGGTCGGGTTCTGTGCCGTGGTGGTTGCAGCGCCAGTGGTGCCGAGGCGGGCCGTATCCAGAAGGCCCTTGGCGGTCGGCGCGGCGCCGGAGTCATAGAGCTTGATGCTTTCCACGTTGACATCGATCGTCGAGAGCGAAACCGCGCCGGTCGAGCTGCGGTTGAAGGCCGAGACGATCTTGACGTCGGCGGCCGTGCCCGTGGCGGTGGACACCGACAGCATGTTGGTGCCGGAGAAGGTGGCGGAGTCGGCGTAACCCTTCAGCTGCTGCTGCAGAGCGGCGATTTCGACCTGGGTCTTTTCCTTCGCGGCATCGGTCTGACCGTAGGACGCGGTCAGCTTCTGCTGGATCGCATTGATGGTGGTGATCGCGCTGTTCATGCCAGTGTAGGCGGTGTCGACCTTCGAGGCGCCGAGGCCGAGCGAGTCCGAAACGGTGGACATGGCCTGGTTGTCGGAACGCATCGTGGTGGCGATCGACCAATAGGCGGCGTTGTCCGAAGCCTGGGAGACGCGGTAGCCCGTCGAGATGCGGGCCTGGGTGGTGGAGAGGTTGTTCTGGGTGGCGTTAAGGCTCTGCAGGGCCGTCAATGCGGCGCTGTTGGTCATGATACTGGCCATGGCTACTCGTACCTTGTTTTTACAGGTGTTTTTTTGACATACCGGCTTTTCCGGTATGACGGAGCGGCATCATGCCAATGATCGTCGAGAGATCACCCGCCATCTGCGAGCGACTATGGCGGCGAGTTCCTACCAAAGGGCTAAATCGGACGGTTAATCGAAAATAATTCGAGAAAAAATCGACGATGTCCGGCGCACTGCCCGGTCCTGTCGGGCAGACGCGGCCTCGGGCCGGAGAGCAGGGTCAGGTGAAGGAGCGCACCAGGCTGCCGACGAGCAGGTTCCAGCCGTCGATCAGGACGAAAAACAGGATCTTGAACGGCAGCGAGACAACGGTGGGCGGCAGCATCATCATGCCCATCGCCATGGTGATGGTGGCGACGATCAGGTCGATGACCAGGAAGGGCAGCACGATCAGGAAGCCGATCTCGAAGCCGCGGCGGATCTCGGAGATCATGAAGGCGGGCACCAGGATGCGCAGGTCGACCGTCTCCTTGGCGACGACCTGGCCGCGCTCGCGCGCGAGGTCGGCGAAAAGGTCGAAATCCTTGTCGCGCACATTGTGCAGCATGAAGGTGCGGAACGGATCCGAGATCTTCTCGAAGGCCTCGGTCTGGCTGATCTGGTTGTCCATCAGCGGCTTGACGCCGGTGTTCCAGGCCTGATCGAACGTCGGCGCCATGACGTAGAAGGTCATGAACAGCGACAGCGAAATGAGGATGAGGTTCGCCGGCGTCGACTGCAGGCCGATGCCGGCGCGCAGGATCGAGAAGGCGATGACGAAACGGGTGAAGCTCGTCACCATGATCAGCAGCCCGGGCGCCACCGACAGCACGGTCAGCAGGCCGAACATCTGGATGATGTAGCCGACGGTGGTACCGTCGGCCTTTCCGATGCCGCCCAGGTCCAGCTGCTGCGCCGCCGCGACGGAGGTGGCGGCGCCGATCAGCGCCGCGGCGAGAAGGAACTTCTTCATTCGAGCAGCAATGTCCTGATGAGAACCTGTTTGGCGTGCCCCTGGCTGCGGATCGAGGCGCGTTCCTCGATATCGGCTTTCAGGTGCTGGTAACCGCTGGCGCCCTCGACCTGATGCATCTTCAGCGTACGCACGAAGGCCAGAAGGTCCTGATGGATGTCCTCCGTCATCGCCGGCGGCTGCGGCGCGTCGTAGACCACGGATGCTTCCATCCGGATCCAGGTGTCGGCGGGTGAGGCGATATTCGTGGTGATCGGCGCCAGCGCGACAAGCGTCGGCCCCGTGCCAGGCTGTTGCGCAGCGGAGGGTTCGGCAACCTTGCCCGCATTTTCAGGAGCAGCCGGCACCGATGGCGGTGCGCCGGCGCCCTTGAGATAACCTCCGGACATCCAGCCCATGCCGATGGCGGCGACCGTCACCACCAGCAGCATGGCGCCCTGAACCACAAGGGATGGACCCTTGCGAGGCTGGAGTTGTTCGACATTGGCCACGGCGCTCTGTTCTCCAATCCCTAGAACGGAAGAACCTGGTCGAGGATCTGCTGGCCGTAGGCCGGCTGCTGGATCTCGGTGATGCGGCCGCGCCCGCCATAGGAAATGCGCGCCTCGGCGATCCGTTCGTAGGGGATCGTGTTCTCGGCGCCGATATCGGCCGGCCGCACGATGCCGGCGATGGTCAGCACCCTCAGTTCGGCGTTGACGCGCACTTCCTGCGACCCCGTGATCATCAGATTGCCGTTCGGCAAGACATCGGTGACGATCGCCGCGACATTGAGTTCAAGCGTTTCCGATCGTTTGATCTCGCCATCGGCCGTCGTGTCCGTTGCGGAGTTGAGCGTGCCGGCGCCCTTGCCGGCGGTGCTCCACTTGTCCCATTGCGCGCTGAGGTCGAAGCCGAGCTTGCGGTTGGCGGTGCGGCTCCTGTCGTTCTGGTTCTTGAAATTGGCGCGGTCGTTGACCTTGATCGTGACGGTCAGGATGTCGCCCTGCGAGAGCGCCCGGGGATCGGTGAAGAGACGGCTCTGGCGATCGTCCCACAGCGAGAACTTTTTCACCGGTGCCCGAGGCGGCTCGGGGTATCTGTACAGGGAAGACGTGTTGCCGCCGTCAATGCCCGAGCCGACCGGCGACAGCGACGGTTCCTTGCCGACTTCCCTGAGGTTGGTGCCGCAGCCGGACAGGGCTGCCACCGCGCACAGGATGAGCGTTCTGCGGATCATGACGGATCTACCCTTCGGGCTGCGCTGGCCATGATGCCGGTGAGAGTCGCCGCCGCCTTCTGGTCCATTTCGTTGAGAATGACCCCGGCCTTGCGTGAATCGAGCTTCATCAGAACGGCCGCGGCCAGGTCGGCGTTGACGATCGCCAGGCGTTCGGCCGCCGCATCGGGCTTCATGCCGGCATAGATCTTGACGACGCCGTCCTCGGCCCGGGCCAGGAACACTTCACGCCGCTTCAGCCAGGTCTCGTATTCGGCCTTCTTCGCGTCCAGCGCTTTCATGCGCTCGTCGATGCCGGCCTGCAACTGCTTCAGTTCCTCGGCCTGCAAGGCGTAGCGGCGGTCGCGGGCGGCGTCGGCGATGTTGGAGCAGAAGCGCTCGATCTCGCTCTGGTCGGGCGCCTTCTCCCGGGCCAATTGCTGCGGCGCCACCGCGGGCTGCGCTCCGGGCAGAACCTGGCGAACGACATCCTCGCCATGTGCGCCGCCACTGGCAACGGCCATGGCCGCGAGAGCCGCGGCCGCGAACAGGATTGCGCGGCAGGAGCGTCTTTCGTGGGATAGAAGGGAGGGGATCATCGGCATCGCCTATTGGAGGACCAGATCGGCTTGCAGGGCGCCGGCCGACTTGATGCCTTGCAGGATGGCAATGATACCGTCCGGCTTGACGCCGAGGCGGTTGAGGCCGGAAACGAGGGTTTGCAGGTCGGGTCCGTCGAGCACCGCGACGCGGGCATCGGGCCGGCTGGCGTCGATGGCGGTGAACGGCTCGACAGCGGTTTCGCCCTTGGAGAAAGGTTCCGGCTGCACGATGCGCGGCGCTTCGGTGATGCGCACCGTGAGCGTGCCGTGGCTGATGGCGACGCGCGAGATCTTGACGTCGTTGCCGATTACGATGGTGCCGGTGCGCTCGTCGATGACGACGCGGGCCGGCGTATCGGATTCGACCACCAGGTTTTCGATCTCGGCATAGAAGCGCGCGGCCGAAACGCCCTTTGGCCTTCTGATCTGCACGGTGCGAGAATCGCGCTCACCCGCGACGCGCATGCCGAAGCGCTGGCTGGTATAGTCGTTGATCGCGTCGGCGATGCGGATGGCGGTCGAGAAATCGGGATTGCGCAATTGCAGCGTCAGCGTCGACTGGTCGTCGAACTCGGCCTTCACAGAACGCTCGACGATGGCGCCGTTCGGCACCCGGCCGGCGGTCGGCACGCCTTGCGTCAATTGTTCGGCCTGGCCCTTGGCGGTGAAGCCGGAAACGATGACCGCGCCCTGACCGACGGCATAGATCTCGCCGTCCGCCGCCTTCAGCGGCGTCATGATCAGCGTGCCGCCGGCAAGCGAGGTGGCGTCGCCCATAGAGGAGACGTCGATGTCGATGCGGGCGCCCGATTGCACATAGGGGGGCATGTTGGCGGTGACGATGACGGCGGCGACGTTCTTGGCGCGCGCGCGGCCGCCTTCGGTGGCGATGCCGAGATTTTCGAGCATGGCGCGGATCGACTGCTCGGTGAACGGCGAATTGCGCAGACTGTCACCCGAGCCGGCGAGGCCGATGACCAGGCCGTAGCCGACCAGCTGGTTGTCGCGCGAACTCTGCAGCTGGGCGATGTCCTTGATGCGCGAGGCGACCTGGCCAGGCGGCAGCGAGCTCGGTCCGGGCGAAACGCGGAACATGCGGGTGGTGGTCGCCGGATCATATTCCGGATCGTCGTAGACGCCGCCGTTCTTGGCGGCGAGTTCGCGCTTGGCCTTGGGTGTCAGGCCGTCGGCCAGCGCTGGCTGCAGGCCCAGCGTGGCAGCAAGCAGAAGGGCAAGCGGGCGCATCATGAAGCGCTGACCTGGATGGTTCCGTCGGCCATCACCGTGCCGGAGAGGATCTTGCCGCTATCGCTGTTGCGAACCTTGATGAGGTCGCCAGCTGAACCTGGCTGCAAGGTTACCGCGGTGGCCGATATCGTCAGTCCGCCGGCGATGAAGAAGACCTGCACGGCTGCACCCTGTTCGACCAGCCAGGCCTCGCGGATGGCGGCGGCCGGGATGTAGCGACCGGGCAGCAGCGTGCGCTTGGCGATCTTGCCCTGAAGCTCTTCGGCGCGGGTCGCCATCGCATCGGGCTTGTGTTTGCCCGCGATGAGGGTCACCTGTTTCAGGGCGGCGAGTTCGATGGTCTCGCCGGGGTAGATGACGCGACTGGGGATCAGCACGACTTCGCCGGCAGGCTGATTGCCGGCGATCTGCGTTGCCGACTGATTTGTCGATTGATTTGCCGATTCCTGGGCGAAAGCCGGCAAGCCACCGACTACCAGCGCAAGGATCAGCGCGGTGCGGCGGAATGCGGAGCAGGAGATCGGCATGGCCATCATCCCTTACCTGATGTTCTTGGAGACGACCGAGGCCATGTCGTCGGCGGCCTGGATCACCTTGGAATTCATCTCATAGGCGCGCTGCGCCGAGATCAGCTCGGTGATTTCCTTGACCGGGTCGACGTTGGAGGCCTCGAGATAGCCCTGCTGGATGGTGGCGAAGCCGGGATCGCCGGGCACGCCGGCATTGGCCGGGCCGGAGGCGGTCGTTTCCTGGAACAGATTGTCGCCGAGCGGCGCGAGGCCCGCCTCGTTGGCGAAGTTGACGATCTGGAGCTGGCCGAGATTCTGCAGGTCGGTCTGGCCGTCGATGCGGGCAAACACCTGACCGGTCTTGTTGACGATCACCTCGACCGCGTCGGTCGGCACGGTGATCGCCGGAATGACATTGGCGCCATCCACCGTCACCAGCTGGCCGGTGGCGTTGGTGTTGAAGGCGCCGGCGCGGGTGTAGAGCGTGCCGCCATCGGCGCCCTCGATCTGGAACCAGCCCCTGCCGGTCAGCGCCATGTCGAAACTGTTGCCGGTGCTGGTCAGTTCGCCCTGGGTGTGCACGTTGCGCACGGCCGTCGTCTTGACGCCGAGACCGATCGAAACGCCTTCCGGCACCAGCGAGGCGTTGGAGCGGTTGGGTACGCCTTGCGTGCGGTCGACCTGGTAGAGCAGGTCGGAGAATTCGGCGCGCGCCCGCTTGTAGCCGGTGGTGTTGATGTTGGCGATGTTGTTGGCGATGACTTCCAGATTTGTCTGCTGGGCATTCATGCCGGTGGCGGCGATGGAAAGTGCTTTCATGACCTATTCCTCAGATACCCATGCGACTGACTTCGAGGTAGGCCGAAACGACCTTGTCGCGGATGGCGACGGCGGTCTGAAGCGCCTGCTGCGCGCTCATCACGGCATCGACGACCTGGCGTGTGTCGGCATCGCCCTTGAGCGCCTGGAGCGACACCTGTTCGGCATTCTGCAGCGTGTTGACGGTCTTGGAGGCTGCCTGGCTCACCGCTTCGGCAAAGGAGGTGCCAAGGTTGCCTGATGTCGCCGGCGCGACACCGCCCTGAAGCAGGTCGGTCGCCGTATCGCCCAGCCCGGGCTTCAGGTTGAGCGCGCCGATGCCGTTCACGATCATTGGTTCCTCATCAGGTCGATGGTCATTGAAATGAGGTCGCGCGCCTGCTTCACGACTTGCAGGTTGGCCTCGTAGGAGCGGTTGGCCTCGGTCATGTCGGCCATTTCGATCAGCGCGTTGACATTGGGCATCTTGACGTAGCCCTTCTCGTCGGCGGCCTCGTTGCCAGGCTGGAATTCGACGGGGAAGACACTTGGATCGCGGTCGATCGAGTTCACTTCAACCGTTGAGGCGCCGGACGCCCGGTCAAGCTCGGAGACGAAGCTGATGGTCTTGCGGCGATAGGGGTCAGCGCCGGGCGTCGTGCCGGTCGACTGGGCATTGGCGAGGTTTTCAGAGACCACGCGCAGGCGCTCGGACTGGGCGCCGAGGCCGGATGCTGCGACTTTCAGGGCTGCGGTCAGTGCGTCCATGTCAGCTCTTCACCGCCATCATCATCATCGAGTGGAAAGCCTTGACGATCGCCGTGTTGAGCTCGAAGGAACGGCGCACCTCGCCAGCCTTGAGAAGCTGGTCCTCAAGCACGACGGTGTTCTTGGACGGCATGACCACGCCGTCATCTTCCTGCGGCTTGATGGTGAAGCCGGCATTGGTCGCCGCGCTGCCGAGATGGCCGGCCTCGGTGGTCTGCAACGACACAGCCGTGCGGTCGAGCACCTTCTCGAAGGGCTCGACATCGTTTGCCGTGTAGCCCGGCGTGTTGGCGTTGGCGATGTTGCCGGCGATCGCCGACTGGCGCACGGAAAGCCACTGCGCTTGCTTGGCGGCGAGATCGAAAAGGGAAACGGGCTCCATGGGAATCTCCGGGCATGTGCCCAAAGACTAGGCCGCCAGTCTTGCGCGGACCTTGCGGGCAGCCGCTACCTGGAAAGCTGGATCAGCTGGTTGGTGCTGGTCAGCATGACCCATTTGCCGTTGCGCTGCTCGATCGACGACACGGTGCTAGAGTCCGGCAGTATCGAGCCGCGCTGGACGATCCACAGGCCGGTGTCGTCCTCGATCATGGCACGGCCGTTGGCGACATGGACCATGCGGAATTTCGCGACATCGGCCGGGAAGGGCTGGTCGCCGGGCGGCTGCGCCGGGGTGGCGTCATCCTGCACCGTCCCGGTGGCGAGCAGGTCGATGCTGGTGTTGGGAAGGTCCTTGGCCGTCAGCGGCGCGCTGCGCGAGGTCACCACGCCGCCACCCTCGCGTCCCGAATTGGTGCCGGTGCCGCCAAACTTGATCGCCTGAACGCCGAACTGCTCCTGGTTGAAGAAGATATACCAGGGAAACAGGGCGCAGATCAGGCCGAGCGTGACGCCGAGCGCGGCGATGACGAAGTCGCTGCGCCGGTCCGCCTTCTTGCTTAATTTTGGAAATTGCGCCTTTGGCGGTTGCGGCCATTCGGTGACGGGAAACAGGCCATCGATCAGCGATTCGCGGCTTGCCTGCGTGATCTCGGCGGCCTCGACGCGGGGAACCACGGGCGCGGCAGCCCGAGCGACAGGTTCGGATCGGGGCAGGACCGGCTTGACGGCTCTGGCCAGAACAGCCGCGGTCTTGGCTGCGATGGCGCTGGCGGCCTTTGCCTTGGTCCTCCTCTCCTCCTCGGCTCGAGCCTCCTCGGCGGCGTTCGCCGCGGCGATCATCTCATTCAGGATGCGCTCGGTGTATTGGCGTTCAGTCTCCTGATTCGGCATTCAGCTTTCCCTTGAGATGGCGGGCGAGATCGGAGAACGGATCGGCTGACGGGCGGTCCCTGGGCGATTGCGTCAGCGCCTCGTAGATCAGCGGCACCTGGCGCACGGCGATGTCGAGCTCGGCGTCGGCGCCACCCTGATAGGCGCCGAGCAGGCGGATGTCGCGCGTGTCCTCGAAGCGGGCGATCATCGACTTCAGCCGCGTCACCAAAGCGCGCTGTTCGACGCTCCAGGCCTTGCCGGCCAGGCGCGATATGGATGACAGGGGATTGACCGGCGGATAGCGACCCTGTTCGGCGATCGCGCGGTCGAGCACGACATGGCCGTCGAGGATGCCGCGCACGGAATCGGCGACCGGATCATTGTGGTCGTCGCCGTCGACCAGCACGGAAATGATGGCGGTAATCGACCCCTTGCCTTCGGCCCCCGGTCCGGCGCGCTCGAGCAATTTGGGAAGTTCGGTGAATACCGAGGCGGGATAACCGCGGGCGACCGGCGGCTCGCCGGTTCCCGTCGCCACCTCACGCAAGGCATGGGCGAAGCGGGTGATCGAATCCAGCACCAACAGCACGCGGTGGCCCTGGTCGCGAAAGTGCTCGGCGACCCTCATGGCGGTGTCGGGCGCGCGCCGGCGCATCATGGCGCTCTCGTCGCTGGTGGCGACGACGGCCACGGTCTTGGCCATGCTGTCGCCGATTGTGTCCTCGAGGAATTCGCGGACCTCGCGGCCGCGTTCGCCGATCAGCGCGACGACGACGGTGTCGAACGCGTCGGCGCCGGCGAGCATGGCGAGCAGCGTCGACTTGCCGACGCCCGAACCCGCAAAGACGCCCATGCGCTGACCGAAGCACAGCGGCGTGAAGATGTCGATGACCTTGACGCCGGTCATGAAGGCGGTACCGACGCGCTGCCGCGCCATGGCGCCTGGCGTCGTGGCGCCGCCCGACAGGTCTTCGCCCCTGATCAGCGGCGCACCGCCATCGATCGCCCGGGTGAGCGCGTCGATGGTGCGGCCGCGCCATGAATCATGCGGCGCCACCGCGAGTGGACCCCTGCGGAACACCGCATCGCCGATACCGGCATCGGCGCTGCGTTCGAAGGGGGCGACGACGACTTCGTCGCGGCTGATCTTGACGATCTCGCCGCGGCGCGCGCCGGACTGGCCACGCTGCTCGACGATGTCGCCCAGCCTGGCGAAATCGGAAAGGCCGCGCACCTTGTAGTGCGTGGACGTGACTTCGGTGACGAGACCGCCACGCTTGACCAGCCCGTCGGTGTTGCTGAAACGCCGAATTACCCGTTCCAGTGCGGCGAGCCGATCTTCGGGCGCCGGTGGGAGCTGCCTTTCGGGTGCACGGATGGAGGACCGGTCGAGCGACATGCTACGACTTCGAGCCGAGCGTCTTGATCGCCTCGTCGGTGGAAGAATCCGTTTGACGCATCAGCGCGGCGGTGTTCTCGAAGGCGCGCTGGACCATGATCAGGCGGGTCATCTCCAGCACCGGATTGACGTTGGATTCTTCGACGAAACCCTGCGCGATACCGACATCGGAGCGGTCGGTGACCGGCTCGGGGGTGCGCGCCGGCACGATGCCGGAATTGCCGTAGCGCACGAAATTCTCGCCCGGGTCGAAATTGTAAAGGCCGATCGAGCCGACAAGCTGGTCGTTCTGGCGCAGCGAGCCGTCGGCGCCGGCCTTGGGCGGACCGTTTCGGGGGTCGAGCTGGATCGGCGCGCCGCCGGCGTCGAGCACCGGATGGCCTTCGATCGACATGAGTTCGCCATTCTCGTTCATCGAGAAGCGGCCGTCGCGCGTCATGACGGTGCCGGCCGGTGTGTCGATGGCGAACCAGGCGTCACCCTGGATGGCGAAATCGAACGGATTGCCGGTCTCGGTCAGCGAACCGTGGGCGCCCGAAAGATAGGTCTTGCCCGACGAGGCGAAGGACACTGATTTCTGCCCGGTGCCCGACACCATGTCCTCGAATTTCACGCCGGTGGCGCGAAAGCCGACAGTGTTGGCGTTGGCGACATTGTCGGCGATGGTGTCGAGCCGGCGTTCGAGCGCCATCTGCGCGGATAGGGCGACGTAGAGACTGTCCTGCATGATCAGAACTTCAACTTCTGCATGGCCATCATCAGGTCGGTGGAGATGCCCGCCGTGACCGGCTGGGCAAAGAGCACGCTGACTGACGTCACGGCCGTCGAGGTCGGATTGTTGATCTCGTACATGCTGGTGAAGCGGGTCAGGAACTTGCCGAGTTTCACGGGGTCGGTGAAATCCGAGATGTCGAGCTTCTGTTCGAAGAGCTGCGCCTGCTTGTCGATGTCGGCGGTGGCGAAGGAATCGGGGAGCCCGAGCGCGGTGCGCACGACACTGGCAAGGGCCGTATCGGCCAGCACGTCGTACCAGCTGGTGATGTCGGGCGCCTTGCGCTGGAAGTAAAGCGCCAGCCGCACGCCCTCATTGGTCTTGCCGGCATCCTCCTCCAGCGTCTGGCGCATATACTTGTCGACAGTCGGCTGCTGCGCCGGATTGATGGTGGTTGCGGCTTCGCCGTACTGCTCGAAGTTGAAGGCCGAGGCCAATGCCGCGTAGGCCGGGTTCGTCTGCTTGTTGGCGACGCTGTTGGGGTCGCGCACGCCACCCTGCAGAACCTGTTTGATGAGGTCCTTATTCTCCGTCGCCGAATCGAGACCGAACGCGGCCAGCGCGTAGGTGTAGAGCCGGCTGTTCGACATCAGGTCGTCGACCGATTTCACCTTGGTGATGTTGGCGAGGTAGTAGGTCGTCTCGCCCTTCACATAGTCCGAATTCGGATCAAGGCCGGCGATCGTCGCCTGCGTGGCGTAATTCTTCGTCACCAGCTGCTGCGCCTTGTTGTAGATGGTGGCGTTGGCGCCATTGGCGGCGAAGTTGAAGGCGCTGACGAACTGGGCGTAGCGCTTGTCGGTCAACTTGTTGGCGAAACTGTTAGGGTCGGTGACGCCTTCCTTGAGCGCCTTGACCATGAAGGCCTTGGCGTAGTCCATGTCCTCCAGCCCGTAGGCCTTCATGGCATATTTGAACAGCCGGTCATTTTTGACGAAATCGTCGATCGATTTCACCTTGGTTATGTTGGCCAGGTAATATTTGGTATCGCGATCGACAGTCGGCTGCTGCTCGATGCGGTCGATCGACTTGTTGATGTCCCTGGTGATCAACTGGTAGCTGGTAAAGGTATTGAGCAACGTCATGCCTCCGGCCGAAGCTTAGTGTCGCGACAGTAACCTCACTTCCTTGCGCGAAACTGAATCGCCCAACATTCGGTTCCGTGGCGGCCCGGATTCAAGCCTCACACAAGGCACGGGGACTATCCCTTGGATCTGTCGTGAAATGCGGAAGGACCTGTCGTGGGCATTCTGATTGGACTTGTGGTGACGCTCGGCTGCGTCCTTGGCGGCTTCATGGCCATGGGCGGGCATCTGCACGTGCTGGTCCAGCCATGGGAAGCCGTGGTCATCTGTGGCGCAGCACTGGGCACTTTCCTGGTCGCCAACCCGATGAAGACGGTCAAGGATACCGGCAGGGGCATTATCGAGGCCTTCAAGCAGGCGGTGCCGAAGGAACAGGATTACCTGGAAACGCTCGGCGTGCTGCACAGCCTGATGCGCGAATTGCGCTCGAAGTCGCGCAGCGAGGTCGAGGCGCATATCGACAATCCGGAAGAATCAGCCATCTTCCAGGCCTTTCCGACGGTGCTCAAGAATCACGATCTGATGAATTTCATCTGCGACTACTGCCGCATCATCATCATCGGCAATGCCCGCTCGCACGAGATCGAGGCGCTGATGGACGAGGAGATCCAGACCATCAAGTCCGACAAGATGAAGGCCTATCACGCGATGGTCGCGGTCGGCGACGGCCTGCCGGCGCTGGGCATCGTCGCCGCCGTGCTTGGCGTGGTCAAGGCGATGGGCGCACTCGACCAGTCGCCGGAAATCCTCGGCGGCCTGATCGGCGCGGCGCTTGTCGGCACCTTCCTCGGCATCTTCCTGTCCTACGCCGTGGTCGGGCCTGTCGCCACCAAGATCAAGACGGTGCGCGAGAAGAAGAACCGCCTCTACATCATCGTCAAGCAGACGCTGCTCGCCTACATGAACGGCGCGCTGCCGCAGGTGGCGATCGAATTCGGCCGCAAGACCATCTCGTCCTATGAGCGGCCGACCATCGACGCCGTCGAGCAGAGCACGATGAACACCGGCAGCGCCGAGAAGAAGGCCGCTTGAGCGATGCACGACAGATCGGTGCCGACACGGTCATGACCAGCCCAGGCAGCCCCGCGCAAGCGCGCTCGCTGATCATCGAGCGCCTGGTCGGCGACAGCGGCGAGGCCGATCAGGTCATCGATGCCGGCCGCGCCATGGCCGAACGCGCCGTGCCGCTGCTGCAGAAGGGCCTTTCGGGCGAACTCGGCGTTCCCGTCATCGTCGACCTCAAGGCCGTCGAGGTCAGCCGCGTCCCCGAGGCGCGTTCGCGCGCCGGCGACAATTTCGCCATGACAGTCGTTGGTTCGCCGGCATCCTCGGATGCGATGACGCTCGTCATCGACGCTGCCGCGATCGCGATCATGGTCTCGACGCTGTTTGGCGGCGATCCGGATATGCCGGCGTCGCCGATCGAGCGCGACCTGTCGCCGATCGAGGCCGATGTCTCGACCATGGTGTTCCAGGAGGTGGCGCAGGCGCTGAACGGATCCGGGCGGCGCTCGCTCGACCTGCGGCTGCCCGTGCCGCGGGCGATGTCGGGTACCGAGGCGAAACGGCATGTGCTGCGCGACGGTGCCGCCATCCGCATCGTCCTTGGCATCTCGACGCCGGTCGACAGCGGCTCCATCACGGTGACGATGCCGCAGCGTGTCGTCCTTGCCGGCCGCGACGGCACCACCGGCATCGGCGAGGACGATCATGGCACCAGTTGGCGCGCACGCTTTTCGGAAGAGGTGATGCGCTCGACGGTGGCGCTCGAAGCCACCATGCCGCTGACGCGGCTGACGCTTGGCGACCTTGCCAATCTCCAAGTGGGCCAGGTCATCGACTTCGACGAAACGGCGCAGTCACGGGCTCGCCTCAGCGCGCGCGGCCAGACGCTGTTCGTATGCGAGTTCGGCAAACTGGGGCAGAATTACACCGTCCGAATCAAGCATCCCTTCGATGCCGGGCAGGATTTCATCGATGGGCTCATGCCGGCTGGTGCCGGGCGCGCCTGAGCTTTTGGAGACGATTCATGGCCAAGACCAAAGTGGAAGCAGAACTCGACCAGCCGGACGAGCAGCTCGACCGCGCCATCGAAGAATTGCGTGGGGTCCTGCATGAAGAGGAGCAACGCCCAGATGCGGCTTTCAGGGCCGCCGCGGGCGCCAATTCGAACGTCATCATGAACATCCCCGTCGATGTCCAGATCATCCTGGGAAGCACCGAGATGGCGGTGGCCGACCTGATGGCGCTGCAGAAGGGCTCCACGGTTGCACTCAACCGCCGCATCGGCGAGCCGGTCGACGTCGTGGTCAATGGCCGCAAGATCGCCCGCGGCGAGATCACGGTGCTCGAAAGCGATCCCTCGCGCTTCGGCATCAGGCTGACCGAAATCATCGCCGGCACGAAGGGCGCCTAGACATGGCTGGTGGGGCTTGCCGGTTGCAGCGGAGGCGAGAGGCAGCATGACGCCGCTGACGACCCTGACGCGCGCGCAGAAGGCGGCCGCCATATTGGTGGCGATGGGCAAGCCGTCCGCCAGCCGCCTGTTGAAATTCTTCAAGCAGGAAGAGCTGAAGGCGCTGATCGACGGCGCCCGGCTGCTCAGGACCATTCCGCAGAGCGATCTCGAGCGCATCGTCGCCGAGTTTGAGGCCGAGTTCACCGAGGGTGCCGGCCTGCTCGATTCCGCCGACAGGATGGACACCATCCTCAACGAATCGCTGTCGCCCGAAGAGATGAACGCCATCATGGGCAACAAGAAGCCGGAGGCGGCACCCGAAGGGCCGCCACCGATCTGGCCCGATCTCGAAAAACTCGAACCTTCGCGGCTGGGCACCTTCCTCGCCGGCGAACATCCGCAGACGGCGGCCATGGTGCTGTCGAAGCTTGCGCCGCAGGCGGCGGCGAGCGTGCTTTTGACGCTGACGAAGGAGATGCGTGGCGAAATCATCAAGCGCATGGTGACGATGGCCAATGTTCCGGCCGCGGCCACCAGGATCGTCGAGAACCGGTTGCGCACCAGCGTGCTTTCGGAAACCTCGACCAAGGACACTTCGGCCGGGCAGGCGCGCGTCGCCAGCGTGCTCAACGAGCTGGACAAGCCGCTGCTCGAGGAGGTCATGCAGGACCTGGAAGCCGCCGGCACGCCCGACCTCGACGGTGTGCGGGCTAGGCTTTTTGCCTTCGACGACCTGCCGCTGCTCACCCAGAAGGCACGCGTCCTTCTGTTCGACGGACTGTCGACCGAGCTTGTCACGCTGGCGCTGCGCGGCACATCGGCGGCGCTCGCCGAAGCGGTGCTCTCGGCAATCGGCGCGCGGTCGCGGCGCATGATCGAAGCCGAACTTGGACAGGGGTCGGAGGGGGTTCCGGCCGCCGACATACTGGCGGCGCGCAAGACCATCGTGACGACGACGATCCGGCTGTCGCGCGAGGGCGCATTCGAACTTCCCGCGACGCAGAACGCCGCCTAAGGCATGTCCGACGCTGCCGACAAGGACTCAAAAACCGAAGAGGCGACGGAAAAGAAAGTCCGCGACACCATCGAACAGGGCAAGCTGCCCCATTCCAGGGAAACCGCGATCCTCGCCTCCTTCGTCGCCATACTGGTGTTCACCGTCTTCTATGCCAAGGACGCCGTCATCAACCTCGGCATGTTCCTGTCGATGTTCCTCGAGAAGCCCGAGGCCTGGCCGATGAACACCGAGACCGATGTCATCGATCTCTACAAGATCGTCATGCTGGAAGTTGGCCGCGCGGTCGTCAGCCTGCTGGTGCTTTTAACCGTCGCCGGCATCGGCGCCTCGGTGCTCCAGAACATGCCGCAATTCGTCGGCGAGCGGATCAGGCCGCAGCTGTCGCGCATTTCGATCACCAAGGGCTGGAACCGGATGTTCGGTGCCCAGGGCTGGGTCGAGTTCCTGAAATCCCTGGCAAAGGTCGGCTTCGCCATTGCCGTGCTCACCTTCACGCTGTCGGAGGATCATCGCAAGCTGCTTGCCGGCATGATCACCAATCCGGTTGCTTTCGGCCTCGTCATCCGCGGCATCGCGGTCGACATATTGGTGGCGATCGTCTTCGTCATGGGGCTGATCGCGGCGATCGACATCGTCTGGTCTCGCTTCCATTGGAAGCAGGACCTGCGCATGACCAAGCAGGAGGTGAAGGACGAGTTCAAGCAGTCCGAAGGCGACCCGATCGTCAAGTCGCGGCTGCGCTCGCTGGCACGCGACCGCGCGCGCAAGCGGATGATGACGGCGGTGCCGCGCGCGACGCTGATCATCGCCAACCCGACGCACTTCTCGATCGCGTTGAAATATGTGCGCGACGAGGATTCGGCGCCGCTCGTGGTGGCCAAGGGGCAGGATCTGGTGGCGTTGAAAATCCGCGAGATCGCGAAGGAGCACAACATTCCTATCTTCGAGGACGTGACGCTCGCCCGCTCCATGTACAAGCAAGTTTCGGTCGATAATGTGATCCCGTCGCAATTCTACCAGGCCGTCGCCGAACTGGTGCGGATCGTGTACTCGAAAAAGGCTGAGCGCAGACAGATTTCATGAACCGCCAACCACACGCAAAATCCCGCGAGATCATCGTCGCCAGCGCCATCGAGCAGGTGGTCGGCGAACTGAGATTGATCGATGTCGCCGACTACATCGCCTTCATCCGGCTGGAGCATTTCGCCTGCCTTTCGGATCTGGTCGATTCAGCGGTGGAGCTGTTCTTCATGCCGGGCACGCTCAAACTCGGTCATGGCGGCGAGGCGCATGTCGACTGGAGCGGCAGTCCGCGCATTGTGCTCGACCTGGAGCTCAGGCCACCCGGTGTGACCGTCTATTTCCAGCTGACGCTGAGCGAGGCCGGCAATTCGGTCGTGGTCAATTATGTGTCGTTCGAAAAGCCCGGCGAGGACCCTGAGCACAATACGGCGCTGCTGGAGGCGGTGATCGAACAGGCCCGGATCCGCAAGGTCGAGCCTATGGCGTTCTGAGGTCCGTTGATATTCAGGTGAGGCCGGCCTGCAAATGGCTGACACCTGCGCTTCCGGTGCTCACGTACGAAAAGTACGCTCCGCTCCGGTTCTCGGTATCAACCATTTTCGACTCGGCCTGACCTGAATCTCAACAAACCTAAGCGGCTCATCGTTTGGTTACTCGATCAGGCCCAACCGCAGCGCCTTGGCGACCGCCTGGTTGCGGTTGACGGCGTTGAGCTTCTGCGTCGACTGGGTCAGGTACTGGTTGGCGGTATGCACCGACAGCTTCAGGAGCCGCGCGATCTCCTCGCTGGTGTTGCCGTTGGCGGTCAGCTTCAGGCATTCGAGTTCGCGCTTGGAGATGGCTCGCATCCTGCCGGCATCGCTCGGACGGATGCGCGCGACAGCGGCGAACAGGGAAAAGCAGCGGGCGTGGATTTCGTAGAGCATATCCTGCGGCAGCGCGATCTCCGATCCCAGGAAGACGACAAGGCCGCACTGACCGCGATCGGCGTGGACGGGAAAGGCAATGCCGCTGGTGCCGGGCGCCAGGGGGGATATCTGCGCGGTCCAGGCAAGGCTGCCGAACATTTCGGCCATGGCCGCGACGCCGTCATCCGTCCACCAGCGTGGCTCCGTCGAGTTGTGGGTGTGGCGCACGATCTCCTCGCCATTGGCGCCCGAGATGAACTTCGTCGCCACGGCCAGGCCGGGATAGTCGGAATCGAAGCACGGCACCAGCCGCGCCCGTTCCGGCGACGGGCTGACGAAGTACAGGCCGAAGGCCGAGGCGTTGATGTCGACCGATACCCAGCGACAGCGGCGCACAGCATCGGGAATGGTGACGGCGTGATGTGTCTCGGAGCTGAGCGAGAAGGCACCGAAGGGGCTGCGCTGCTCGTTGAAAAGGGCCTCCGCGGCGTCCTTGATGTCGGCGTGTTTCAAATGATGCCACTCCTGATCGCCGTGGCGATGGCCATCGCGCGGTTGCTGGCCGCGAATTTCTGGATGGCGTGGGTGATGTAGCTGTTGACGGTGTTGGAGGAAACGCCAAGGATGACCGCCACCTCATCGGTGGTCTTGCCTTCCGAGACCCAGAACAGGCATTCGCGCTCGCGATCGGACAGCGGATCCTGCATGGCGGCGGCGGCGATCAGCTGCGGGATATGCGAGAGAGCGTAGCAGCATTTCAACTGCGCCTTCATCAGCGCCGGCTGGTCGATATGGCCTGCTGTCGCCGCCGAGAACAGGGCGAACAGACGCTGGCGGCCGACATTCAGCCGCAGCGAATAGATCTCGGCATGGCCGAGCACGTCGAGCAGGCGGGCCTCTTCGCCGGAGACCAGCCCGTCGGCATCGGGCGCCTGCGCGGCCACCAGTGGTCTAGGCCGGATGCCGGGCGCGACTGTGAGGGCCCCTTGGGCAAGGCTGGCGATCAGCCGCTTGCCGATCAGTTCGATGGCGTCGAAGATCCAGTTCGAGGAGACAATGCGCGCGTCATTGCGGTCCTGGTCGTGGACGATGGCGACCAGCATGTAGCTGTCGGCGCCGATCTCGGCGGTCAGCTCCATGAAGAAGCTGGTCAGATCGCCGCGCGACGTCAGGCGCGAGCCCAATGTGTCGGATTGAAGAAGCGCGGCGGAACTGCTCATTTGCTGCTTTTGGCCGGAATCGTTTCTGCCGTCCGGATGCTGGAGGCCAGCCGCCGAACCCGAAAACGCGTTACTTTTACGAGACACACACGAGGCGCGGGGTCGCGCCCAACCAGACGGAATCCATCAGGGAACGCGAAAACATCCGCGTCTGGCGCCGGAAAATTCCGGAACGTGAGACTTTGGGTGGTCGCCGCGCCCCCCGAGGACCGGCTGATTCGGGTCTAATCTACCCGCAGATGAATCCGACATCAAACGCGATTTGACAAAATCGAATCCGACGGACTCGCGTGCGACTCAGAGGTCGATTTTCGCCGCCTTCGAGCGTGCGAAAATGCCGGGACTGCGCAAGCGGGCCATATCCGCGCTCGGCTCTATGCGATAGATTCGCAAGTGTCGAAGGGGGTGGGCACCTTCGGCAAGGGAGTTCGTAGCTGCATTACGGCCGCGGTCGTTCGCGGCAGTGCCATGCGGGCTCCTGGCATCTTTTGTTTCGGGGGAAACGATGAGCGATTCATTTCGGGAAGTTACTTCCGTCTCGTGGTTCGGGCGGATCAAGCGCGCGGTCGGCGGGGTCATCTTCGGCCTGCTCTTGATCGTGCTGATGGTGATCGGGCTGTTCTGGAACGAGGGCCGCGCGGTGCAGACGGCGCGCTCACTGGCCGAAGGCGCCGGCGCCGTGGCGTCGATCAACGCCGACAGCGTCGATGCCGGTAATGACGGCAGGCTGGTGCATGTCAGCGGGCCGGTGACGGCCGATAGCGGCCTGTCGGATCCGGATTTCGGCATCGCCGCGCAAGGACTGCGGCTGTCGCGCAGCGTCGAGATGTACCAGTGGAAGGAAGAGTCCAGATCCGAAACCACCAAGAAGCTTGGCGGCGGCGAGGAGACGGAGACCACCTACAGCTATTCGAAAGTGTGGGACGACGGCCAGATCGATTCGTCGGACTTCAGGAAGCCGGACGGCCATCAGAATCCACCGATGGCGATCCACAGCCGCGCCTTCCAGATCCCTGAAGGCAAGCTCGTCGCCTTCGATCTTGACACGCCGGTGCTGGATCGCATCGACGGCGACAAGGCGTATTCACTGTCGGCCAATCAGTCGGGCGCGATAAAGGCCGCCTATACCGGCACGAAGCCGCTCAGCATCGTCGATGGCAAGATCTATCTCGGCAGCGACAACACGACCCCCGCATTGGGCGATTACCGCATCGGCTACGAACTTGCGCCGCTCGGCGTGGTCAGCATTGTGGCGCGGCAGGCCGGCAGCCGCTTGGAACCGTACCAGACGCAAGCGGGCGACGCGCTGCTGATGGTCGATACCGGCAATGTGCCGGCCGACAAGATGTTCGCCGAGGCGGTGAGCGCCAACACGCTGATCACCTGGCTGCTGCGCGCCGCCGGCCTTCTGCTGCTGACCATCGGCTTTGCCCTGTTCCTCGGCCCGATCGGCGTGATCCTCGACGTCATCCCGTTCCTCGGCAGCATGGCGCGGATGGGAACCGGCATCATCGCCTTCTTCCTGGCGATCCTGGCCGGCACGACGACGATCGCGATTGCGTGGTTCTGGTATCGGCCGGTTCTGGCGGCAGGCATACTGGCGGCGGGCGCCATCGCGGAAGCGGCGGTCTATTATCTGGGCCGCTCACGCAAGGCAGCCGCACCGATGGCCGCGCCGAGCGCCGGCGCCGCAACGTAGCTTGCAAAAAAGGCTGATATGCCGCCCGTTTTCTTTCTACCTGCGTTGTCCGCTCCGGGTTTGTGGGCGGGATTAGCGGTCCTCGAAACCGGTCAGCACGCCGACGGCGTTGATGCCGATCTCCTCGACGGCATAGCCGCCTTCCATGACGAACAGGGTCGGCAGGCCGAGCCTGGCGATGCGGCGACCGATCTTGGGATAGTCGGGGCTTGTCAGCTTGAACTGGCTGATCGGATCCTTCTCGAAAGTGTCGACGCCGAGCGAGACGATGACGATGTCGGGCGCGTAGGCGGTGAGCCTGGCGCAGGCATCCTCAAGCGAGGCGTTCCAGGCGTCCCAGCCGGTGCCGAACGGCATGGGGTAGTTGACGTTGAAGCCTTCGCCGGCGCCGGCGCCGCGTTCATCGGCATGGCCGAGGAAGAAGGGATACTCGACCATCGGATCGCCATGCAGGTTGAGGACCTGCACGTCGGCGCGGTCATAGAAGATTTCCTGCGTGCCGTTGCCATGGTGGTAGTCGACATCGAGGATGGAGATGCGTTTGGCGCCCTGGTCGAGGAACCACTGCGCGGCGACGGCGGCGTTGTTGATGTAGCAATAGCCGCCCATGAAGCCGGCGCCGGCATGGTGGCCTGGCGGACGGCAGAGCGCGAAGGCCGACCTCTCGCCGCCCTTGACCAGGCCGGCCGCGGTCAGCGCCACGTCATAGGACGATTTGATCGCGGCCCAGGTGCCTTCGACGAAGGTGGCGCCGGCATCGAAGGAATAGTAGCCGAGCAGCGCATCGACACGCTTTGGCGGCACGTCGCCGCGCAGGCCGCGTGTCGGCCAGGTGAAGGGCATGGCCGTGCCCTCATGACCGGAAGCCACCCATTGCGGCCAGACCGTCGGCAGGAAGTCGATATAGTCCGATTTGTGGATGCGCTTGGCGGCGGCAAGATCGTGCTCGAGCGGCAGGACGATCGGACCGAGCTTCTCGCTTTCGACCCTCGCCTTGATGAATTCGGCCCGCGAGGGTTTTTCAAAACCCGGCACGATGGCCGAGGTGACCAGTTCCATCTGGCCGGCATGGCCGGCATGAAGCGGCGAATAGACAGTCTTCATGAAATTCCTCTCGAAATGCGCAATCAGTCAAGGTTGAGATAGGGGCTCACCAGAGCCAGCCACATGGCTTCGACATCGTCCTCGATGAGGTTGTATGTCCTGCGATCTCTCTTCAGTCCGACCAGCCGGCAGGCGTGCCCGACCTCCATCATCACAAGCCCGAGCCGTTTGGCGATCTTGTCTTCGAGAGCAGGATTCACATGCCGCAGCCAGGCGGCGTAAAGCGCGATGATCTGCTCGTCATATTCGTCCTGGATGGGCCTGAGATCGGCGTTGCCTGAAATGGCCTCGATCACCGGCATCAGAGTGGCGTTTTCGAGATAGATACTGGACGTGTCGATGAAGAGCTTGCGCACTTCGCGCCGGAATTCGTCGCGGTTGGCGGGCCGGGGTGCCTTGATGCGCTTCTCGATCACGTCGGGAAAGGAGGACAGCCAGCGCCGAGCGAGGTCGAGAAGAATGGCTTCCTTGTTGGGAAAGTATTGATAGACCGAACCGACCGACAGGCCCGCGCGCTGCGCGATGGCGAGCGTCGTCGGCGTCCTGGTTCCTTGCTCCCGCGTCAGGATCAGCGCCGCGTCGAGAATGCGGTCGACCACCTTGCTCGATCGTTGCTGCCGAGGCTGCTTGCGCGGCTCGAGCGCTATCCTGATTTTGCGGTCGAGACTACGCTTCACTGCTCTATGCCCTCGTTCCCCGCTTGGTCTGAAGCCAGGCGCAGGGTGCTGTCCACAATACATTCTAAATTCCGCATGTTGACAAACGCGAATAATCAGTCGCATTCTTTATCCACGCTGTCCCTAGGGATAACAAGGGGAATTTCGAAGGCAGCGGACTGGCATCGTTTTTTGTTCCGTGGCGCCGCTCCGGTGGAGTTGGCAGGTCGTTGAGCGCAGGGCTGTCGGTCTCAGTCGGTCATCAAAAGCGCGGAGTCGCGATGTCTGTTACGGGTGCGGGTCACAATGCGGATCTGGTCGTCATCAATGGTCGTGTGCTGACCATGGACGGTGGCAATCCCGCAGCCGAGGCCGTAGCCGTCAAGGACGGCGCCATCATCGCCGTTGGCAGCCGCGCCGCCATCGAAGAACTCAAGGGAACGGGCACACAGGTGATCGACGCCAAGGGCGGTTCGGTCCTGCCCGGTTTCATCGAAGCCCATATGCATCTGTTCTCGGGAGGGGCCGAGCTCGCGCATCTTCAGCTTGGCGGGGTCCATGGCTTCGAGGCGCTGAAAAAGGCGATCTGCGACTACGCGTCGACCAAGCCCGACGCGAAAATGCTGGTCGGGCAGGGCGTCGACTACACCGTGCTCGGCGACGAGCGGGTGACGCGCCACCATCTCGATCAGATCCTGCCCGATCGCCCGTTCTGCATGGCCGCGCCCGATCACCACACGATGTGGGCCAACACCAAGGCGCTGGAGATGGCCGGCATCCTGCATGGCCGCGCGCTTGGTCCAGGCAATGAAATCGTCATGGGCGAGGATGGCCTGGCAGCCGGCGAATTGCGCGAGGGCGAGGCCTTCGGCCCGGTGCTCGATCTTGCCGGCGAGGGCCGGGTGCGGCTGGGGCTGGCGACCGGCGGCGAGCCGGATCCGATGCCGTCCGCCGCCGAACGCGCCGCCGACCGCGACATCATGCGGCGCGGCCTCGCCTGGTGTGCGCGTCACGGTATCACCTCCATCCAGAACATGGATGGCAATCTCTACCAGCTCGAACTGCTGGCCGAGATCGACGCCGAGGAAGGCTTGCCCTGCCGTGTGCAGATACCCTTCCACTACAAGAATTTCATGACGCTCGACATGCTCGACAAGGCATCCGTCATGGCCGAGCGCTACAACAGCGAGTGGCTGTCATCGGGCATGGTCAAGGTGTTCTATGACGGCGTGCTCGATTCCTGGACGGCTGTGATGATCGAGCCCTATGCCGACCGTCCGGACTGGGTGGGCGAGCCGCTGTTCACACCGCAGCAGTTCATCGATCTCGCCGTTGCCGTCGACAGGCGCGGACTGCAGATCGCGGTGCACTCGATCGGTGATGGCGCGGTGCGTGCGGTGCTCGACGGCTACGAGGCGGCGCAAAAGGCCAATGGCAAGCGCGACAGCCGTCACCGTGTCGAACACATCGAGGTCACCACCACGTCGGATGTGCCGCGCTTCGCCGAACTCGGCGCCATCGCCTCGATGCAGCCGCCGCATCCGCCCGGCGCCATGGATTTCCCGCTCGAACCGACCGTGTCGCGCATCGGCCCGGCCCGCTGGCCGCTGAGCTATGCCTGGCGGACGCTGAAGAATGCCGGCGCGCACGTCGTCTTCGCCTCGGATTGGCCGGTGTCGCCAATCGACCCGATCCTGGGCATTCAGGCGGCAGTGATGCGCAAACCATGGGCAGACAGCGACCCGGACCAGAGTTTCTCGCTGCAGGAATCGATCGCCGCCTACACGGTCGAGGGCGCCTATGCCGAATTCGCCGAACACCGCAAAGGCACGCTGAAATCAGGCTATATGGCCGACCTGGTGGTTCTGTCGGCGGATATCGAGAAGACGGCGCCGGCCGATCTGCACAAGCTGCGCCCGGTGACGACAATTTGCGGCGGCAAGATCACCTATCAGGCCTGACAATGGCATGAGGCTTGCTGGCTAAAGACGGACTGAACTGTGATTCAATGCCGGGCTTGCCAACCTACCGGGCGTGTGGTCACATCGAACAGGGGAACAGCTCCGCCAGCAAGAGCGGGGTCAACAGTGAGGCGTAATCGTGCCGGACAAACCGGATCGAAATGCGATTGAAGTAGTAAACGTCAGTAAAATTTTCGGATCGGGTGAGGGGCAGGTCGCTGCCCTCGACAAGGTGTCGGTATCCATTCGCGAGAACGAGTTCTTCACGCTGCTGGGACCGTCCGGCTGCGGCAAGACCACCCTTTTGCGGCTGATCGCCGGCTTCGACTTTCCAACCGCCGGAGAAATCCTGCTCTACGGCCAGGACATCGCGCCGCTGCCGCCCTTCAAGCGGCCGGTCAACACCGTCTTCCAGTCCTACGCGCTGTTCCCGCACATGACGGTTGCCGACAATATCGGCTTCGGCCTGGAGATGCTCGGCAAGCCCAAGGGCGAGATCAAGGCGCGCGTCGCCGAAATGCTCAAACTGGTCAAGATGGAGGCGCTTGCCGGTCGCCGCACGGCCCAGATTTCCGGTGGCCAGCAGCAGCGCGTGGCGCTGGCCAGGGCGCTGGCGCCACAGCCGAAAGTGCTGTTGCTCGACGAACCGCTCTCGGCACTCGACTACAAGCTGCGCAAGGAGATGCAGATCGAGTTGAAGCGGCTGCAGCACGAGACCGGCATCACCTTCATCTTCGTCACCCACGACCAGGAAGAAGCGTTGACCATGTCGGACCGCATCGCGGTGATGTCGTCGGGCAAGATCCTCCAGGTCGGCTCGCCCTGGGATATCTACGACAAGCCGGCGGAACGCTTCGTCGCCGACTTCATCGGCGAGACCAACTTCCTCACCGCCGCCATATCGGGCACCGGCAACGGCAAGGCCCGCGCGACGCTCAAATCCGGCACGACCATCGAGGCGACCGTCGCCGAAGGGTTCCAGCCGAAGGACAACGCCACCGTGGTGGTGCGGCCCGAGCATGCCAAGCTGACCAAGGACAAGGGAGACCTGTCGGGCACGGTCGAAAACATCGTCTATTTCGGCACCGACACGCATATCCACGTCCAGCTCGACGGCGGCGAGGCCTTCACCGTGCGCCAGCAGAACACGCGCAGCGCAGGCTGCGGTTTCGAGCGCGGCGACAAGGTCGGCATCCTGATCGGCAACGAGGCCGCGCAAGTGCTGAGGGACTGATGGCCGCCGCGGAAGAAGTCGCCAAGGCAGCGGAACGGCGTGATGTCCGTGACCGCTGGCTTTTGTCAGCGCCGGCGCTGCTGGTCATCCTGCTCGCCGCGACCGGCCCGTTGCTGATCGTGCTCATCTACTCGTTCCTGACGCCCGGCGCCTATGGCGACGTGAAATGGCAGTTTTCGCCCGACGCCTGGATATCGGTGTTCATGGAACGTGACATTTTCGACGACACGCTTTCGCTCGCGGCGGCGCATGTCACCATCTTCTGGCGCTCGATCAAGCTTGCGGTGGTGACGACGCTGGCCACTTTGGCGCTCGGTTTCCCGACCGCCTATTTCATGGCGACGCGCAGCGAGAAGACCAGGGATCTCTGGCTGTTCCTGATCACCATCCCGTTCTGGACCAACCTCCTGATCCGCACCTTCGCGGTGCTGCAGATCATCCGCAACGAAGGCATCATCAACACGATCCTGCTCAAGCTCGGCATCATCTCGGCGCCGATCCAGATCCTCTATACCGACACCGCGATCCTGATCGGCATGGCCTATGTCTACCTGCCGCTGATGGTGCTGCCGATCTACGCCAGCATGGAGAAGCTCGATTTCCGCCTGGTCGAGGCCGGCTATGATCTCTACGCGACGCGCTTCAAGGTGCTGCGGAAGATCATTTTCCCGCTCGTCAAACCCGGCGTCATTGCCGGCTCGATCCTGGTCTTCATTCCGGCACTCGGCGCCTATGTGACGCCGGTCGTGCTGGGCGGCGGCAAGAACATGATGCTGTCCAACCTGATCGAATTGCAGTTCGGACAAGGCCGCAACTGGCCGCTTGGCTCGGCGCTGTCGATCACGGTGATGGTCATCGTCATGCTGGCGTTGCTTGCCTATGTGCGCAACGCCGGCAAGTCAGGGGTGCGTCATGGCTAGCAACTTCTCCATCAAGCACCAGCCGGGCTTCACGACGATCGCGGCGACCTGTTTCGTCGTGCTCTATTTGCCGATCATCGTGCTGGTCCTCTACGCCTTCAACGCGGCGAGCTCGACATCCGAATGGGGTGGCTTTTCGCTGCGATGGTTCCAGTCGGCGTACCAGAACACGCAGGTCATCGACGCAACGCTGCGCTCGTTCCAGATCGGTGCCATCGCGGCGGTGCTGTCGACCATCTTCGCCACGATGGCGGCACTCGCCACCACGCGCACCGCCCCCTATCCCGGACTCACCTTCAAATATGCGGCAATCAACCAGCCGCTGATGGTGCCCGAGATCGTCACCGGCGTGGCGCTGCTGATCTTCTTCTCGCGCATCAAGATCTTCACCGGCTATTCCGGCCTCGGCTACCTGATCGCCGCGCATACGGCATTCTGCATCCCGTTCGCCTATCTGCCGATCCGGGCGCGGCTGGAGAATATGGATCTGACCCTCGAGCGCGCCGCGGCCGATCTCTACGCGACCCCGTGGAAGACCTTCCGCCGCATCACGCTGCCGCTTTTGTGGCCCGGTATCCTGGCCGGCCTGATGCTGGCCTTCGTCATCTCACTCGATGACGTCGTCATCACCGAGTTTGTCAAATCGGGAGGCCAGGACACGCTGCCCACTTACATGCTCGGCCAGATCCGCCGTGGCGTCACACCCGAGATCAACGCGATATCGACCGCTTTCCTGCTGCTTTCGGTCGCGATCGTCACGTTGTTTTTCTTCGTCAGCAGGAAACGAGACTGAACCTGAAAATGGGAGTTAGAACGATGAACTGGAAGACAACGGCGACCGCCATGGGGTTGGCGCTGCTCGCTTCGACGGGCCTGGCCCGCGCCGAGGGCGTGCTCAACATCTACAATTGGGGCAACTACACCAGCCCCGACGTGATCAAGAAGTTCGAAGACAAATACAAGATCAAGGTGACTATCACCGACTACGATTCCAACGACACTGCGCTCGCCAAGGTCCGGCAGGGCGGCACCGGTTTCGACATCGCCGTGCCGTCGCAGACCTACGTGCCGATCTGGATCAAGGAAGGGCTCCTGCTCGAGACCGATCCGGGCAAGATGGAGAATTTCAAGAACGTCGCCCCGGAATGGGCCAATCCCGAATTCGATCCGGGCCGCAAATATTCCGTGCCGTGGGCCTGGGGCACGATTGGGGTCGTCGTCAACACCGATGCCTACAAGGGTCCGGCCGATACGTGGGGCATCGTCTTCAACACGCCCGACGAGCTGAAGGGTAAGGTCAACGTCGTTCCCGAGATGGGCGACGTCATCTTCGCGGCGATCAAATATGTCGGCGGCCAGCAATGCACCGACGACAAGGCGGTGCTGAAGAAGGTGCGCGACCTGCTGGTAGCGGCCAAGCCGAACTGGATCGCGATGGAGTACAACACCATCGAGAAGATGGGTGCCGGCGACTTCAAGGCAACCAGCGACTGGAACGGCTCGGCGCTGCGCCAGCGTCTGGCCAATGCGGCCATCCATTACAACTATCCGAAGGAAGGCTTTGGCCTGTGGAGCGACAATGTCGTCGTCCTGAAGGAAGCCAAGAACGTCGAGAACGCCAAGCTGTTCCAGAACTTCATCATGGATCCGGAAAACGCGGCCGGCCTCTCGGCCTTCCACCGTTACGCCAACGCCATCACCGGCTCGGACAAATACATGCCGGCCGACATGAAGGACGCGCCGGAAGTCGTCATTCCGGCCGACGCCAAGCCGAAAGGCGAATTCCAGAAGATGTGCGCGCCGGAAACGCAGGAACTCTACACCAAGATCTGGACCGAACTGCAGAAGTAATCGCTGCATGCCAGACCCGGCGGCACACACCGCCGGGTCTTTTCTTTTCCGGGAATGCCTTTCATGGACTCCTATCGCAACAGCGATCCGCGGCCGCCGATCATGCGGGGCTCGCCGCCCGCCATGGTGCCGCCGAAGCTCGACTGGGACCGGCCGCCATGGAACCGCTGGGCGTTCCAGCACATCCGGGAAATCCTGCCGACCGCCGAAGTCTGGCGCGGCAACGGCCACCGCCATCGTCTCGAACGCGCCGAGGTCGATCTCGACGGACTTGCGGTCGAGGACAGCCAGGGCAGGCCCTCGACGCTCGCCGGGTTGCTCGACGAGACCTATACGGACGGCTTCCTGGTGCTCAAGCACGGCAGGCTCGCCTATGAGCGCTATTTCAACGGCATGGACGTGCGCACGCTGCATCTGTCGCAGTCGATGGCCAAGTCCATCACCGGCTCGGTGTTCGGCATATTGGCTGGGCGCGGCCTGATCGATCCGGCCAGGCCGGTCACGGATTACCTGCCTGAACTCGGCGCCACCGGCTGGGCCGGCGCCAGCGTTCAGCATGTGCTCGACATGACGACGGGCGTGCGTTTTTCCGAAGAATATACCGACCGCTATTCCGATATCGGCCAGGTCGATGTCGCCACCGGCTGGAAGCCGGCGCCGCCGGGCAGCGATCCGGACTTCCGCTGGCCCTCGCATATGTTCGAGCTGATCCTGGGCTTGAAGGACACGGTCCGGCCGCACGGCGCGGCGTTCGAATACCGCTCGATCGAGACCGACGTGCTTGCCTTCATCATGGAGCGGGTGACGGGCAAGCGGCTGGCGCAGCTGGTGTCGGAGGAACTCTGGCAAAAGCTCGGCGCCGACGAAAGCGCCTGCTTCACCGTCGACGGCGCCGGCTATGCGCTGGCCGACGGCGGCTTCAACGCGACACTGCGCGACTATGGCCGCTTCGGCCAGATGATCCTCAACAATGGCGGCGGCATCGTGCCGGCCGCCTGGATCGAGGCGACACGCAATGGCAGGCATGGCCCTGATTTCTCCCCCAGTCTGCCGCAGGGCAGCTACCGCAACCAGTTCTGGATCGAGAACCCCAGTTCGCGCGCGCTGATGTGCCGGGGCGTGTTCGGGCAGATGATCCATATCGACTGGAACACAGGAACGGTCGTGGTGAAGCTTTCGACCTGGCCGGATTTCAGCAATCTCGCCTACTCCACAGCGACGCTGAAGGCCGTGCACGCCATCGCCACCGCACTGCTCTAGCCCCCCACAAGAAACGACCTGGAAGGAAACGCCATGACCGGCAAGACCGCGTTCGAGATCTGCCACGGCTTCCGCCGCAACGAGGTGCTGCTTTCCAACTGGCGCGAAAGCCCGTTCAACCGATGGTCGTTCCAGAACCTTGGCGAACTGGTGCCCACGGCGCGCGTGGCCGCGGCATGGGCCGGTGCCGAGGCACCCGCGAAGGATTTCGGTGGTTTGCTCGGCGAAAAGGTTTCGGTGGCCAGCGCGCCGGAGACGGTCGCCGAATTCCTCATACGCTCCAGCACCGACGCGCTGACGGTGATGAAAGGGGGCAAGGTGATCGGCGACTGGTTCGCGCCGTACATGGAATTCGGCGCCCGCCACATCGTCTTCTCGATCAGCAAGTCGGTGACCGCGATCATAGCCGGCATATTGGAAGGCGAGGGGGTGTTCGATCCGGAAGCGCCGGTGACGACCTACATTCCGGAAGCCGCCGGCTCGGCCTATGGCGATGCGAGCACGCGGCATGTGCTCGACATGAGCGTCAGCCTCGATTTCGAAGAGGCCTATCTCGATCCGGAAAGCGCCTTTGCCCGCTATCGCCGCGCCACGCTGTGGAATCCGGGTGGCGGCACGGAAAGCCTGCGCGAATTCATCCTGACCCTGCAGCGGCTTGCCGAGCCGCATGGCCAGGTTTTTCGCTACCGTTCACCCAATTCCGACCTGCTCGGCCTGCTGCTGGAGCGCGCGTCCGGCCAGCGCTTCAGCGACCTGATGCGCGAAAAATTGTGGCTCCCGCTTGGCGCCGTCAGCGAAGCCTCGATCGGCGTCGACATGGAAGGCACGGCCCGCACCGCCGGCGGCATTTCGGTGACGCCGCGCGACCTGGCGCGCATTGGCGAGATGATGCGGCAAGGCGGCACCGCCAATGGCCGCCGCATCGCGCCGGAGGCCTGGGTGCGTGACACCGTCAGCACCGGCGGTAGTGCAGAAGCCTGGCAGCGTGGCACCATGCTGCCGCTGTTCCCGCAAGGCCGCTACCGCAACAAATGGTACCAGTCAGGCAAGCCAAACGGCGCCTATTGCGGCATCGGCATTCATGGCCAATGGCTCTATGTCGACCCGAAGGCGGAAGTGGTCATCGCCAAGATGTCGTCGCAGCCGGAGCCGGTCGACGATCCGCTTGACCTCGAAATCGTCGCCTTCTTCGAGGCGCTGACCCAACTGGTCTGACCGTCCGTCGCGGCCTCGTTGCCGCGTGCTTTCCTGTGGACCGCCCGCGACCGTTGAAAACGTCGCGGTTGGCGAGGCAGGTGTCTGCGCCTATGGTCGCCGCTCTTTTCGATGAGAGCAGGAACGACATGGCATCCGACATCAAGCGCATCGCAGCCATCATCGCGGCCGAGATCAAGGCGCGGCCCGAACAGGCGGCGGCGGCCATCGAATTGCTCGACGAGGGTGCGACCGTGCCGTTCGTGGCACGGTATCGCAAGGAGGTGACCGGCGGGCTGGACGACACGCAGCTGCGCGACCTTGCCGAGCGGCTCGCCTATCTGCGCGAGCTCGACGCCCGCCGCGACACCATCCTCGGTTCGATCCGCGAGCAGGGCAAGCTGACCGAGGAGCTGGAAACCAAGATCGCGGCGGCGGCCACAAAGGCAGAACTCGAAGACATCTATCTGCCCTACAAGCCGAAGCGCCGGACCAAGGCCGAGATCGCCCGCGAACGTGGGCTGGGACCGCTGGCCGAGGCCATCCTTGCCAACCGTTCGCTTGTGCCCGCCGAACTGGCGCTCGCCTATGTCACCGAGGAAGTGGCCGACGCCAAGGCAGCCCTTGAAGGCGCGCGCGACATCCTGTCGGAACAGTTCGCCGAGAATGCCGACCTGGTCGGCAAACTGCGCACCTACATGCAGGACCGCGCCTTCATGCGCGCCCGGGTGGTCGACGGCAAGCAGGAGGCCGGCGCCAAGTTCTCCGACTATTTCGACCATGTCGAGCGCTGGGCAACCGTGCCGAGCCATCGCGCGCTGGCCATGCTGCGCGGCCGCAACGAAGAGGTGCTGTCGCTCGACATCGAGGTCGATGCCGACGACGCGTCTCCGGTGAAACCGGTCGAACGGATGATTGCCAACGCCTATGCGATCGGCGCCAGCCTGCCCGGCGACCGCTGGCTGATGGAGGTCGCCGGCTGGACCTGGCGCATCAAGCTTTCGCTGCACCTGACGCTCGATCTGATGCGCGACCTGCGCGAGCGGGCCGAGGAAGAGGCGATCCATGTCTTCGCCCGCAACCTGAAGGATCTGCTGCTGGCCGCGCCGGCCGGATCTCGGCCGACGATGGGGCTCGATCCCGGCATCCGCACCGGCGTCAAGGTGGCCGTGGTCGACGGCACCGGCAAGCTGGTGGCGACGACGACGGTCTATCCCTTTCCGCCCAAGAACGATGTGCGCGGGACGCAGGCCGAACTCGCCAAGCTCATCCGCCTGCACAAGGTCGAGCTGATTTCGATCGGCAACGGCACCGGCAGCCGCGAGACGGAAAAGCTGGTGGCGGACATGCTGTCCGACATGCCTTCAGACGGCGGGCCGAAGCCGCTCAAGGTGATCGTCAGCGAAGCGGGCGCTTCGGTCTATTCGGCGTCGGCGACGGCGGCGGCCGAATTTCCCGGCCTCGACGTGTCGTTGCGCGGCGCGGTGTCGATCGCGCGGCGCCTGCAGGATCCGCTGGCCGAACTGGTCAAGATCGAACCCAAGTCGATCGGCGTCGGCCAATACCAGCACGATGTCGACCAGTACCGGCTCGGCCGCTCGCTGGAGGCGGTGGTCGAGGACGCGGTCAACGCCGTCGGCGTCGATCTCAACACCGCCTCGGCGCCATTGCTGGCGCGGGTTTCGGGCCTCGGCGCATCGCTCGCCGACGCCATCGTCGCGCATCGCGATGCGACCGGCCCCTTCGCCAGCCGGAAAGATCTCCTCAAGGTGCCACGGCTTGGACCTCGCGCGTTCGAACAATCCGCGGGCTTCCTGCGCATCGCCAATGGCAGCGAGCCGCTCGACGCCTCGTCGGTGCATCCGGAAGCCTATGGCGTGGCCAAGAAGATCGTCGCCGCCTGCGGCCGCGATGTCCGCTCGCTGATGGGCGACAGTGCCGCGCTCAAGGCGCTCGATCCACGCGTCTTCGTCGACGAGCGTTTCGGCCTGCCGACGGTGCGCGACATCCTGGCGGAGCTGGAAAAGCCCGGCCGCGACCCGCGCCCCGGCTTCAAGACGGCGACCTTCGCCGACGGCGTCGATGACATCAAGGACCTCAAACCCGGCATGCTGCTGGAAGGCACCGTGACCAATGTCGCGGCCTTCGGCGCCTTCGTCGATATCGGTGTCCATCAGGACGGGCTGGTGCACGTCTCGCAACTGGCCGACCGCTTCATCAAGGACGCGCATGAAGTGGTCAAGGCCGGCGATGTGGTGAAGGTGCGCGTCGTCGACGTCGATATCAAGCGCAAGCGCATTGCGCTCTCCATGCGCAAGGATGGCGGCGAGGGTGGTGCGCCGCGTGGTGGGCCGCGCGACAATGGCGGCGGCAGGCCGGCGCCGCGCTCGCCGGCGCCGCAACGCCAGCCGGAACGGCCGGCCCAGCAAGGGGCCTTCGGTGCGGCACTGGCGGATGCGCTGAAGCGGAAGTAGCTACCACGCCAGAACAGCCGGCTCCTTTTCGAGTTGGCCGAGCAGCCAGTCGCGAAAGCTGGCGACGGGGGGATGGTCGCGCTTGTCGTGCGGGACGACGAGGTAATAGGCGCTGCGGCTTTGCATGGGCTGGCCGGGCGCCGGCACCAACTGGCCGCGCTGCAATTCGCCCGCGATGAGGAGCAGCGGCAACAGCGCGACGCCAAGTCCCGCCATGCACGCCTGGGCGGCCGTGCCGAACTGCTCGAACTGCATGCCGGGTCCGGCCGGCGCGCTCAGGCCCTGATGCTCGAACCATTCGGTCCAGGCGTCGGGGCGCGTCGCCATGTGCAGCAGCGGCAGGCGGCCGATATCGGCCGGCGTGGCGATGGCGCGGCCGGCGAGGAATTCCGGCGACGCCACCGGCGCCACGGTTTCGCGCACCAGCAGCGTCGAATCGGCCTCCGGCCAATCCGGCAGGCCGTAATGGATGGCGGCGTCCAGCCTCTCCCTGGCGAAGTCGAAGCGGCCGACGCGGGTGACGAAGTTGATGGTGATGTCGGGATTGTTCGCGACGAAATCGGGGATCATCGGCATCAGCCAACGCGTGCCGAAGGTCGGCAAAATGGCGAGGTTCAGGATGCCGCTATGCCGATTGCTCATCAGTCCAAGGGCCGCGTCGCGCAACTGGCCGAGTGCTGAACGCACCGCTTCAGCGTAGATTTCCCCTGCCGTCGACAGCCGGACATTGCGGCTGTCGCGCTCGAACAAGCGGCGCCCGAACTGGTCTTCGAGCAGCCTGATCTGCCGGCTGACCGCCCCCTGGGTCAGGTCCAGCTCCTGGGCAGCGGCGGTAAACGACCCAAGCCGGGCCACTGCCTCGAAGGCGGCGAGGGCGCTGATGTTGGGCAGAAGGCGGCGCTGGACACTCATGATCCATTCCTAACGCTCATTGATCCGTGAAGCAATTTCGTTTGATTTTTTAAGACCACGGGCCGATAAGCCGGGCTTCACCTGTTTGAGGATCGACAAGCCATGGCCGCCGACAAGAATGCATTCGTCTGGGAAGACCCGTTCCTGATCGAGGACCAGCTTTCGGAAGAAGAGCGCATGGTGCGCGACGGCGCGGCGGCCTTCGCCGCCGACAAGCTCGCGCCGCGCATCGAGGATGCCTATCTCAATGAAAAGACGGATGCCGGCATCTTTCGCGAGATGGGCGAGGCCGGGCTGCTCGGCATTACCATCCCGGAAGAGTATGGCGGCCTCGGCGCCAATTATGTGACCTACGGGCTGGTCGCGCGGGAGGTCGAACGCGTCGATTCCGGCTACCGCTCGATGATGTCGGTGCAGTCGTCGCTGGTGATGTATCCGATCCACGCCTATGGCTCGGAAGGGCAGCGCAAGAAGTACTTGCCCAAGCTTGCCAGCGGTGAGTGGATCGGCTGCTTCGGCCTGACCGAGCCGGATGCCGGCTCGGACCCGGGCGGCATGAAGACGCGCGCCGAGAAGACCGCGAACGGCTACAAGCTCTCCGGTTCCAAAATGTGGATCTCCAATGCACCGATCGCAGACGTCTTCGTCGTCTGGGCCAAGCTGAAGGGCGAGACCGGCAAGGACGAGATCCGCGGCTTCGTGCTGGAAAAGGGCATGAAGGGGCTGTCGGCGCCTAAGATCGGTGGCAAGCTGTCGCTGCGCGCGTCGATCACCGGTGAAGTGGTGATGGAAGGCGTCGAGGTCGGCGAGGACGCGCTGCTGCCCAACGCCAAGGGCCTTGGCGGCCCGTTCGGCTGTCTCAATCGGGCTCGCTACGGCATCTCCTGGGGCTCGATGGGAGCGGCGGAAGATTGCTGGCACCGCGCACGCCAGTACGGTCTCGACCGCAAGCAGTTCGGCAAGCCGCTGGCCGGCACGCAGCTTTACCAGAAGAAGCTCGCCGACATGCAGACCGAGATCGCGCTTGGGCTGCAGGCATCCTTGCGCGTCGGGCGGCTGCTCGATGCAGGCAAGATGGCGCCGGAGATGATCTCGATCGTCAAGCGCAACAACTGCGGCAAGGCGCTCGACATCGCCCGCCAGGCCCGCGACATGCATGGCGGCAACGGCATCCAGATCGGCTACCACGTCATGCGCCACGCGCAGAATTTGGAGACGGTCAACACCTATGAGGGCACGCATGACGTGCACGCGCTGATCCTGGGACGGGCGCAGACCGGGATCCAGGCTTTCTTCTAAGCCGTGCCTTAAGCCGACTTCGCTGCTTAAATTAGGTGCACCGCAACATCTGTGCTTGGAGAATGGCCAGCAGATGTGTCAGGGTTCGGCGAATTCGTTTGAAACGCCGATCTCCGGGGCCCCATGGCAATTCTGGCAGCCGTCTACCATCTGACCCATTACAAATACGACCGGCCGGTGGTTCTCGGGCCTCAAATCGTCAGGCTGCAGCCGGCGCCGCATTCCCGGACAAAGGTGTTGAGCCATTCGCTCAAGGTCGAGCCGGCGAACCATTTCGTCAATTTGCAGCAGGATCCCTACGGCAACTTCCTTGCCCGCTTCGTCTTTCCCGAGCCGGTGACGGAACTGAAGATCGAGGTCGACCTCGTCGCCGACATGACGGTCTACAATCCGTTCGATTTCTTCGTCGAGCCGTCGGCCGAGACATTCCCGTTCGAATATCCAGAAGAGATCAGGGACGATCTCGCCATCTACCGGACACCTGAGCCGGCCGGACCGCTGCTGTCGGCCTTCCTGAGAACCATCGACACCAGCGCGAAAAACACCGTCAATTTCCTCGTCGACCTGAATGCGCGGCTGCAGCGCGAGATCGCCTATATCGTGCGCATGGAGACCGGCGTGTTCTCGCCGGAGGAGACGCTGGCCGCCGGCAAGGGCTCGTGCCGGGATTCGAGCTGGCTCTTGGTGCAGATCCTGCGCAATCTCGGCATCGCCGCGCGTTTCGTCTCGGGCTATCTGATCCAGCTGAAGCCTGATCTCGTCGCGCTGGACGGGCCGGCCGGCACATCGGTCGATTTCACCGATCTGCATGCCTGGTGCGAGGTCTATCTTCCCGGCGCCGGCTGGATCGGCTTCGACCCGACCTCGGGTCTCCTCACCGGCGAGAGCCATGTGCCGCTTGCCGCCACGCCGCATTTCCGCAATGCCGCGCCGATTTCCGGCATGGCGAGCTTTGCCAATGTCGAGTTCGGCTTCGACATGCGGGTCGACCGCATCGCCGAGCATCCGCGCATCACCAAGCCGTTCTCCGACGAAAGCTGGCAGGCGCTCGATGCGCTCGGCAACAAGGTCGATGCGACACTTGCGGCCGGCGACGTGCGGCTGACGATGGGCGGCGAGCCGACCTTCGTGTCGATCGACGATTTCGAGTCCGCCGAATGGAACACCGCCGCCGTCGGTCCGACCAAGCGCGAAAAGGCCGATGCGCTGATCCGCAGGCTGCGCGAGCGCTTCGCACCGGGCGGCTTCCTCCACTACGGCCAGGGCAAATGGTATCCGGGCGAGAGCCTGCCGCGCTGGACCTTCTCGCTCTACTGGCGTGCCGACGGCCAGCCGGTGTGGAGCGATCCGTCGCTGATCGCGCGGGAGAAAAGCGAAGCCAAGGTTGGCCCGCAGCAGGCCGAAAGCCTGCTGACGGCGATCGCCGGCGAGCTCGGCATCGACAAGGCCATGGTCAGCGAAGCCTATGAGGATCCGGCCGAATGGCTGCTCAAGGAAGGCAAGCTGCCGGAAAATGTCGATCCGTCCAATTCGAAGCTCGAGGATCCGGAAGAGCGCAGCCGCATGGCAAGAGTGTTCGAGCGCGGGCTGACCAAACCGTCGGGCTATGTGTTGCCCGTGCAGCGCTGGAACAGCCAGGCTTCGGGACCGCGCTGGCGTTCGGAAAAATGGAAGACACGGCGCGGCCGGCTGTTCCTGGTGCCGGGCGACTCGCCGGTCGGCTACCGCTTGCCCTTGGGAACGCTGCCCTACGTGCCGCCGGCACAATTCCCCTACATCGTGCCGGTCGATCCGTCGCTGCCGCGCGGCCCGCTGCCGGCCCGCGAAGCGATCCTGCCCACCGCGGCGCCGGCCGAGCTTGAAGGCGCCGACGAGATGGCGCGCCGCCAGCAGGCGGCGTCGTTCACCGCCGCGACCGGTCAGCAGGACCGGGTCGAACAGGAGATCACCGAGATCGGCGGCGCGGTGCGCACCGCACTCTCCGTCGAGCCCCGCGACGGAAGGCTGTGCGTATTCATGCCGCCGGTCGAGGCGCTGGAAGACTATCTCGAACTGGTCGCCGCCGCCGAGAATGCGGCGCGTGCCATCGGTCTTCCCGTGCATATCGAGGGTTACGGGCCGCCGCATGACCCGCGTCTCAACGTCATCCGTGTGGCGCCGGACCCCGGCGTCATCGAGGTCAACATCCATCCGGCTTCCAACTGGCAGGACTGCGTGGCGACGACCACGGCGATCTATGAGGAAGCGCGACTGACGCGGCTTGGCGCCGACAAGTTCATGATTGACGGCCGCCACACCGGCACAGGCGGCGGCAACCATGTCGTGGTCGGCGGTGCGACGCCCAATGACAGCCCGTTCCTGCGCCGGCCCGATCTGTTGAAGAGCCTGGTGCTGCAATGGCAGCGGCATCCGTCGCTGTCCTATCTGTTCTCCGGCCTGTTCATCGGCCCGACCAGCCAGGCGCCGCGCTTCGACGAGGCGCGTCACGATTCGCTTTACGAACTCGAAATCGCCATGGCGCAGGTACCGCATCCGGACCAGGGCGCGGCACCCTTGCCGTGGCTGGTCGACCGGCTGTTCCGCAATTTGTTGACCGACGTCACCGGCAACACGCACCGCTCTGAAATCTGCATCGACAAGCTGTTCTCGCCGGATGGCCCGACAGGACGGCTGGGACTGGTCGAATTCCGCGGCTTCGAGATGCCGCCCAATGCGCGCATGAGCCTAGCGCAGCAACTGCTTGTCAGGGCGATCATTGCCCGTGCGTGGAAGAACCCGCTCGACGGCCGCTTCGTACGCTGGGGCACTTCCCTGCACGACCGTTTCATGCTGCCGCATCAGGTCTGGGCGGATTTCCTCGACGTGCTGGACGACCTCAAGCTCAATGGCTTCGAGTTCCGTCCCGAATGGTTCGATGCGCAGCTCGAATTCCGCTTCCCGTTCTGCGGCGAGGTTCAGCATGCCGGCATCAAGCTGGAGCTGCGGCAGGCGCTGGAGCCATGGCATGTCATGGGCGAACAGGGCGCGATCGGAGGCACCGTGCGCTTCGTCGATTCCTCGGTCGAGCGGTTGCAGGTCAAGACCGAAGGCCTCAATCCGGAACGCCATGCCATCGTCTGCAACGGCCGCATCGTGCCGATGAAGGTGACCGATAACCGCGAGGTCGCGGTGGCCGGCGTGCGCTTCAAGGCCTGGCAGCCGGCTTCGGGCCTGCATCCGGCGCTGCCGGTCAATACGCCGCTGGTGTTCGACATCTATGACCGCTGGTCAGGAAGGGCGGTCGGCGGCTGCGTCTACCATGTCGCGCATCCCGGCGGCCGCAATTACGACACCTTCCCGGTCAACGGCAACGAGGCGGAAGCGCGGCGGCTCGCCCGCTTCGAACCGCGCGGCCATACACCATCGGCCTATGTGCTGCGCGAGGAACAACCGGCGGAAGATTTCCCGATGACCCTTGACCTCAGGCGACCGGCAAGACTCTGATCAGCGATGGCAAAGGGGAATCACAAAAGGATACGCGGCAAGCCGCAGATCCATAGCCTGCTGGAGCACTACCAGCCCATCGACGGCGTCGTCGACGAGATGGTCGACGCCGCAGGCAATCCCCGTCCGGTCTGGAAGCATTTCATCGAGGCGCTCGACGATCTCGGCGCCGAGAAGCTCGGCCAGCGTTTTGCCCGCGCCGACCAGTATCTGCGCGATGCCGGCGTCTACTACCGCGTGTATGACAAGGCCGGCGCCAATGAGCGCGAATGGCCGCTGGCGCATGTACCGCTGCTCATCGAAGACAGCGAATGGGCCGCGATCAGCGCCGGTCTCGTGCAGCGGGCCGAACTGTTCGAGGAAACCATCGCCGATATCTATGGGCGCAACCGGCTGATCGAAAAAGGCATCCTGCCAGCGGGATTGATCGCGGCCAGCCCCGAATATTTGCGGCCTGTCGTGGGTACCACGCCGGCCGGCGGCCATTACCTGCATATCTGTGCCTTCGAGCTTGGCCGTGGGCCTGACGGCCAGTGGTGGGTGCTGGGCGACCGTACGCAGGCGCCGTCGGGCGCAGGCTTCGCCCTGGAGAACCGCGTCGCCACGACGCGCGCGCTGTCCGACATCTATGGCGAGATGCATGTGCATCGGCTCGCCGGCTTCTTTCGTCGTTTCCGCGATGCGCTGATCGGCATGGCCAGGGAAAGCGATGGCCGCGTCGCCATTTTGACGCCGGGGCCACTCAACGAAACCTACTATGAACACGCCTATATCGCCCGCTATCTCGGCATCATGCTGCTCGAAGGCGAGGACCTGACCGTTTCCGGCGGCAGGCTGATGGTGCGCACCGTTTCCGGCCTGATGCCGATCAGCGTGTTGTGGCGGCGTCTCGACGCGGCTTTTGCCGATCCGCTCGAATTGCGGTCGGATTCGCAGATCGGCACGCCGGGGCTGGTCGAGGCGATCCGCCAGGGGGCGGTAGCCACAGTCAATGCGCTGGGTTCAGGCCTGATGGAAACGCGGGCGCTGCTCGCCTTCCTGCCCAAGATCGCGCGCGAATTGCGTGGCGAGGAGCTGCTCTTGCCGAGCGTCGCGACATGGTGGTGCGGGCAGGCGACCGAACGCGCCCATGTGCTTGCAAATATCGACCGCATGGTGGTCGGCCCGGCGCTGTCGACGAGACTTGCCTTCGAGGATGATGGCCAGACCACGCTCGGTTCGGCGCTGTCGGCAGGCGAACGGGCCGAGCTGGTGGCGCGCATCGAACGCGATGGCGGCGCCTTCGTCGGCCAGGAAGCCGTGACGCTGTCGACGACACCGGTCTTTGTCGGCGGCTGGCTGGAGCCGCGGCCGGCGAGCCTGCGCGTCTACCTGGCGCGCACGCCCGATGGCTGGACGGTGATGCCGGGCGGGTTCGCCCGTGTCGGCCTGTCGCTCGACCCGACGGCGATCGCCATGCAGCGCGGCGGCCAGGCGGCCGACGTCTGGGTGGTCAGCGACAGGCCCGTCGAGCGCGAGACGCTGCTGCCGCAGGAGGGTGACAGCTTCACGCGCACCAGGCCGGGCAGCCTGCCGAGCCGCGCTGCGGAAAACCTGACCTGGCTCGGCCGTTATATCGAGCGCTCGGAAGACACGGTGCGCATCCTGCGCGCCTACCATGTGCGGCTGGCCGAGACATCCGATCCGGACATGCCGCTGCTGGCCGACATCAGGGACTATCTCGAACCGTTCGGCATCGACGTCGAGACGGCGATCCCGTCGGGGCTGATCGGCACGCTCGACAGCGCGGTCTACAGCGCGGGCCAGATCCGCGACCGCTTCTCACCCGACGGCTGGCTGGCGCTCAAGGACCTGTCGAAGACCATCCACCAGTTCGCGACGACGGTGGCGCCGGGCGATGACGCGACGCGGGCCATGACGGTGATCCTGCGCAAGCTCGCCGGTTTTTCCGGCCTGCTGCATGAGAACATGTACCGTTTCGCCGGCTGGCGGTTCCTTGAGATCGGCCGGCGGCTGGAACGCGGCATCCAGATTGCCCGGACGCTGTCCCGGCTGACCGACCCCAAGGCGCCGGACGGCGCGCTCGACATGATGCTGGAGATCGGCGACAGCGTCATGACCCATCGCCGGCAATATCCGGTGCAGGCCGGCCGGCGCACGGTGATCGATCTTCTGGCGCTCGACCCGCTCAATCCTCGCTCGATCCTGTTCCAGTTGGAAAGGCTGAAGGCCGAGATCGGCCTGTTGCCGTCGGTCGGCGGCGAGGGGCACATGTCGACGGCGGCGAAGGAGATCCTGCAGCTCAACACGGCCATAGCCATCAAGGAGCCTTCGGATATGACGGCAAAGGCGCTGGACGAACTCGCCTATGAAATCGGCGGTCTCTACAACAGCCTCGCCAAAGCCTATTTCGGCTAGTTCATGCTCTACGACATCAGGCTTCATCTCCATTACGACTATGCAGCCGCGGCAGGCGGCGGTCGCCATCAGATCCGCGTGCTGCCATCGACGATATCGGGCGTGCAGCGCGTCATTGCCGCATCGCTGTCCTTTGCCCCGGCGCCCAATGAACGATCGGATTTCTCGGATTTCTTCGGCAACAACGTCACTTCGATTGCTTTTCGCGATGCCCATGACGCGCTCGACATCAGGATGAGCGCCCGCGTTTCGGTGTCGCGGCCCGAGCCCGGGCTCGACGTGTCGCCCGATATAGGGCGGCTGCGGCAGGAACTGGCCGCGGTGCGGTCGTTGGCGTCTGACTCGCCGCACCATTTTCTGGCGGGAAGCGCTCACTCCGGTATCGACGCGGCGATCACCTCTTATGCGCAGGACAGCATCGGCACCTCGGCCGCCGGCACGGCAATGGATCTGTGCAACCGCATCCATCGAGATTTCACTTATGACGGCGAGGCGACCACGGTGCGGACCCGGGCCAGCGATGCCTTCAGGCTGAAGCGCGGCGTCTGCCAGGATTTTTCGCACATCATGATCGCGGGCTTGCGCGGGCTCGGCATTCCGGCCGGTTATGTCAGCGGCTTCCTGCGCACCATCCCGCCCAAGGGCAAGCCGCGGCTGGAAGGCGCCGACGCCATGCATGCCTGGGTCAAGGTCTGGTGCGGACGTGACGCCGGCTGGCAGGAGTTCGACCCGACCAACGGCATGCGAGCCAGCAACGATCATATCACCGTCGGCTACGGCCGCGACTATTCCGACGTCGCGCCGATCGTCGGGGTGCTGAAGACCACTGGCGGGCAGGTCGGCGAGCAGGCCGTCGACGTCATTCCGGCTGCGCTCGAGAAGGTATGAGAGCGAGCTGAAAAGCGCGAAGCGTTCCGCCACTGCAATTGTGGGTGGAGGAAGCGACTTCTCAAACATCGAAGGGGTCGCTAATCTCTATTTGTTTCGAGGGACAGCCATTTTTTGCTGCCAATGGGCGCGGGCGCGGGGTCTTTTAATTGAAAGCGGTCAGCGTCGTCATCCCGGCCTACAATGCGGCGGCCACGATCGCGACAACGCTGGCGTCGCTTAGCAGTGAGGCCGACGTCATCGGCGAGGTCCTGCTGGTCGACGATGCATCGACCGACAACACGGCTGATGTCGCAAGGCAGGCAGCGGCGCAATTGGCCTTGCCGCTGCGCGTGCTGCCTGCCGAATGCCGCGACGCCGGCGGCGCCCGCAACGTGGCGCTGGCCCAGGCGCTCCATCCCTGGGTGTATCTGATCGACGCCGACGATTTGCATCTTCAGGGCGGATTGCGCGCGCTGCTGCGGCAGGCGGAGAACCAGCCGAAAGCCGGCATGATCGTCGGCGCCTACCGGCGGCGGGTGAACGGCCAGGATCGGCAGATCAAGATTCCGAACGGCTATCAGGCTGCGTGCCTGGCAAATGCTTCGGCCTACGTAAAAGGCGACATACGCTCCGTCGCCGTGGGCAGCGTTCTGGCGTCCCGGCAACTGATCCGCGATACACGGTTTCCGGTGGGCCTTGCCTATGACGAGGACACGCTGTTCTGGGCGCGGCTGATGAGCAAGGCTTCGCTGGCCATGACGCCGCAACCCGTCATGGTCTATGAGGTTTCGCCGGCCCGTTCCGACGACCGCTTTGCAATCAACCCGGTGCGGCGCTTCCTGGAGTGGCGCCGGGAATTGCGCACGCTCACCGATTGCGGCATCCCGGTCTCGGCGCTCAAGACCAGGGAGGGGCTTGTCGCCCTCAAGATCGCCCGCGTCCACTATGCGCGCGGCGACCTGGACATTGCCGCGCGCTTCCTGGCAGTGGCCGCTGCCGCGCCAAAGCGGCGGTCGGAAGCCTGGCGCTGCCTGCGCTACAGGCTCAAGCTCGCGGTGCGACGGCGGCTGTCGGCGCCGCGGGTGGAACTGCAGGGCGCCTCGTAAGGTTCCGTCATTCGCTTGCCGCGCCAGCCGACTTTCGCGGCAGGGCGTGGAACCAGCTGTCGGCCAGTAGCTTATCTACTCATATTTGCGTGGAGCTTGCATGCTGCAGAGATCCGGATTGCCGCCCTGCCGGTCAACCGACGGCGACGCCGCGCCGAAGAACGGGGCGCAAAGCGCGGCCGGGCACGCCGCACTGACCTATGTCAGCGATGCCGAGCCCGGTATACGCCGGCTAAAGACAGGCAAGGGATTTTCCTACAAGGGGCCGGACGGGAAAGCGGTCTCCCCTGCCGCCAGGGCGCGTATCGAGGCGATCGTCATCCCGCCGGCCTGGACGGATGTCTGGATCTCGCCTGATGCCGACGGGCACATCCAGGCGACTGGCAGGGACCAGCGGGGGCGCAAGCAGTATCGTTATCATCCGCAATGGGCCGAAGAACGCGACGGTGCCAAATATTCGAGCCTCGTTGCCTTCGCCGAGAGCTTGGCCAGCCTGAGGCGCACGATAGACAGCGATTTGCGCCGCCACGGCCTGCCGTTCGAGCGCGTCGTCGCCGCGGTCGTCTGGCTGCTCGACAACACGATGATCCGCGTCGGCAATGCCGCCTATGCGCGAGACAACAAGAGCTTCGGCCTGACGACGTTGCGCGACCGTCATGTCGATATCAAGGGATCGAGGCTGCGCTTCGCCTTCGAGGGCAAGTCCGGCAAGGAATGGAAACTGAAGCTGGTCGATCGCCGTATCGCCGGCATCGTGCGGGGTGCGCAGGACCTGCCGGGCCAGAAACTGTTCCAGTATCTCGACGAGGAAGGCAACAGACGCCCGATCCACTCCGACGACGTCAACCGCTACATCAGGGATGCCGCCGGCGATGCGTTCAGCTCCAAGCATTTTCGCACCTGGGGCGGCACCATCCATGCCGCGTCGCTGTTTGCGCAGACGGAGCTGCCCGAAACCCAGGCCCAGCAAAAGCGGGTGATGAACAGCGTCATCGACAAGGTGGCCGAGCGGCTGGGGAACACGCGCGCCGTCTGCCGCAAATGCTATATTCATCCGCTGGTTTTCGAGGCCTGGTCGCAGGGACGGCTGCTGGCAGAAATGGCGGAAGCCAACAAGCGCAAGCGGCCGATCGAGGGTCTCGATGACGAGGAAGCGATCGTGCTGAGATGGTTGAAGTCGCATCAACGCTGACTGGCGGCGATTGACGGTCGCTCAATCCGTCTTTTTTGTCGACGTCGTGTCGGGATCGGTCATACTGTTTCGTCCTTTGATACAGAAAAGGACCAGCCATGCTCTACGCCATACTCTGCTATGCCTCCGAAGACGTCGTCAGCTCCTGGAGCAAGGCGCAGGACGACGAAGTCATGGCCAATCTCCTCAACGTTCAGGACAAGTACGCCAAGGCTGGCCGACTTGGCCCGGTGGCGCGGCTTTTGCCGACGACGGCGGCGACGACGCTGCGGAAAGTGAAAGGCGAATCGGTCGTCATCGACGGGCCCTTCGCCGAGACCAAGGAGCAGTTCCTAGGTTTCTACACCCTCGACTGTGCCGATCTCGATGAGGCCGTCGAATTCGCCCGTGAGCTCTCCGAGGTCAACCCGAGCGGCGGCTCCTATGAGATCCGGCCGGTCTCGGTGTTCAATCCCACCGGTGTTGCCGTATGACCGAACTTGCCTGGATCAGCTCCGCGATCAGCGCCGCCCGCCCGCAGGCAATGGGCGCGCTGCTGCGCTATTTCCGCGATCTCGATACGGCGGAGGAAGCTTTCCAGGATGCCTGTCTCAGGGCGTTGAAGAACTGGCCGCAGAATGGGCCGCCGCGCGACCCGGCGGCGTGGCTGATCTTCGTCGGCCGCAACAGCGGCATCGACGCGGTGCGCAAGCGCGCCAAGCAGGCGCCGATGCCGGAAGAGGACCAGATCTCCGATCTGGAGGATGCCGAGAGCGACATCGCCGAGCGGCTGGACGGCGCGCACTATCGCGACGACATCTTGCGGCTGCTGTTCATCTGCTGCCATCCGGACCTTCCGGCAACGCAGCAGATCGCAGTCGCGCTGCGCATCGTCTCCGGTCTCACCGTCAAGCAGATCGCTCGCGCCTTCCTGGTCGGCGAGAGCGCCATGGAGCAGCGCATCACCCGCGCCAAGGCGCGCATCGCCGACGCCGGTGTGCCGTTCGAGACGCCGGGCGCGGTCGAGCGCTCCGAGCGGCTCGCCGCGGTGGCGGCGATGGTCTACCTGATCTTCAACGAAGGCTATTCGACCAACAGCGGCGAGGCGCCGGCCCGCGCGCCGCTGTGCGAGGAGGCGATCCGGCTTGCCCGGCTGTTGCTGCGGCTGTTCCAGACCGAGCCGGAGATCATGGGGCTGACGGCGCTGCTTTTGCTGCAGCATGCGCGCGCGCCGGCCCGCTTCGACGAAGACGGCGAGATCGTGCTGCTGGAGGACCAGGATCGCGGCCTGTGGAGCCGCAAGATGATCGACGAGGGGCTGGCGCTGGTCGACAAGGCGTTGCGCCATCGCAAGCCCGGTCCCTATCAGGTGCAGGCGGCAATCGCCGCTTTGCATGCCCGGGCAGAAAAGGCCGAGGACACCGACTGGGTGGAGATCGACCTGCTCTACGGCCTGCTCGAACAAATGCAGCCGTCGCCCGTCATCACGCTCAACCGCGCGGTGGCGGTCTCGAAAATACGCGGCCCGGAAGCCGCCCTCGCGATGATCGAGCCGCTGGAAGAAAGGCTTTCCGGCTATTTCCACTTCTTCGGCCTCAAGGGCGGACTGCTGATGCAACTCGACCGGGGTGAGGAGGCGCGGGTTGCCTTCGACCGCGCCATCGCGCTGGCCAACACGGCGGCGGAAGCGGCCCATATCCGCATGCATATCGACCGTTTGATGAAAGACGGCGCCGTGCGCGTGCCGGCGAAAAAGGCCAACTGAGCCGCGTTTGCCCATCTGGCTCAATCGTGTCGCCCGGGCTTAGACCATGCCGGGGTGGCGATTTTCCCTTGAAACGAGTAAGGCCACGCCATGACTGTGCCCGAAGTGCCTTTTCGGCACGCGGGCGAATGGTGCGAGGCTTTGATCCGACGCCAGATGATGACGACGGGATCTGAAAGGGACAAAAATGACCATTGCGAAGGAAACGGCCGAGCTTCTGGCGAAACTGGGTGTAGCCAAGGACGCGCTTGCCGGCGGCGACCTCATCGTGCGCAGCCCGGTGACGGGCGAACAGATCGCGGCGCTGAAGACCATCTCGCCGGCCGACGCGGCAAAGACCATCGATGCCGCGCACAAGGCGTTCCAGTCCTGGCGGCTGGTGCCCGGTCCGAAGCGCGGCGAACTGGTAAGGCTGCTCGGCGAGGAATTGCGTGCGCACAAGGCCGAACTTGGCCGGCTGGTGTCGATCGAGGTCGGCAAGATCCCATCCGAGGGGCTCGGCGAAGTGCAGGAGATGATCGACATCTGCGATTTCGCCGTCGGTCTGTCCCGGCAATTGTACGGTCTGACCATCGCTACCGAGCGTCCGGGCCATCGCATGATGGAAACCTGGCATCCGCTCGGCGTCGTCGGCGTCATTTCCGCCTTCAACTTCCCGGTCGCGGTGTGGTCGTGGAATGCGGCACTGGCACTGGTCTGCGGTGACGCGGTGGTGTGGAAGCCATCGGAGAAGACGCCGCTGACCGCACTTGCCTGCGAAGCGATCTTCAAGCGCGCGGTCAAGCGTTTCGGCGCCGACGCGCCGCAGGGGCTGGCGCCGGTGCTGATCGGCGACCGCGCCGTCGGCGAAATCCTGGTCGACCATCCCAAGGTGCCGCTGGTTTCGGCGACCGGCTCGACCCGCATGGGCCGCGACGTCGGTCCGCGCCTGGCCAAGCGCTTTGCGCGTGCCGTGCTGGAACTCGGCGGCAACAATGCCGGCATCGTGGCGCCCACCGCCGATCTCGACATGGCACTGCGTGCCATCGCGTTCGGTGCCATGGGCACGGCCGGCCAGCGCTGCACGACGCTGCGGCGCCTGTTCGTGCATGAGAGCGTCTACGATGCCTTGGTGCCGCGCCTGAAGAAGGCCTATCAGAGCGTCTCGGTCGGCAATCCGCTGGAGACCTCTTCGCTGGTCGGGCCGCTGATCGACAAGGCGGCTTTCGATGCCATGCAGAAGGCGCTGAAGGAAGCCACCGCCCATGGCGGCAAGGTGACCGGCGGCGGGCGCGTCGAGAACGGCCACCCGGACGCCTACTACGTGCACCCGGCGCTGGTCGAAATGCCGAAGCAGGTGTCGCCGGTGACAGAAGAGACCTTCGCGCCGATCCTCTATGTGATGAAATATTCGGATTTCGACGCCGTGCTCGACGAACACAATGCGGTGGGTGCGGGCCTGTCGTCGTCGATCTTCACCCGTGATCTGCAGGAATCGGAGCGTTTCCTCGGTGTCGACGGTTCGGACTGCGGCATCGCCAATGTCAATATCGGCACGTCGGGCGCCGAGATCGGCGGTGCCTTCGGCGGCGAAAAGGAGACCGGCGGCGGCCGCGAGAGCGGCTCGGATGCGTGGAAGGCCTACATGCGGCGCGCCACCAACACGGTGAACTATTCCAAGGCGCTGCCGCTTGCCCAGGGTGTTTCGTTCGACATCGACTGAGAACGCCGAGGTCTGCCCAAGATCAGTGTCGGTGATGCTCGGCGAGCGTCATTCGACACAGGGCGATCCGCCTCACGCGTTCCCCAAAATCGGCCCCTGTGCAGGGCGCTGCTCAGTCACCGCCTTGCGGTGGCGGGAAACAAGCCTTGAAGGCGTTGTCGACGACAGCCAGCTTGGCGGCCTGCACGGTCATGTATTCCTCGTAGAACCCGTGCGACACCCACATCACCGAATGGCCGCGTTGGCCAAGCCAGCCAATGCTGCCGAGCTCCTCGGCGGTGCGCAGTTTGCGGCCGAGATGGGTCCGCGACAGCTTGAGCCATTTGGCGAAATCGCCGATCGAAACGACGCTGGTCGGGATCCGCTCCAGGCCGGCATGATCCGGATCGATGCCGGACATCAGCCAGTCCATGACGATACCGCCATTGTTGAGCCAGATGAAAAGGGAAAAGGTCTGGTTGGGTTCGCGCACCGGCTTTGAGGCCAGCAGGCCGTCAGCGATCAGTGGCTGCAGCGTGGCAAGCATGTCGGGCCGTTCCAGATATCTGCCCAGCCGGTCGCCGCCATCGATATGGTCAAGCGTGCGCAGATGGGCGGTCACCCAGCCGGTGAACCTCTCGATGGTGGCGGCCGTCGGTTGCAGGGGATGCGTGCGGCCGTCCCCACCCGCCACATACTCGGCGATGTTGTAGTGCAGCATCTCCTTGATGAAAGCATCCGCCGTATTGCGGCTGGCCACGGCGTTCTTGTGCACGACCTCGGTGAAACGCGAGACGGTCAACTCCTTGCGGCGGTCGTTCGGGTCCCGCCGGAAATGCATGGAAAGGCCGACATGAGCCATCAGCCAACGTTGCTGCGTGGCAAAGATGGAAGCCAGTCGCGGGGTTTCCTCATAGATTCGGATCAGGGACTGCGACTGTTCCTGTACGTAGCGGTGCAAGGCCGGATGGGCGGCTATGTCTTCCAGATTCAGCGCGGATCTCCCGATCTCTTGAATCAACTCGGATAGCGAAGTTGCGTTCCCTATTTTTCAGCCTTCAACACTTGTGTCCAGACGTACCATTTGCGGACAACAGGGCCAGCCGAGGCATGGATCGAGAGTGGCGGGTTCGTGGTTCAGTCCGCTAACTGATTGCTATGGCTTGGAAAACCTCTCGCAACGATAGCCAGCCGAACGGCTGCCCCTTGAAGGGCGACCTGTGCGTCCTGGCCCTCCTTGAAATTCACCTGGATGAGCGGGCAGGTGACCATTTCCAATTGCTGGTCCACGGCGGTATCACCCCATCCACCAATATGGTCGAAGCCTGAAGTCGAATTAACAGTTGGTCAGGTTTGGCGTGGCCTCGCGGACAGCTCAAATCATACAGGATTGCGGCTCACTCGGCCGCTTGAACGTGGCCAGCCTGGATGAGGGCGCGGATCTCGGACCGGCAGGAGCCGCAATTGGTGCCGGCCTTCAGCGCGCCGCCGATGGCTTCGACAGTGGTGCAGCCGGCCACCACCGCGGCCACGATCTGGTTGGCCCCGACGTTGAAGCAGGAACAGACGGTGGCGCCGGCATCCGGCCGTTCGGCACCGGCGCGGCCGGCGACGATCCTGAAGCGCTCGCGCTGGCTGGCGTGGACCTCTTCGAGCTGTTCGGCCGCCCAGCCGCGCGACACCGCGACCGGGCCCCGGGCGACGAACAAAGCACCCGTGAGGTGCTCACCGTCGAAGGCAGCGATGCGGTGCTGGCCGGCGTCGCGGTCGTGATAGGCAAGCATTTCGGCCGAAGGAGCCTCGAAAAGCGAGCCGGCGAAGGCTGTCCAGTCCGCGTCGTCGTCGGCAAAGGCAAGCTCGACCCGCCATCCGCCCCTGCAACGAGCGACCGCCCAATAGTCAGCAGCAATCGCCTCGGGACGGCGGCGCATCACGGCGAAACCAAAGGCCTTTGCGGCAAATTTCTCGATACGGGCCGCGACATGTTTCAACGCCGGCTGACCTGAAACCGGATCGATGAGCGGTGCGGTCAATGCGTCGAGCCGGCCTTTTGCCGCGAACTGATCGGTCCAGTGCATCGGCGCGAAGACGCTGCCTTGGCGCTGGCGTGACGTGATCAAGGCGCGGACCAGTACGTCGCCACGCGGGCTGGAGATCCGCACGATGTCGGCGTCGCCGATGCCGTGGTGCTGCGCGTCCACGGGATGGATTTCGACAAAGGGCTCGGCGATGTGCTGGGACAGACGCGGGCTTTTGCCGGTGCGCGTCATGGTGTGCCAGTGGTCGCGGATGCGGCCGGTGTTGAGGATGAGCGGGAAGTCGGCGGCGGTGCGGGTTTCCGTGGTGGCGCGGATGGCGATGAAGCGGGCTTTACGGTCGGGTGTGTAGAAGTGGCCGTTGGCGAAAAAACGCGCGGGTTGCTGCTCCGTCGTGCTGTTCGCTTGTTGCGAATGTCGAGCTTGATCGCCCCCCTCTGTCCTGCCGGACATCTCCCCCTCAAGGGGGGAGATCGGCAGCTCCGACGCCGGGTCTCCGGTTGCAACGCTGGAGATTGGCGAAAGCCGATAAAACAGCTGATTTCCCCCCTTGAGGGGGAGATGGCCGGCCGGCCAGAGGGGGGTGTCTTGGCTCGGCGCTGGCCATTGGAAAGGCTCAAGCGCTGCATAGGTCTCATCATCGACACTTGCATAAGCGCCAATATCGAAATCCCGCGCACCGTCATTCTCGAATCCAGAGAGGGCGGCATGCTCGCCAAAAATTTCCGCCGGCGTCTCATGCCCGAACGCCTCGGCAAGACCCATCCGCCGCGCCACCTCCGCGATGATCCACCAGTCGGGCCTCGCCTCGCCGGGCGCCGCCAGAAACGACCGCTGGCGCGAGATGCGGCGCTCCGAATTGGTGACGGTGCCGTCCTTTTCGCCCCAGGCGGCGGCGGGCAGCCTGACATGGGCATGATGCACCGTGTCCGTGCTGGCCAGCACGTCCGAAACCACAACGAACGGGCAAGCCTTGATTGCCGCTTCGACGGCGTCTGCGTCCGGCATCGAATCGACCGGGTTGGTGGCCATGATCCACAGCGCCTTGATGCGCCCGTCGGCCACGGCTTGAAACATCTCGACGGCCTTCAGCCCGGGTTTTTGCGCGATGTCGGGCGCATTCCAGAAGCGCTGGACGCGATCGCGGTGTTCGGGATTTTCGATCTCCATATGGGCGGCGAGCATGTTGGCCATGCCGCCGACCTCGCGACCGCCCATGGCGTTGGGTTGGCCGGTCACCGAGAACGGCCCGGTTCCCGGTTTGCCAATGCGGCCGGTGGCGAGATGGCAGTTGATGATGGCGTTGACCTTGTCGGTGCCGGACGACGACTGGTTCACACCCTGGCTGTAAACGGTCACCGTCTTCGCGGTCGCTGCGAACAGGCTGTAGAAGCGGGCAAGCTCGTCTTCGCTCAGGCCTGTTGCGGTGGCAACACTGGTGAGATCGAGCGCCGATGCTGCAAAAAGAGCTTGTCCGAAGCCGGTCGTATGCTCCGTGATATAGGCGCGGTCGAGCGCATTGTGCTGGCCGAGCCAGGCGAGCAGGCCGGTGAACAGGGCGACGTCGCCATCGGGCGCGATCGCCAGATGCATGTCGGCGATATCAGATGTCATGGTGCGGCGCGGATCGACCAGCACGATCTTCATCTCCGGCCGCTTTTCCCGGGCCGCCGCGATGCGCTGGTAGAGCACGGGATGACACCAGGCGAGGTTGGAGCCGACCAGCACGATCAGGTCGGCGCGTTCCAGATCCTCATAGGTTCCCGGCACCGTGTCGGAGCCGAAGGCGCGGCGGTGGCCGGCGACGGACGAGGCCATGCACAGGCGCGAATTGGTGTCGATGTTGGCCGAGCCGATGAAGCCCTTCATCAGCTTGTTGGCGAGGTAGTAATCCTCGGTCAGCAGTTGCCCCGAGACATAGAAGGCGACCGCATCCGGTCCGTGCTCGGCAATGGTCCGCGAGAAAGTCGAAGCGACGATGTCGAGCGCCTCGTTCCAGCCTGTCCGGCGGCCGTGGATTTCGGGATGAAGCAGCCTGCCGTCGAGACCGATAGTCTCGGCCAGGGCGGAACCCTTGGAGCAAAGCCGGCCGAAATTCGCGGGATGATCGGGGTCGCCGCGGACGGACACCTGCCCGTCCGCGGCGACTTTCGCCAGCACGCCGCAGCCCACCCCGCAATAGGGGCAAGTGGTCCTCACCTCGCGTGCTGCGTCGATCTCCATGGTCAGGCGGCGCGGCTGGCCAGCGCTTCCAGCGCCAGGAACAGGCGCTCGCCCTCGACCTTGACCGGGATGGTGCGTACCGCGCCCTCGTCGGCGCCGAGCGCCTTGCCTGTCTCCAGCGAGATCACCCAATTGTGCAGGGGGCAGGTCACCGCCGCGCCATGGACGATGCCTTGGCTCAGCGGCCCGCCCTTGTGCGGGCAATGGTCGTCGATGGCATAGACCTGATCGTCCTGGGTGCGGAAGACGGCGACCTTGCCTTGCGGGGTGGCGACACAGCGCGCACCACGGCGGGGGATGTCGGAGATGGTGCCGATGGCGATCCAGTTCATTGGGCTGCCTTTGCTTGATAGGATTGCGCCAAGGCACCCCCCTCTGTCCTGCCGGACATCTCCCCCTCAAGGGGGGAGATTGGCAGCCTCGATGACGGCGACCGTCCTGCGACGTTGGAGATTGGCGAAAGCCGAAACGACATTCGATCTCCCCCCTTGAGGGGGAGATGGCCGGCAGGCCAGAGGGGGGTGCTTCGCGCAAACATCTCCATCACTCCGCCGCCTGCGCAAACCCGACCGAAGCCATCGGCCGAAACTCGTGCTTGTCCTTGCCGGAGACGCGTTCCGACCACGGGTCGACCTGGGCGAATTTCTGGGAGAAGACGAAGCGGTCGTAATAGGCCTTGCGCTTGGCATCGTCGTCCATGATCTGGCGCTTGATCTCGGGGATGCCGATACGCTTGGCCCATTTGTAGATGCGTTCGAGATAGCGGCCCTGCTCGCGATACATCTGCGTCAGCGCCACGATATGCTCCAGCGCCTCGTCCTCGGTCTTCACAAGGCCGAGCACTTCGGTGCCCTTGATGTCGAGCCCTGCCGCTCCGGCGAAATGGATCTCGTAGCCAGAATCGACGCAGATGACGCCGACATCCTTGCAGGTCGCCTCGGCGCAGTTGCGCGGGCAGCCCGACACCGCCATCTTGACCTTGGCCGGGGTCCACGAGCCCCACATGAATTTCTCGATACGGATGCCAAGCCCCGTCGAATCCTGCGTGCCGAAGCGGCACCAGTCGGAGCCGACGCAGGTCTTCACCGTGCGCAGGCCCTTGGCGTAGGCGTGGCCGGAGACGAAGCCGGCCTGGCCGAGATCGGCCCACACCGCCGGCAGGTCCTCCTTGCGAATGCCGAGCATGTCGATGCGCTGGCCGCCGGTGACCTTGACCATCGGGATCTCGAACTTGTCTACGACGTCGGCGATAGCACGCAATTCTGCGGCGTTGGTGACGCCGCCCCACATGCGCGGCACCACCGAATAGGTGCCGTCCTTCTGGATGTTGGCATGCACCCGCTCGTTGATGAAGCGCGACTGGTAGTCGTCGGCGTAGTCGTCCGGCCAGTCGCAGACGAGGTAGTAGTTGAGCGCCGGCCGGCATTTGGCGCAGCCGCAGGAGGTCTTCCACTCCAGTTCCTGCATGACGGCGGGAATGGTCTTGAGGTGCTTTGCCTTGATCAGCCGGCGCACCTCGTCGTGGCCGAGCGTGGTGCAGGAGCACATGGGCTGCACGGCCGCAGGGTTGTATGTGTCGCCGAGCGTCAGCACCATCAGTTTCTCGACCAGCCCGGTGCAGGAACCGCAGGAGGCGGACGCCTTGGTGTGCGCCCTGACGTCGTCGAGCGAGGTCAGGCCCTTGGCCGTGATAGCGCCTGTGATCTTGCCCTTGCAGACGCCGTTGCAGCCGCAGATTTCCGCATCATCCGGCAAGGCTGCAACGGCCGCCATAGGGTCCAGCGGGGTACCCCCCTGATAGGACTGGCCGAAGATCAACGTTTCGCGCATTTGCGAAATGTCGGTCTGCTTCTTCTTGAGATCGTTGAACCAGGCACCATCCGCCGTCTCGCCATAGAGCACCGTGCCGATGATGCGGTCGTCCTTCAGAACGAGCCGCTTGTAGACGCCGGCGGCGGCGTCGCGCAGCACGATTTCCTGGCGGTCCTCGCCCTCGGCAAAGTCGCCGAGCGAGAAGAGCTCGATGCCGGTGACCTTGAGCTTGGTCGGCGTGTCCGAATGGACGAAGGCGGCGGCCTCGTTGCCGGCAAGCTGGTGGGCGGCGACGCGCGCCATCTCGTAGAGCGGCGCGACCAGCCCATAGACCATGCCGTTGACCTCGGCGCATTCGCCGAGCGCGTAGATGTCGGGGTCGTTGCTGCGCATGCCGGCATCGACGACGATGCCTCTGTTGACGGCGATGCCAGCCTCCTTCGCCAGCGTCGCGTTCGGCCTGATGCCGACGGCCATCACCACCAGCGTCGCCGGAATGACGGTGCCGTCGGCGAGCTCGACCCGCTCGACCTTGCCGTTGCCGGTGATCGCCTGGGTGTTGGCCTTGGTGATGACCTTGATGCCGCGTTGTTCCACCGCGCGCTGCAGCAGGTAGCCGGCGGCCGGATCGAGCTGGCGCTCCATCAGCGTCGGCATGACATGCAGCACGGTGACGTCCATGCCTTGCGCGTTGAGGCCCGCCGCCGCCTCCAAGCCGAGCAGCCCGCCGCCTATGACGACCGCCTTGGCCCGCGACTGGGCGGCCAGCATCATGGCTCGCACGTCGTCGAGATCGCGGTAGGTCAGCACGCCGGGCAGGTTGTGGCCCGGCACCGGAATGATGAACGGCACCGAGCCGGTGGCGATGACGAGCTTGTCGTAGGGCTCGGTTACGCCATGGTCGGAGGTGACGGTTTTCGCCTGCCGGTCGATGGCAACGATCTTGTGACCCTTGTAGAGGGTGATGCCATGCTTGATGTACCAGCCGTCACCATGGATGATGATCTCCTCATAATCCTTTTCGCCCGACAGCACCGGCGACAGCATGATGCGGTCATAATTGACGCGGGGCTCGGCGTTGAAGATGGTGACGGCGTAGCGGCCCGGCGCCTGCTCGAGGAGGTGCTCCAGCATGCGCCCGGGGGCCATGCCGTTGCCGATGATGACGAGTTTTTCTGTCATGTCCGCTCTCTCACTCAGCCGCGTAGGAAAGGGGTGAAACTTCGGCGGATGCCGCGCGCTCCATGCGCCGGATGGAGACATGCATCCAGGCAAGGCAGGTGGCGACGATGACGAACAGCAGCATGAAGCAGCTCGACCACACGCCTGTGAGGTCGTTGAGCGCGCCGAAGGCGATTGGCAGGATGAAGCCGCCGAGCCCGCCGATCATGCCCACCACACCACCGACCGCGCCGACATTCTGCGGATAGTAGGCCGGGATGTGCTTGTACACCGCGGCCTTGCCGAGGCTCATGAAGAAGCCGAGCACGCAGGCGACGGCGATGAAGGCGAGCGGGCCGATCTCGAAATGGAAGGCGATCGGCCCGCTAATGCCGCGCACGACGTAGTCTGCCGAGGGGAGAGACAGAACGAGAGTCGCGACGGCACTGACGGCGAACGTCGAATAGAGCACGGTGCGGGCACCGATCCGGTCGGAAAGCACGCCGCCATAGGCGCGGAAGACGCTTGCGGGAATTGAATAGGCCGCACCGATCATGCCGGCGGTCGCAAGCCCGAAGCCGTAGACGCCGATCAGGTAGCGCGGCAGCCAGAGCGACAGCGCCACGAACGCGCCAAAGGCGAAGAAATAGTAGAAGGCGAAGCGCCAGACCTGCACATTCTTGAGCGGCGCGAATTCCTGCCAGAAGCTTCTCGTGGGTGTTGCCTTGCCGGCGCGGCGCTCGCGGATGACGGGATCATCGCCGGTGGTGAACCAGAAGATGGCGGCCATGACGACGAGCGCTGCGGCCCAGATCAGCGCCACCGACTGCCAGCCCCAGGAGAGAAGCACGAAGGGCGCCAGGAACTTGGTGACCGCGGCCCCGACATTGCCGGCACCGAAGATGCCGAGGGCCGTGCCCTGCCTGTCTGCGGGGAAGAAGCGCGAGACATAGGACACGCCGACGGCGAAGGAGCCGCCGGCGAGCCCGACGCCAAGCGCGGCGACCAGCATCTGCCCGTAGGTGTGCGCGAAAGCCAGCAGGAAGGTCGCCGCCGCCGCCGCAAGCATGGTCGCGGTGTACACCAGCCGTCCGCCAAAGCGGTCGGTCCAGACGCCGAGCACCATGCGCACGAGCGAACCGGTGAGGATCGGCGTGCCGACGAGCAGGCCGAACTGCGTCTCGTTCAGCCCGAGATCCTGCTTTATGCGCACGCCGATGATTGAAAAGATCGTCCACACCGCGAAGCATACGGTGAAGGCGATGGTGGACATCACAAGCGCCTGCCGGGGGGCATTGTCCTGGCTGGGCGGGGCTGGGAGATTTGCGGTCAATGTCTGGCTCCGGTCTGCGGCGTGGGAGGCACCGCGGATATTTTGTGGGTGAATGATCAGCGACGCGGCATCGATGGATGCAACGAGACCGAGTTCGCGACGGTCAGGTCCTTGCCTTGAATCTTGGCGCCTGTCGGAAACAGCAGGAGCGCGGCGGTGAACAGTGCCGCCGTCAGCGCGCTGCTGGCCAGAAAATCGCGCCGCGTGAAGTCCGCGAGGGACGCGCCAGTTCCGATCCGTTTCGTCATCGTCGTCTCCGTTTGGGCGCCGCTTGGGCCAGCGCCGTCGATCTCGCAAAAACAAAAAAGCCGCCGGCCAGGTCTTCGCGCGTCCGTCCATCCGGGATTGCGCATTGACCTGAGCGGCAGCTTTGCCTGTGGCGCCCGCCATTGGACGCCGTATCACTTGGCCCTTGCGGGCCTACATTCCGAAATGCAGGAAGCGTGCCAATTCTAGAGCTCCCTGGATTATCGAATGAAATCAATGTGAACCGCAGCCGAACGACTTTTGGCCAAGCGCGGCAGCGGATCAAAGATTAGTCAGAATGCCTTGCGCGGCAGCGTAATATTTGTGCAGTGCGGTAGGCTGCCTATTGCCGATGCACATTGCCAATTGCCGATGATTGCGCTTTTCGGTCATGGCCTTATTCGGCGGCTGCGACGAAGCGGTGGCGTTCGTAGAGGAACTTCAGCACCGCCTCACGGCAGCGCAGGAAGGTCCGGTCTGAAGAAAGTTCGACGCGCCGGCGTGGGCGCGCCAGCGGCACCGCAAGCACCTCGCCGATGGTCGCTGCCGGACCATTGGTCATCATGACGATGCGGTCGGAGAGCAGCACCGCCTCGTCGACATCGTGGGTGATCATGATCGTCGTCGAGCCCAGCCTGGAATGAATGTCCATCACGGCATCCTGCAGATGGGCGCGCGTCAGCGCATCGAGCGCGCCGAACGGCTCGTCGAGCAGCAGGATCTTCGGCTCCATGGCGAGCGCCCGGGCGATGCCGACGCGCTGCTTCATGCCGCCCGAGATTTCCGCCGGGCGCTTGTCCCTGGCGTGCGCCATCTGCACGAGGTCGAGATTGCGCATGATCCAGTCATGCCGCTCGGCCTTGCTTTTGCTGCGGCCAAAGACTTTCGACACCGCCAGGTTGATGTTCTCGTAGACGGTCAGCCAGGGCAGCAGCGAGTGGTTCTGGAATACCACGGCACGCTCGGGGCCGGGGCTGTCGACTTCCTTGTTCTCGAGCAGCACGGCACCGGCGGACACCTTGGTCAGGCCGGCGATCAGGTTGAGCAAGGTCGACTTGCCGCAGCCGGAATGGCCGATGATGGAGACGAATTCGCCCTTGTCGATGGTCAGCCGGATGTCTTTCAGCACCTCGGTGACCTGGCCGCCGCGGGCGAAGGTTTTGTCGATATGGTCGAGTTTCAGATAGGCGGTCATCGCGCTGTCCTCACTTTGCCGTAGTGCCGCGGGTGACGAAGGCACCGACGCCAGCGACCAGGCGGTCGAGGCAGAAGCCGGTGACGCCGATATAGGCGAGCGCGACGATGATGTCGGGCAGCCGCGACGAATTCCATGCGTCCCAGATGAAGAAGCCGATGCCCACGCCGCCGGTCAGCATTTCGGCGGCGACGATGGCGAGCCAGGACAGGCCGATGCCGATCCTCAAGCCGGTGAAGATATAGGGTGCTGCGGCCGGCACCATGATCTTGACGAAGAACTCGAACGGGTTGAGCCGCAGGATAAGGGCGACGTTGCGGTAGTCCTGCGGGATGTTGCGCACGCCGACGGCGGTGTTGATGATGATCGGCCAGATCGACGTGATGAAGATGACGAACAGCGCCGACGGGCTGGAATCGCGGAACGCCGCCAGCGACAGCGGCAGCCAGGCCAGCGGCGGCACGGTGCGCAGGATCTGGAACACCGGATCGAGGCCGCGCATCGCCCAGATCGACTGGCCGACCAGCGCGCCGAACGCCACGCCGACCACCGCCGCCAGGCCGAAGCCGATGGCGACGCGCTGCAGCGAGATCAGCACCCGCCAGGCCAGTCCGATATCCTGCGGGCCATTGTCGAAGAACGGATGCGCGATCAGGTCATAGGCCTCGTTCCACACCTGACTCGGCGGCGGCAGGCTGGCGGTCGGTGACGAGCAGGCGACCTGCCAGACGACGAGCAGGAGGGCGATGACGACGGCAGGCGGCACCAGCGCCGTCGCGACCTTGCCGGCAATGGCGAGCGGGTCGATGCGGCGTCGGCTCTTGGCTGTGAACGCAACCAGTTCGGCGGCGGGCTTTGCCGGAAACGCCTTCACCTTGGTGTCCTCGATGGTTTGGATGGACATGTCTTGGAAACACTCCTGGGCGCTGGGCGACAACGGCGCGAGTGCCGTTGAGCCTAAGCCGATGCCTTGATCTTCAGGCTGTCGAGATAGGCGGACGGGTTGGCCGGATCGAAGACCTTGCCGTCGAAGAACGTCTCGACGCCACGCGACGAGGAGGCCGGAATGTCGGCCGCCGCCACGCCGAGGTCCTTGGCTGCCTCGCGCCAGAGATCCTCGCGGTTGACCTGATCGACCAACGCCTTGACGTCGGTGGTCGGTGCGAATTTGCCCCAGCGGATGTTCTCGGCGAGGAACCACGAATCATGGCTCTTGAAGGGGTAGGAAACGCCGCCCTTCCAGAACTTCATGTAGAGATCGGTACCGTTGGCGACGCGGCCATTGCCATAGTTGATGTCGCCCTTGAGGCGGCCGATGATGTCGGCGACCGGCACGTTCATCCATTGCCGCTTGCCGATGATGGCGGCCATCTCGTCCTTGTTCTCCTTGGCCTCGCACCATTGCTGGGCTTCCATGACGGCCATCAGGATCGCCTTGGTGGCGTTCGGGTTCTTCTCGATGAATTCGGCGCGCAGGCCGAGCGCCTTTTCCGGATGGCCTTTCCACAATTCGCCCGTGGTGGCGGCGGTGAAGCCGACGCCCTGGTGGACGAGCTGCTCGTTCCACGGCTCGCCGACGCAGAAGACGTCCATGTTGCCGACCTTCATGTTGGCCACCATTTGCGGCGGCGGCACGACGATGGTCGAGACGTCCTTGTCGGGATCGATGCCGCCGGCGGCCAGCCAGTAGCGCAGCCAGAGGTCATGCGTGCCGCCCGGGAAGGTCATGGCGGCCTTCACTTCCTTGCCGGCGGCCTTCTTGGCGGCGAAGGTCTCCTTCAACTTTGAGGCGTCGAGGCCGACACCGGTGCCGGCATATTCCTGCGCGACCGAGATGCCCTGGCAGTCGTAGTTGAGCCGCGCCACGATCGCCATCGGCATGGGCTGGTTGTTCTGCGTCACCTTGCCGGTGTGCATGAGGTAAGGCAGCGGCGTCAGTATGTGGGCGCCGTCGATGCCGTTGGCGGCACCGCCAAGCATCAAATTGTCGCGCGTCGCACCCCAGGAGGCCTGCTTCAGCACCTCGACATCGGGCATGCCGAATTTGGCGAACAGACCTTTCTCCTTGGCGACCATCAGGGGCGCGGCATCGGTCAGCGCGATGAAGCCGAGCTTGGCGCCGGTGACTTCCGGCGCGGCGGTCGCGGCATAGGCGCCCGAGGGGAGCAGCGCACGCGCGGCCGCCAGGGTTGCCGCGGTGGCAGCACCTGCCATCAGAAAACCGCGACGGGTCATGCCCTCAAGAGAGGTTTCAGTCTTGATGCGTTTCGTCATCGTCATCTCCCGTTGGGCACTGCTCGGATCAGCGCCGTCGATTGCGTGTTCGGTCAAAACAAAAAAGCCACCGGCCAGGCCGCGCGCGTCCGTCCATCCGGGATCGCGTGTTGACCTGAGCGGCAGCTTTGCCTGTAGCGCCCGCCATTGGACGCCTGTTACGTGACCCGAGAAGGGTCTGCCTATTGCAATGCAGGAACCGTGCCAGTTTCGGAGCAGATGACAAACACAAATAAAATCAACTATATAGTACAGCTATCGGCGCAAGAACCCGCAGGGTGGACAAGCCAAAGATTGTTCATGGGTGCAAATGCACGCACAATTTTTGTGCAATGCACAATAGTGGCGCGGAAATGATCAGGCTTCCGTGCGGGCCGATTTCTGGCGCGCTATGTAGGTGTCGATCTCATCGGGATCGAAGATCTGGCCGTCGAAGAAACCGTCCGGGCCGAGCACCAGGCCGGCGCCGGTCGCGCCGACCGCGGTGGCGACCTTGAGCGCGCCCTCGACCTTCGCATTGGCCCCGGGAAGCGCGACACCGAGCGGCTTCAGCGCCGAGCGGTAGAGGTCGGGCCGGTAGCAATCCCGGGCGATGGCGAGATTGTCAGGCGTGTGCGCGACATGCCCCCAGCGCACCATCTGCGTGTAGAACCACAGCGCATGGCTCTTCCACGGAAAGTTCGCGGCCTTGTCGAAGGGCAGGAAGAAGTCGTCGACATCCAGCTCCGCTCCGCCGCCCAATCGCAGATGGCCGGTCAGGATCGGCATCTGCACGGCCGGCGGCAAGCCGAGGAAGCGGGCCTGCGCCATCACCGCGGCCAATTCGGCGTGGTTGGCCGGATCCTGGCACCAGCGCGCCGAATGATGCAGCGCGCGCAGCAGCGCCGCCAGAGCCTCCGGTTTCTCGTCGGCCCAGGCCTTGCGCACGCCGATCACCTTCTCCGGGCTGTTGCGCCATATCTGCGCCTTGACGGTGACGATATGGCCGGTGCCGGCGGCGACCGCAGCGCTGTTCCAGGGTTCGCCGACGCAGTAGCCGTCGATGCGTCCAGTGGCGAGCGCGTCGGCCATGAAGGGCGGCGGCACGATGACGATCTCGATTGCGCGGTCGGGATCGATGCCGCAAGCGGCGAGCCAGTAGCGCAGTTCGTAATTGTGCCCGGAATGCGGGTGCACCACGGCAAAGCGCAGCGGTTCGCGGCGCGCGGCCGCCCGATCGCGAATGAATGCGCGCAGGGCCGCGCCGGCGCGCGCGGGATCGAGATCGGGTTGGGCGCCATGCGCCGCCATGCCGGCCCAGACAGCGTTGGAGATGGTGACGCAATTGCCGCCGAGCCCGAGCGAGAACGGCACGATGGTCTCGGAAGCGAGCGGCGTCAGCCCGAGATTGCAGGCGAGCGGCATGGGCCCCAGCATATGCGCGAGATCGAAATGGCCGATAGCGATGCGGTCGCGAATGTTGGCCCAGGACGTCTCGCGGTGCAGCGTCAGCTCAATGTCTTCGCGGGCGGCGAACCCAAGCTCGCTCGCGGCCACCAGCACGGCGCTGTCGAAAAGCGGCATGAAGCCGGCGGTGATCTGATGGCTCATGCTCATTCGTCCTCCGCCGGCCCCAGCAGCCCGGCAGCGGTCACCAGGCTCTGGGCGATGTCGCTGATCTTGCGGTTCTGGTTCATCGCCGTCTTGCGCAGCAGCGTGTAGGCGGCCTCTTCGGAGAGGCCGCGCGACTTCATCAGTATGCCCTTGGCGCGATCGATGACCTTGCGGCTCTCGAGTTCGCTGCGCGCCTCTTCCAGTTCGCGCGCCATGCGCGAGAAGGCATTGAAGCGGCTCACCGCCATGTCGAGGATCGGCTTGACACGCTCTTGCCGCAGGCCATCGACGACATAGGCCGACACGCCGGCATCGACCGCGGCCTCGATCGAGGCCTGGTCGGACCGGTCGACGAACATGGCGATCGGGCGCTTCACGGCGCGCGACAGCTGGAACATGTTTTCGAGCATGTCGCGGTTAGGGTTTTCGAGGTCGATGACGATGACGTCGGGTTCGATCTCAGCGATCCGCCGCGCAATGCCGGTCACGTCATGGATGACTGTCACAAGCTGATGGCCGGCCTCGCGCAGGCCGGCCTCGATGATCGAGGCACGGATGCGATTTTCATCGATCACCAGGACGGCTAGGGAGGATCGGACCATGCCTGCATTGTGGGGAAGGCCGCGAAATTGTGCAATGCGGCATAGCCACGTCCTTGAAAGGAATGTGGCCATGCCGCCGCCGAGGACTACGTCCTGTCAGAACGGGGTAAGGCGTGGGTTAGCCGCAAACGCGAACGTCTTCGACCACCCTATGGTGGTGGCGCCAATGCACGACTGTTTCCAAATGGCAGCGATGGTGCCGGTGGTAACGCCGATATTGGCCATAATTATCGTACTGAACGCTCTGGTCGTCCTCATATTGGTTGTCATAGCGCCGGTCATGGTGCCGGCGAATAACAATCCCGCCATTGTCGGAATCGTCTGGTGAATATTGGTTGCCATCGTCGGACTGGATAATCACACTTGCAGCTTGCGTCGGCGCAATGACCGATGCAGTTGCAGCCAATGCCAAAAGGGACGCTAAAATCAACTTTTTCATTTTGTCCTCCTGCGCGTTCAACACATATAAACTTGACACATAAACTCGCGGATGACCCGGAGCGTTCCACCGTAGATCTACACGCTTTGCGACGCCGGGGACATCATGGCGTTATCGGCGGAAACCATGTGGTCCAGGCGAACGAAGGCCGTGAGCGGCAGATGGTCGGAGGCGACGCGCGAAAGCGGCGTGTCATGGGCTTCGACCGCCGCGATCATTCCGTGCCGATTGGTCATGATCCGGTCGAGCGCCAAAAGCGGCAGGTTCGAGGGGAAGGTGGGCACCGCCGGTGGCTGAGGCCCGAACGTCGCGTGCAGCGTGTTGAGCGCCGAGCGGTTGCCGAGCCGCCATTCGTTGAGGTCGCCGAGCAGCAAGGTCGGCTTTTCATCGGCGCTGCTCATGATGTCCAGCACGACACGGGCCTGTTGCGAGCGCGAGTGGCGCAGCAGGCCGAGATGGGCGGCGATGATGCGCAAGGTGCGGTTTCCGTCGAGGTCGATCTCCGCCACCACCGCGCCGCGCGGTTCCAGGCCCGGAAGCCTGATCTGATGCACGTCACGGACGACGCCCTTCTTGAACAGGAGGACATTGCCGTGCCAGCCATGGCCCTTGCCGGTCGCTGAAATCGGCACCGGCACCAGGCCGGTTTCCCGCTCGAGGCGGGGCAGGTCGAGAAGCCCGTCACGGTCGCCGAAACGGTTGTCCGCTTCCTGCAGCGCGATGACGTCGGGGTCGATTTCGCGGATGACGCGGCTGGTGCGCTCGGGATCGAATTTGCGGTCGACGCCGATGCATTTGTGGACGTTGTAGGAGGCAACCAAGGTGCCTGTGGTGGCGGTTGCCTTGTGCGCAGCCGCGTTTGCCTTGCGCATCCGCCTGTCGCGAATGGACAAAAGCATGGTTGCCGGGAGGCTGCGTCCGTTCATCCGCACCGTGTGCCTGCCATGCCTGCTGGTCTCACCATGCACCTCAAATAGAGTCTTTGCGCTTATGTTCCACGGCCGACACCAAACTATCCGTCAAACACGTCGTTTTGTTAAAGCCTATCCAGAGATAGGGTGAGCACCCATCTAGAGATAGGGTGAGAACCCATCTAGAGATAGGGTGAGAACCCATCTAGAGATAGGGTGAGAACCCATCTAGAGATAGGGCGATCCCAGCCACAGGATGCGGTCGAACAGCCGGATGATGAAGGGGCGGGCCCGCAAGGAGTCCAGCGTGACGGGACTGGCCGTTTCGATTGCCGATCCGATCCGGGCTTCGATCTCGCGGGCAAAGCCTGCATCGAGGACTTCCAGATCGATCTCGAAGTTCAACCGCAGCGACCGGGCGTCGAGGTTGGACGAGCCGACATAGGCCCACACGCCGTCGATCGACAGCAGCTTGGAATGGTCGAATGGGCCCTCCGTGCGCCATATGCGGCAATAATTCTTCAGGATCTGGTCGAATTGCGCGGTCATGGCGCGGTCGACGAGGAAGAGATTGTTGACCGCCGGCACCACGACATCGATCTCAACGCCGCGCCGGGCGGCGGTGATCAAGGCGCTGATCAGTTCGCGGTCGGGCAGGAAATAGGGCGACATCAGGCGGATCGACTTGCGCGCCACCGAGAAGGCGCCGATCAGCAGCTTGTGGTTGGTCTCATTGCTGGCATCCGGCCCGGATGCGACCGCCCGCACCAGCATCGGCTGGCCGGGTGCCGGCGACAGCGGGGCAATTCGCCAGGCATCGCCCTTCAGCGCTTCGTTGGTGGCGAAGCGCCAGTCTTCGGCAGCGACCGAGAAGAGGTCGGCGACGACAGGTCCGGTGACCTTGAAATGCGTGTCCCTGGCGCTGTTGGAGCCTGCGAACTCGGCCGAAAAGCCCTTGCGGATGTTCATGCCGCCGGTGAAGGCAACGATGCCGTCGACCACAAGGATCTTCCGGTGGGTCCGGAGATTGGCGTAGGGCAGGCGCAGGCCTATGACGATGTTGCCGTTGAAGACATCGGCGGGGATGTTGGCGCGGCGCAGATGGCCGAGGATGCTGGGAACGGAGTAACGGGCACCGACGGCGTCGATCAGCACGCGAACGGTGACGCCGCGCTGGACGGCACCGGCCAGCGATTCCACGAAAAGCAGGCCGACGGCGTCATTGTCGAAAATATAGGTCTCGAGCAGGACGCTGCGCTCGGCGCCGGCGATCGCCGCGCACATGGCGGCATAGGCCTCGTCGCCAGTCTCCAGCACGTCGATGGCATTGCCCGGGTTGAGGGCGCGCCGCGCCACCCTGTCGCCCAGCGTCCGCAGGCCGGTGAAGCGCTGACCGTAGCGCTCGACGATCAGGGCCTCCTCGGCGGCGATGTCGCGCTCGTCCTTGGCGGATACCGCGTCGCCGGTGAGCGGACGCTGCGCCGTGATCGTGGCGCGGCGGATGCGGTTGATGCCGGCCACGGCATAGATCAGCACGCCAAGAATCGGTGACAGCACCATCACGCCGACCCAGCCGGTGGCGGCGCGCACGTCCTCCTTGGTCATGACGGCGTGGGCGATGCCGACGGTCGCCATCACCACCGAGATGATCGCCAGGATTTGGGTCCAGTGAGTCGCAATGGTCTCGAACATTGCCGGGACTATCCAGCGAGCGGTTGCAGAAGGCAATGCGGCCGGTTCATGCCTCGCATTCGGCGGATGGCGGTTGCCGCCTGGCCGAGGATATCTAGTCCCAGTCAGGGTTTGCACCAATTAATTCCTCCTGAACGCCCGCCTTCGAAAACCAACTTGACACGAGGGAAAGCAAAGAGACGGCGTGGTCCTGCATCGTCCTGTGCTGCCCTTGTGGCCCAAGGCTTCCTGTACTTTGGTATCACATCTGTTGTATATCAGCGGGAACGAAATTAGCGGTATAAAACTTGATCCGAGGCGGGGGGAGCGCCGAATGACGAAATTCAACTTCGAGGGGCCTCCCGTGGGGGATGGCGACCTGTCTGCCGAATGCCAGCGCCAGTTGCTGCCTCCCCTCCGTGAGATCGTCCAGGCGGCGGTCGCGGCAGGCTGGAACCGCGACGATGTCCTTCTGGCCTTTGTCGAACTCACCTGGGATCTGTACGAGAAACGTCGCGGTGATCTGTAGCAGCCGGCCGTAGCCGGTCGGCTCGGCGCCCCGTCGTGCCTGGCCGCCGATCTCGGCGCCAAAAAAATGAAGATGGATTCGCCGAAGCCGCGCCCACGGGTGATAAACGGATCTCAGGGATGGCGAAGATCGGCCATCGCCCTGAAATAGAATGCTCGCCAACTTCGTCGATCGGTCATTTTTTCTCTCTTTTCGCGAATAAGAATTTTTCTTTGCGCATGAGAGTTCTTCCCTAGCCGAGACGCCTGCGTTACGTTGGTTAAGGGGTGGGGCAAGGGGATTTCAGGCGGCGGCAGGCGGCTGAGGCAACGCAAATGAAAAATGCGGACGAAGCTCGGGAAAGCGGCGTTTCCCGAGGCGTCGATCGGGTGGCCCGATATGTCCTGGACATCATTCCAGAAAGTGCCGGTCCCAGAAGAGCCACCGCACGTGGCAGCGTCATCCATTCCGTCCGCGGCCCCGGCTCGCAGACGTTCCTGGCCAGGGAACATTCCGCGGGCATCGTGCTGAGGCCCGGGCGCAAATTCAGAGCCTCGCTCGGCAGCGACAGAGTTACAGAATACGATGCGCCGGTCGGATGCCTCATCATCAATCCCGCTGGAGTCGACAGCACCTTCGCCTGGACGCAGACCAGGGAAAACGCTGTCGTTTCCATCTCTCCCGAAGCGCTGTCGGAGCTGGCCGCGCACGAATTCGATCGCTCCGACTTGGAGCTCGAGCCGCCTGCGTTCGGCAAGGTCGACCTGAGGGCGCTCAACATCGCCCAGATGATCACCGCGGAGCTGACCGGCACGCTGCCGCCGAACGAGCTCTACCTGGACTCGCTGCTCACCGTGTTCGGCGTGCATCTGCTGCGCACCTACACCGGCCGCAGCCGGCGGACCGCGTCGCCCAAGGGCGGGCTCTCCGCCGCCGGCGCCCGACGCGTGCGCGAATATCTCGACGAGAATTTCGCGCGAAAGGTCATGGTCGCCGAGCTGGCTTCGGTCGCGGGGGTTTCGCCCAATCATTTCATAGCAAGGTTCGCCAGCACGTTCGGCATGCCGCCGCACCGATACCTGATCAACCTGCGCCTGGACTTCGCGGAAAAGTTACTCGTTGACGGCGAGCTCGCAATCGCCGAAGTCGCCTACCTCGCAGGGTTTTCGGATCAGAGTCATCTGGCCGCGACCATGAAGAAGTACAGGGGCAGAACACCGACCATGACCGGATATGCGCCGGGCAGAAACTGAAAGCCCGGGATGGCAAAGTGGCAACACCTGCAGTCCGATAATCCAAGACCGGAATTTTCTACTAAGCTTCCGGAGTTTTCCAAAATACGTCCGTCGCCACAATGCCGCAGGCATTACGGGAGTCATTCGAAATAGCATGCAGCCTGTGCATTATTCGCCATCTGGCCGGACTGATCGAATGAACCGGAGCGACAATGCGGCCACAGCTCGATCAATCACGAATTGTTTTTGGGGGGAACGGGGAGGGCGGTCTCGGGTTGAATTCCATCTGCGAAATATCAAGGGACCGAAAGATGCGGTCTGATGATGGCCCTCCGGGATCGGCATCCGGACCCGGTCCCGCGCGACAGCCGGCGCTGAACGTGAAAGGCGGCCTTTCCGCCCACAGCGCGCGCAAGGTGCAGGATTTCCTGGATCAGAATTTTACACGCAAGATAGCGCTTGCCGAAATGGCAGCGGTTTGCGGGCTGTCATCCTATCATTTCGTGCGGGCTTTCTCGCGGACGTTCGGGGTGCCGCCGCATCAATATGTGCTTGATCTGCGGTTGGACTTCGCTGAGAGGCTGCTTGCCGAAAGCCGCATGACGATCACCGATATCGCCCATTTGAGCGGCTTTTCGAGTCAGAGCCATTTTACTACCGTGATGAAGAAATACCGGCGATTGACGCCTTTGCAGGCTCGCTTCGGCAAGCTTAATTCGAAGCTTAGGTGATATATTGACCGCTTAATTGTTTTACTTTGCCTTATTAAAGCTCTAACTAAAGTAACTATCCGTTAACTCCCGTCAAGTTGCCGCGATTTTTTCTGACAAAACAGCAATTTCGTGAAATACGGCAAACCAGAATCATGGCTTTCTGCGAGTGCTGGAATTTGTCAGACATTTGATGACGGCTGGCGAACGGAGAGGGACCATGACCGACAATCACATTTCGAGTGGCTCGTTTGTTCAGCGTCGCACGGCGCATTTCGCCAGGCATTGGATTGCGGGGGCCGAGCACGGCTCCCGCTCGGTTCGCCGCCGCCTGATGGCGGTGCTGCGCATGGCGCACCGCGTGCTCGGCATGCGGCGCAACGGATCTGGACTCGGCATGCTCGGCATCGGCAAGATGTTGGCGGCGGCGCTGGGTGCCATCGCATTGGGCAGCATCGCCACGCCGGCATCAGCACAGGTTTTCGGCGGCGGCGGCACGGCGAACGGGGTACGCGGTATCGCGTTTGGATCCGGAGCCGTGCAAAACGGAGCCGACTCGATAGCCGAGGGCACCAATGCCAGCGCCGGCAGCCAGAATGCCGTGGCGATTGGCTTCGGAACGATCGCCTCCGCGATAAATTCCATTTATCTTGGCTCGCGCACCGCCCCCGGGACAGGTGTCACCGCCCAGAGCGCTATCGGCATCGGTACGGATGTCACCGCTTCGCAGGCCGATGCCATCGCGGTCGGACGGTCATCCCTTGCGTCGGCACAATATTCGGTGGCTCTCGGCCTAAACGCGAAAGCCACGGGCACCGGCGGCGCGATGGCGCTGGGCCAGGGCACGATCTCAAGCGGCGTCAACTCGGTCGCGCTCGGTGTTCAGGCCCAAGCCCTCGGGGCTGGCGCCAACGCCTTGGGCACCTTCTCCGTTGCTTCGGGTGGGAACTCCACTGCCCTCGGCACCAGTTCCACGGCCAGCAACAATTATGCGACAGCCGCAGGCTGGGGATCCGTCGCCAGCGGCGCCAATTCCACTGCCGTAGGACGCCAGGCCGCTGCCAGCGGCATAAACGCCTCCTCCTTCGGGACCGGATCGAATGCGATAGGCGACAATTCTCTTGCTGCCGGCGTCAGCGCCAACGCCAGCGGAGTTGGCAGTACCGCACTTGGTATCGGCACCTCTGCCGGCGGCGCCAGTTCGGCGGCCGTCGGCTTCCAGGCCCAGGCCGCCGGCACCAATGCCGCCGCCATCGGTCCCCAGGCAAATGCATCGGCATCAAACTCGGCAGCCTTCGGCAACGTCGCCACGGCTTCGGGCAATTTCGCGCTGGCCTTGGGCAATTCGGCCGTTTCGAGCGGGGTCGGCTCCGTCGCGGCTGGTTCTGGAGCCCAGGCCACGGACGTCTCGACAACGGCGCTCGGTAACAACGCCGCGGCGACCGCCGCAAATGCCAGCGCGCTGGGGTTGGGCGCCACGGCAAGCGGAACGTACTCCACTTCGCTTGGTTCCACCTCCAAAGCCACCGGCGCCCGTGCGTTCGCAGGCGGCCGTTCGTCCACTGCCGGCGGTGACGATTCCATCGCCATCGGCACGTCGGCCGTCTCGACAGGGGCAGGCTCGACAGCAGTTGGAGCGGGCGCGGTGGCACAGGACGTAAACGCGGTCGCCATGGGCACCGCCGCCAGCGCGCTCTCCGCCGACTCCGTCGCCATCGGCACGGGCGCGGTGGCTGACGGCGGCAAGGCGGTCGCCATCGGTTACGGCAACGAAGCCTATGGCGACGGTGCGGTCGCCATCGGCGATCCGAGCTACGCCAGCGGCACCGGCGCCTTCACCGGCGGCGCCAACAACATCGCCAACAGCGACGGCACGGCGAGTGCCTCCGCGGCCAATATGGCGGCGGGCGCCGTCGCCATCGGCAACAACAACAAGGCGATCGGGCAGGGCTCCGTTGCGCTGGGCAACGGCTCGACAGCAGGTGCCGCCGGCCTCGCCGGCAATGTCGCGCTGGGTGACGGTGCCACCGCGGCGGCAAGCTCCGGCGACGTGGCGCTCGGCTCCGGCTCGGTGACGGTCGCAGCGGTCGGCACGCCCAATGCCGTGATCAACGGCACCACCTATGCCTTCCAGGGCACCAATCCGACCTCGACGGTCAGCATCGGCGCGCCGGGCGCGGAGCGCACGCTCACCAATCTGGCGGCGGGGCGGATCAGCTTGACGTCGACCGACGCTGTCAACGGCTCGCAGCTCTTCGCCACCAACCAGGCGGTTGATGCCATCGGCACGACGCTCAACAACATCAATGTCGGCGGCGGCATCAAGTATTTCCACGCCAATTCAGCCCTGCCGGATTCCCAGGCCATTGGAACGAATTCCGTCGCAGTCGGACCCAACGCCGTAGCCAACAATGCTGGTGACGTCGCGATCGGCCTGAATTCCACGTCAGGAGCAACGACCAATGTCGGCGGAGCAACGATCGGCGGCGTGAACTACACCTTCGCCGGCGGCACGCCGGCGGGCGCCTTCTCGGTCGGGTCGGCTGGCGCCGAGCGCCAGATCCAGAACGTCGCGGCCGGACAGTTGAATGGCGGCTCGACCGATGCGGTCAACGGCTCGCAGCTCTTCGCCACCAACCAGCAGGTCACGCAGAACACGACCGATATCGCCAATATCGGCAGTGGCGTCACCAATCTCGGCAACACGATCAACAACATCGCCGGCGACACCTCGACCGCCTATACCGACGCCAACGGAATAGGCATCCGCTATGCCCGCACCAACGAGGCCGGACTGGCGCAAACCGATTCCTTCGCGCAAGGGGTCGGCTCCACCGCCGTCGGCTACCAGGCGACCGCGACCGGCGTCAGCGGGCTGGCGCTCGGCCGCGACTCACTGGCCAGCATCGACGGCAGCGTGGCGCTTGGTTCGGGTTCCGTGTCCGACCGGGCCGTGGCGCCCGCCACCGGCCAGATCGCGGCCGGTCCATCCAACTTCATCCAGTACAACACCACCGACAAGACGCTGCTCGGCGCCGTGTCGGTCGGCACCGCCTCGTCCTACCGCCAGATCACCAATGTCGCCGACGGCACGCAGGCGCAGGATGCCGTCACCGTGCGCCAGCTTCAGGGCGCAATCGCTTCCGTATCGGTCACCTCGACCAAGTACTTCCACGCCAATTCGGCGGCGGGCGACTCGCTCGCGGTCGGCGCCGAGTCGGTCGCGGTCGGCCCGACGACGGTCGTCAACGGCGATAACGGCATCGGCATCGGCAACGGCGCCATCGTCGACCAGACCGCGCCCGGCGGAATGGCCATCGGCCAGAATGCCCATGTGATGCTGGCCGACGGGCTGGCGCTCGGCACCAATTCGCTGGCGTCCGGCATCCAGTCGGTGGCGCTCGGCGCCGGCGCCCAAAGCACGTTCATCAACAGCGTCGCGCTGGGCGCTCAGTCCGTCACCACGGTCGGCGCCCAGACCGGCTACACGGCCTTTGCGCTCACCGCCCCGCAGACCTCGGTCGGCGAAGTGTCGATCGGCGGCGCCGGGGCCGAACGCAAGCTCACCAATGTCGCGGCGGGCTCGGCCAACACTGATGCCGTCAACGTCTCGCAGCTTAAGGGCGTGTCGCAAAACATCAGCAACCTGTTCGGCGGCGGCACCACGGTCAATCCCGACGGTTCGATCACCGGCCCGACCTATACGATCCAGGGCAACAATTATTCGACCGTCTATGACGGGTTCACGGCCGTCAACAACGCGCTGACCAACATCAGCAATGGCGGCGGCATCAAGTATTTCCATGCCAATTCGACGCTGGCCGACTCCACCGCCAGCGGCACCGACAGCGTGGCGATCGGGCCGGCCAGCGTGGCCAGCGGCACCAACAGCCTTGCCGCCGGCAATGGCTCGACAGCCACGGGCCAGGGCTCGGTGGCGCTCGGCCAGGGCGCCAAGGCCAACAACGCCAATGACGTGGCGCTGGGTTCGGGCTCGGTGACGCAGGCCGCCGTCGGCACTTCCAGCACCGTCATCAACGGCAAGACCTACGCCTTCGCCGGCACCACCCCGACCGGGACCGTCAGCGTCGGCGACGCCGGCGCCGAGCGCACGATCACCAATGTCGCCGCCGGACGGGTCAACGCCGGCAGCACCGACGCGATAAACGGCTCGCAGCTCTACGCCACCAACACGGCGGTCGAGGATTTGAAATCGGGCCTCGGATCGCTCACCCAGAATGCCGTCACCTATGACACCAATCCGGACGGCAGCAAGAAGAACAGCATCACGCTGCAGGGTGGCGACGTCAACGCGCCCGTGGTCATCTCCAATGTCGGCCCCGGTGTTGCCGGCACCGATGCGGTCAACGTCACCCAGATGAACAACCGCGTCGATTACGCCATCAACACGTCCAACAGCTACACCGACAAGGTGGCCGCCACGACCTTGCAGCAGGCCAACAACTATACCGATCAGAAGCTCAGCCAGCTCAATACCGACATCGACGGCATACGCGACGAAGCCCGCCAGGCGGCGGCGATCGGCCTTGCCGCGGCCTCGCTGCGCTACGATGACCGGCCCGGCAAGCTGAGCGTCGCGGCGGGCGGCGGCTTCTGGCGGGATTCGAGCGCCCTGGCCTTCGGTGCGGGCTACACCAGCGAGGACGGCCGCATCCGCGGCAACGTGTCGGGCACGGCCGCCGGCGGTCATGTCGGCGTCGGCGCCGGCATCAGCTTCACCTTGAACTGAGGCAGGAATGAAAGGACTTGCCGTACTGACTTGCCTGGTGCTCTGCGGCGGCCTCGCGCCGGCCGCGGGGCAGGTGGCGTCGCCCTACAGGATCAAGCCTTCGGATGTGGTGCTGCCGCCCGACGTGAAACTGGGAACCTATCAGCGGACGATCCGTCCCTTCGAAAACTGGACGCTGATCTGCGACGAGAACCTCAAAGCCCGCAAGAAGGTCTGCAATGTCTCGCAGGTGATCGAGGATACCTCGGGCAAGATGGCCTTCAGCTGGTCGCTTGCCGCCACGCAGGACGGCAAGCCCTACATGATCGTTCGCACCGCGCCGAACGCCAGGAGCGACGGCCTGGTCTCACTGAAGTTCGACGGGCGGGACCAGGCGATCGACGTCCACCTGAACGGCTGCAATGAAGTGGTCTGCGTCGGCATGCTGCCGGTCGGCCCCGTCATGCGCCAGCAGATCTCGCAGAATGCGACGCCGGCGATTTCCTATCCGACCGTCGACGGCAAGACGATCACGGTGACCGCAGCAACTCTCAAGGGGCTGACGGCAGCCCTTTCGCCACTCAAATGACCGGGGCAGCACAATGAGCCAGCAGGACCAGTTCATGTCCGCAAAACGCAGCAGCCCGGCCGTCGAGGCGGATCGGCAGCGGCTCGTCGAACCGACGCGGCGGCGATGGCCGCGCGTCATCGGATTTTCATTGTTGGGGCTTGCCGTGGCCGGCCTTGGCTTCGCCGCCGGGAACTATGCCGCGATCGCCAATCTGGTCGGCAGCGCGACGGCCGCACAGGCTGAGACAGCCAACCCGGCGCTTCCGGACACGCCTTTCCTCGAGCATGTCAAGCAGGCCGGGGTGCAGGCCTGTTCGACTATCTATCCGGTGCTCGGGCAGATCTTGACGACAGGCACCAAATACAGCGTCAAATCCTTGTGGAACGATCAGGCCGCCGACAAGCATGCGGTCCAGGCCTTCGTCGGCATGGACTATGCGACGGAACGCTATAGCGGACCTGCCGCGGGCGTCGTTTTCGCATCGCCCACCGCTTCGGGTTGCGAAGGGACGATGGTGCGGGTGGCGCCGTTCGCCAGCCCGTGCGCCGATCTCCCGTCCATTCTTCCGCAAGGCAGCAAGATCACCGACCATCTCGGGCAGGTCGAGGTGTACGAGCTCGGCGGCAATGCGGGTGAGGCCCTTCTCTTGCCGACAGGCAAAAGCTGCGTGGTGATCTCCGTCGCCTCGGCGGCGAAGTAGGCAATTCGACCGGATCAAGGAAAGGGGTGCCGACCATGAGATTACGGGCTTTGGCAGTTTTGGGCTTGACCTTGTTGTGGAGCGGACACGTCGTCTCGGCCGACCTGGTGGCACCTTCGGAACCGCAGCAGGAGGAAAAAGGCATCTGGGCGGCCATCGCCTATTCGCAGTCCGACAGCAAATACGGCTTCTTCTGGGGCGCCGACAAGCGGCAGGAGGCGAAGGACATCGCGCAGAAATATTGCGAGAACGCCGGCGGCAAGGCCTGCAACGTCGTCTCCGTCTTCCGCAACCATCGCCATTGGACTGATGACGACGAGACCGGCTTTCCCTACAAGCACTGCGGCGCGCTCGCCATGGCCGACAAGGTCGAGAACCGTTTCACGCCCTGGGGCGTGAACTCGGCCGAGACCCGCCGGGAGGCCGAAGACCTTGCCTTGCAGGCCTGCGAGGCGTCAGGGGCCAAATGCAAGATTCGCGAATGGGTCTGCACATGAAGCGTGGCCTCAAGGCCGCCTGCGCATACGGGGCAATCGCATTCTCGTTGATGTCGCCAGCGTCGGCTCAACAAAAGGCCGCGGCTGCTCCAGATGGACCGTCATCGCTGCGCGAAGTCTATCAGGACTGGAGCGTGGCTTGCTCTGTCCAGGAGAATGCGAGGGTCTGCTCGCTTTCGCAGGACCAGGTCCAGAAGAATGGCCAAAGGCTGCTTGCCATGGAGATACAGAGGCGCGCGGACGGGTCGACGACGGCCACCCTGCTTCTGCCCTTCGGCATCCTGCTCGATCCGGGTGTGACGCCGCAGATCGACGATCAGCCGCCATTGTCCCCGCAGCGCTTCAGGACCTGCCTGCCGACAGGCTGCATCGCGGTGTTTTCCATTGACCGATCCGTGCTCGGAAAGCTGAGGGTAGGCGAGGTGCTGAAGCTCAATGTCACGACAGATGCGGACACGCCACTGACATTCCCGGTGTCGCTGCACGGCCTGACCGCTGCGCTCGACCGCATGGTCGCGTTGAGCGCACGGTAGGGACAAGGACCTGCGATGCAGCTTGGGCCGCCTATGACTATTTTTCCCGCATCGCCCGGCGGAAGTTCTGCGTGATCGGCTCGGCAAGGTAGGAAAGCACTGTGCGGGCGCCCGTCCGGATCATCGCCTCACTCGACATGCCGGGCAGCAGCTTGCGACCCTCCAGCTTGGCGAGTTCGTTTCTGTCGATCAACACGGTCGCGGCGAAATAGGGTGCGCCGCTGCGCTCCTCCACCATGCGGTCGGCCGACACGATCTCCACGACGCCGTCGAGCGGCGGCAGATTGTAGCGGGCGAAGGCCGGGAAGCTGACGTGCGCGGGCTGTCCGGGAGCGATCGTCTCGACATCCTCCGGTTTGACCATGGCCTCGACCACGAGTTGTTGTCCGAGCGGTACGATCGTCATCAACGTCTCACCGGGTTTCACGACGCCGCCAGCCGTGTGGACCTTCAGGTCCATGACGATGCCGTCGACCGGGGCGACGACATCGGTACGGGCAAGCACGTCCCTGGCGGAACGTTCCTCCTGTCTAAGATCGAACAATTCCGCTTCGACCTTGCTCAACTCGTCGACGGCCTCGTTCAGCCGCACTGTGCCGAGGTTCAAGATTTGCATGTCGATCTCGGCCATGGCACTTCTGGCGCGGGCGATCGCGGCGATGTTGGTGGCGCGATCCCCCTCGATCTCCTGTTGTTGCCGCCTGAGCAAAAGGTTCCGTTCGCGCGTGGTCAGCCCCTTCGCGAGCAGGGTCTCGAGATCTTTGGTTTCACCCTCGATCGCGTCGATCTGCCTGTCCTTGGTGACGATAAGCTGCTCCAGTCCTGTTATCTCTTCCGCGGTCTGGCGACGGCGCTGATTGAGAATTTCCTGCTCGTCCGTCAAGTTGTGATGCTTGGCCGCGAACACGTCACGCTGCGCGGCAACCGCGTCCTTCGCGGCGGTGGCGGGGTTTGCGAGCAACGCCGGGTCAAACGCGATCTCGTCTTTGCCGTCGCGCTCGGCCCTGAGGCGCGCGGCCAGCGCCTCGCGCGTGGCGATCCGGTTCTGGATCAGGTCGAGCTGTGCCTTTGCCTGGGTGTCGTCGAGCCGGACGAGGACCTTGCCCGCCTTGACGATATCACCGTTGGCGGCATCGAGCTCCGCGATGATGCCGCCCTCAAGGTGCTGGATGAGCTTGCGGTCGCCGGCGACCTTCACGACGCCCGGGGCCACCGCGGCGCTGTCCAACGGCGCCAGGGCCGCCCAGCCCCCGGCCACGCCGAAGAACAGGAACAGGATGGCGAAGCCGGTGTACGTCACGCCCGTAAGACGCAGGGGGACCGGTTCAAGCAGGGAGGGAGGCGGAACGGGTAACGGCACGACGTTCATAGCTGTTCTCATTTCATGCCTGGTTCGCCACGACAGCCGTGCTCATTGCGTTCTGACGCGACGTACGCTTGGAAGAGGGCCGTGGCCCGTTGTCGACGCCGACTACGGCGGTGGAGATTTCCGGCGCCGGATTTGAGGGTATCTGAGTTACCTGGCGGACGCGCGCGGCGAGTTCGTTGAAGACATGGTCGCGTGAACCGAAGAGGTCTTGTTGGCCCCGGTTGAGAACCAATATCTTGTCGACCTTGTCCATCATGTTCGCCCGGTGCGCGATCAGGATAATGGTCGTGCCCGCCGCCTTGACCGCGCCGAGGGCGGCGATCAAGGCGTCCTCACCCTCGCGGTCGAGGTTGGAATTGGGCTCGTCCAGGATGATGAGTGCCGGGTCGCCATAGAGCGCCCGCGCAAGCCCGATGCGTTGGCGCTGGCCACCCGACAGCACCGCTCCGGCTTCGCCGATCTCGGTGGCGTAACCCTTCGGCAGTCCTTTGATCAGTTCGTGGACACCCGCCAGCTGCGCGGCCTTGACCACGTTGTTGAAGACCGCTGGGGTGGTAGTCGCGAAGCGGCAGATGTTTTCGGAGATAGTGCCGGCGAAGAGTTCGATGTCCTGTGGCAAGTAACCGACATAATGACCACGGTCCTCCGATGCCCATTCGGCGACGCTCATGCCGTCCAGCAATGCGCGACCGCCTGATGGGCGCCAGGCGCCGGCCAGTATCCGCGCCAAGCTTGTTTTGCCGGCCCCGCTCGGGCCGATCAACGCCATGGCTTCGCCCGGATTGAGCCGGAAGCTGATCCCTTTTAGTATGTGCTCGCCACCCGGCCGGGCCAGCACGAGGTTCTCGGCCTCGAACCTGCCTTTCGGACGTGGCAGCGGCAGAACCGGTGTGGCTTCCCGGTGCTCTCCGGCAACCGCGGTGAGACGCCGGTAAGCAGCACGCGCTCCGACCGTCGCCTTCCATGTGCCAATCGCTTGCTCGACCGGGGAGAGCGCGCGCCCCATCAGGATCGAGGCTGAGATCATGATGCCGGGCGAAGCCTCGTTGCGAAGCACCAGATAGGCGCCAAGGCCCAGTATGGCCATTTGCAGGGCCAGCCGGTGGCAACGCGCGATGGCCGCGATGACGCCGCCACGGTTGGCGGCTAGAACCTGTCCCTTGTTTGCCTCGTCCTGCTGCGCCTTCCAGCCCTCCAGCAGTGGCTTCAGCATGCCCATCGCCTGCACGACCTCGGCGTTGCGGATCGCCGCCTCGGCCTGCACATAGGCCCGCGACTGTGCGTTCGCAGCCTCGGTCAAGGGCTTGCGTGTGAGGTATTCGTTGAGCACCGCCAGGGCAAACAGGACGATCCCGCCACACAGCGCCAACCAGCCCAGCCAAGGGTGCATGACGAATATGGCGGCGAAGAACAGCGGCGCCCAGGGCGCGTCAAGGATCGGGAAGATGCTTGGGCTGGTGAAGAAATTCCGCACTTGATCCAGGTCGCGCAGGGGACGTGCGTTGGCATGACCGGGCGCCGAGGCGGCATATTCCACCGATGCGGTCAGGAGAACCGGTGCCAATCGCGCGTTCATCCACGATCCGACGGTGGCCAGCAGACGCCCGCGCACCACCTCCAGCCCCGCCATTGTCGCGAGTGCGCCTGCCGCCATCAGCGACAGCATCACCAGCGTCTCCAAGCTGTGGCTGGACAACACGCGATGGTAGACCTGGAGCATATAAAGCGCCCCGGTCAGCATCAGTACGTTGATGCCCCCGCTGAACCAGATAAGCGGCCGGATGGCGCGTCTGGCCTCTTTCATCACCACCTGCAAGGCAGGGGGCTGTTGTCTGTTTTTCATCATCGGGATGACATCTCCGTGCAACGGATTGCGGGAGGCGCAACGGGGGCAGCCATGGCTGCCCCCGTTGGTTACGCGTCAGGCGACATCAACAAGGATGTGCTGCGGCGTCGTCTGGTCCAAGTCCGCGTCCGCCACCTGGAAGGCGAAGTCGAGATGGGCATCCGGCGTCGTGGTCTGCGTCGAGGTGAAGCCGATGTCCGTGATCTTCAGCACATCGTTGTCGGTGGGGTCCCAGTTCTGTAGGGCGAAGGTTGTGCTACCACCACCGGAGCCGGTCGCCCGCTGCAGGTCGATCGCCGTCGGTGTCTCCTGAAGGCCGGCTAAGTTCGGGTTGCTATCGGGGCCGGTGAGACCATTACCAGACTGCATGATCTGGACACCCTGAAGTACCCAGTTCTCGCCTGCACCGTTGTAGTCATTCCTCTCGACGATAACGAGACCGTCGTTGTTGTCGAGCGGGAAGTCGGCAGCGTAGGCGGTAGGCACCTGCCCTGTCTTGAAGATGTCGGCGTTTGAGACGTACATCGCCTTCGTGGTAAACGTGTCGGCGGCGGTGCCTGTGCCACCCGCGACCCCGTCGGTACCGAAATTGACGAGGTTGAGGATCAGCATCAAGTCCTCGCTGTTGCCGATACCGTCGAACTTGATTGCCATATCGTTGGCCGTCTGGTTCGGGACGCTATTGGCGCCGTCGTCGGTGATGATGCCGGGGCTGTGGTCGAAGAACCGCAACGTCAGCAACTCACCCTTCTGGATCGTGTCACCGGCAACCCCGTTCGTGGCTTGGGTTGCAGAAACCCAATCCTCGAAGTTGCTGCTGATCTGTTGGCCGGCATTGAAGATGGTGTCGTTAACACCGCCGACAACCGGATTGCCGTCACCCGTCGCGTTGAACCCGAAGGGGTTCCCGTTGGGATTCGAGTTACCGGTGAACTGCACGAAGAAGTCCCGGTCGGTCTGATCGCTCGTGGTGCTAGCGTCGAAAAGCTTCTCCACCACGATGTTTGGGTGACCGACGTTGCTCACCGGCTCCTTGGACAAGAGCTCAGAGGTGTGCAGGATGTCCTTGGTGAAGCCCTCGACCGTGTCGTTCAATGTGATGGTGTAGGTGTCGGCAACCTTGTTGAAGACAAGGGTGCCACCCGCTGTGGCAGTCTGGTTGCCGGCCGTGTTCGGGTCACTATCGTACGAGATTTGCCAGTTGAACGACGCCGAGGTGTCGCTTTCCGACTGAAGCGTCGCGAACGAGCTAAGGAACGGGGTCGTCCCTGGCGTCGGCACAAGGCCGGTGAGGTTACCTGTAAGCCCGATCTGGATACCATCAAGGGCTCCGTTGGCATCGACGAAGTCAGAGTGCGTGGCGTCGTAGAACGAGGCCGGGTGGCTGTCCGTGCCGATGTCGTACCCGAAGGCTCCGGTAGCCGACGCGTTGAGCGTGTTGGCCAGAGCCTCGTGGGTCCCGGTGCCGTTGCCGGTGTTCTGGTCGCCGTCAAACGGCACCGTGATCGTCGGGCCATCGTCCCTGATCTGCACCTTGTCGCCGATGGCGATATTGGTGCTGCTGGTATCGCCGTCGCCGTCCGTGGCAGTGATGATCGCCAGCAAGGCGCCGTCGAGCATCGTCTTCACATCGTCGGGGTTGGTCGTATCCGGATGGGCGATCGCGACATATTGCGCGATGCTGAGAATGCCGGCCTGGCTGATGGAGATGGCGATGGCGACGGGATCGCCAGTCGTGCTGCCGTCGTTGCCGACGTCAACCCGGCCGACCACAAGGCCGCCCTCGACATTGAGCAGGATATTGTGCCCGGCGAGGGAATCGAAGCCGGAATCGACATTCGCGCCGCTGACGCCCAGCGAAAGCGTCTGGGTGCCGCCGTCGGTGCCGAAGCTCGAATTGGGTGTGACCACCGCCGAGGCGCTGGCCGCCCAGCCGAGCGCTGTGCCGAGCGCCGCGAAGGCGGCGGGCAAGGCGCCGGCCTGGTCATTGGAACTGGCATCGACGCCGGCCGTCTCGTCATGCAGTACCTTGGCCGCGTTCTCGGTCAAGGCCGCCGTCGGTCCATCGTCCCTGATCTGCACCTTGTCGCCGATGGCGATATTGGTGCTGCTGGTATCGCCGTCGCCGTCCGTGGCAGTGATGATCGCCAGCAAGGCGCCGTCGAGCATCGTCTTCACGTCGTTGGGGTTGGTCGTATCCGGATGGGCGATCGCGACATATTGCGCGATGCTGAGAATGCCGGCCTGGCTGATGGAGATGGCGATGGCGACGGGATCGCCAGTCGTGCTGCCGTCGTTGCCGACGTCAACCCGGCCGACCACAAGGCCGCCCTCGACATTGAGCAGGATATTGTGCCCGGCGAGGGAATCGAAGCCGGAATCGACATTCGCGCCGCTGACGCCCAGCGAAAGCGTCTGGGTGCCGCCGTCGGTGCCGAAGCTCGAATTGGGTGTGACCACCGCCGAGGCGCTGGCCGCCCAGCCGAGCGCTGTGCCGAGCGCCGCGAAGGCGGCGGGCAAGGCGCCGGCCTGGTCATTGGAACTGGCATCGACGCCGGCCGTCTCGTCATGCAGTACCTTGGCCGCGTTCTCGGTCAAGCCCGCCGTCGGGCCATCGTC